>CAZJNX010000032.1:0-27038 GCA_964547415.1 uncultured Hyphomicrobiales bacterium
ACGCGGTGTTCACCTTCATGCCCGGCGGCATGGGCGTGAACCTCGTCAAGCAGTATCGGCAGGCCGGCCTCGACACGATCCCGTTCCTGTCCGCCTTCACCGTGGACGAGACGACGCTGCCCGCCCAGCGCGAGGCGGCAGTCGGCTTCTTCGGCGGCGCCAACTGGGCGCCCGACTTCGACAACGAGGCCTCCCGCGCCTTCGTGGCCGCCTTCGAGGACAAGTACGACCGCGTGCCCGGCACCTACGCCATGCAGGCCTACGACGCGGCCATGCTGATCGACAGCGCCGTGCGCGCCGTCGGCGGCGACATCGACGACCGGGAGGCCCTGCGCGCCGCGATCAAGGCGGCCGACTTCGAGTCGCTGCGCGGCGAGTTCACCTTCGGCAACAACAACTACCCGATCCAGGACTTCTACCTGGTGCAGGTGGCCGAGCGGCCGGACGGCAAGTACCAGACCGAGATCGTCCAGAAGGTGTTCGAGGACTACCAGGACGTCTACGCGACGGACTGCCCGATGGAGTGATCCGGCGGGGCGCGCGGGCCACGGCGCGCCCTCTGGCCGCCCGCCGTCGTCCCCGTCCGCGGCCGCTTGCGGACGGCGGCGCGCGCCCGACGGTCCCGGACGGAGCACGATGACGAACCTCCTCATCATCCAGACCCTCAACGGGCTGCAGTTCGGGATCCTGCTGTTCCTGGTGGCGGCCGGCCTCACCCTCGTGTTCGGGGTGATGGACTTCGTGAACCTCGCCCACGGCGTGCAGTACATGGTCGGCGCCTACCTCGCCGCCACCTTCGCGGGCCTCACCGGCGACCTCTTCCTCGGCCTCCTGATCGCCCTGCCGCTCGCGCTCCTCTTCGGCATCCTGCTCGAGGTGCTGATCTTCCGCCACCTTTACGAACGGGACCACCTCGACCAGGTGCTCGCCACCTTCGGCGTCATCCTCATCCTCAACGAGGGGGTGAAGGTGATCTGGGGCGCCGCGCCGATCTCGGTGGACGTTCCGGCCGGCCTCACCGGCACCGTCGAGATCGCCGGCAACCTGCGCTACCCGATCTACCGGCTCGCCATCATCGCCGCCGGCATCCTGATCGCCGTCGGCCTCTACCTCGTGATCAACCACACACGGATCGGGATGCTCCTGCGGGCGGGGGCGTCCAACGGGCCGATGGTCTCCGCCCTCGGCGTCGACATCCGCCGCCTGTTCATGGTGGTGTTCGGCTTCGGCGCGATGCTGGCGGGCTTCGCGGGCGCGATGGTGGCGCCGATCCTGTCGGTGGAGCCGGGCATGGGCGACACCATCTTGATCCTCACCTTCGTCGTCATCGTGATCGGGGGGATCGGCTCGATCCGGGGCGCGTTCGTCGCCGCCCTCCTCGTCGGCCTCGTGGACACCCTCGGCCGCTCCATGGGCCCCTTCGTCCTGCGCGAGATCATGGACCCGGGCGCGGCCGCCCAGGTGGGCCGCACGCTCGCGCCCATGCTCATCTACATCCTGATGGCCGCGGTCCTGTTCTTCAGGCCCTCGGGCCTCTTCCCCGCGAAGGGCTGAAGACGTGAGCGAGACGACGCCGGACGGGATACCGAAGGCGGACGCGGCGCCCGCACGGCCAGGGCTCGCCCTGCGGCGGCCGGACGTGGAGACGGGCCTCGGCCTCCTCGTCCTCCTCGCCTTCGCGCTCTTTCCCGTCTCGACGCTGCTCGGCGTGTCGCCCTATTTCGAGAGCGTCGCCGCGCGCATCATGATCTTCGCGATCGCGGCGATCTCGCTCGACTTCATCCTCGGCTACGGGGCGATGGTCTCCTTCGGCCATGCCGCCTTCCTCGGCCTCGGGGCCTACGCCGTCGGCATCCTCGCCCGCCACGGCCTCGGCGACCTCGCCCTCCAGCTACCCGTCGCCGTCGTGTCGTGCGCCCTGTTCGCCCTCGTGACCGGCGCCATCTCGCTGCGGACGAAGGGCGTCTACTTCATCATGATCACCCTCGCCTTCGGGCAGATGGCGTTCTTCTTCATGGTGTCGCTGTCGACCTACGGGGGCGACGACGGGCTCACCATCCCGGCCCGCTCCACCCTGTTCGGCCTGCCGGTCCTCGAGAACGACCGGGCCTTCTACTACGTGGTCCTCGCCTTCCTCGCGGCCGCCTTCTTGCTGACGCGCGTCATGGTCGCCTCGCGCTTCGGCCGGGTGATCCGGGGGACGCGGGACAACGCGGTGCGCATGAACGCCATCGGCTTCTCGCCCTACCCGTACCAGCTGACGGCCTACGTGATCGCGGGGGCGATGGCGGGCGTCGCGGGCGTGTTGCTGGCCAACGCCACCGAGTTCGTCTCGCCCGCCTACATGGCCTGGCAGCGCTCGGGCGAACTCATCGTCATGGTGGTGCTCGGCGGCATGGGCACCATCACGGGGGGCATGCTCGGCGCCACCGTCCTCCTCCTCCTCGAGGAGTGGCTGCCCGCCTGGTCCCAGCACTGGAAGATCGCCCTCGGCGTCATCCTGATCCTTCTCGTCCTCCACGCCCGCGGCGGCCTCGTCGCCGCCATCCGCCGCCTCGTGCCGAAGGGGGGCGGGCGATGACGGCGCCGATCCTCGCCGCGGAGGGGCTGTCCAAGGCCTTCGGCGCCCTGCAGGTGACGGCGGACGTCGCCCTCGACGTGGCGCCGGGGGAGCTTCATGCCGTCATCGGGCCCAACGGGGCGGGCAAGACCACCCTCATCCACCAGATCTCCGGCAGCCTCGCCCCGGACGCGGGGCGCATCCTGTTCGACGGGGAGGACGTGACGCGCCTGTCGATGGCCGGGCGCGCCCGGCGGGGCCTCGCCCGCTCCTTCCAGATCACCTCGGTCCTGGCGGGCTTTTCGGTGCTGGAGAACGCGGCGCTTGCCGTCCAGGCGCGCTCTGGCTCCTCCTTCAGCTTCTTCCGGAACGCCGCCCGCGAGCGCGCCCTCAACGACGAGGCGATGGCGGCCCTTTCCGCCGTCGGCCTCTCCGACCGGGCGCACCGGGTCGCGGGCAGCCTCTCCCACGGCGAGAAGCGGCAGCTCGAGATCGCCATCGCGCTCGCCATGCGCCCGCGGGTCCTCCTCCTCGACGAGCCGCTCGCGGGGACGGGCCACGAGGAATCGGCCGCCCTCATCGAGCTGATGGACGGGCTGAAGCATCGCTACGCCGTCATCCTCATCGAGCACGACATGGACGCCGTCTTCCGCCTCGCCGACCGGGTGAGCGTCCTCGTCTACGGCCGCATCATCGCCAGCGGCGAGGCGGAGCGGGTGCGCGCCGACCCGGAGGTTCGCTCGGCCTATCTCGGCGAGGAGGCGGCCTGATGCTTCTCGTGGAGGGGCTTCAGGCGAGCTACGGCGACAGCCAGATCCTGTTCGGCGTCGGCCTCGAGGTCGGCGCGGGCGAGGTGGTGACGCTCCTCGGGCGCAACGGCATGGGCAAGACCACCACGGTGAAGTCCATCTTCGGCCTCGTGCGGCCGAGGGCGGGGCGGGTCGTGGTGGACGGGCAGGACGTGGCGGGCCGCCCGCCCCACGCCGTCGCCCGCCTCGGGCTCGGCCTCGTGCCGGAGGGGCGGCAGGTGTTCCCGACCCTCACCGTCGAGGAGAACCTGATCGCCACCGCCCGGGTGGCGGAGGGGGCGGGGGCGTGGGATCTTGCCCGCGTCTACGGCCTCTTCCCGCGCCTCGCCGAGCGGCGGCGGAACCGCGGCAACCAGCTGTCGGGCGGCGAGCAGCAGATGCTCGCCATCGGCCGGGCGCTCATGACCAACCCGCGCCTCGTCGTCCTCGACGAGGCGACGGAAGGCCTCGCCCCCCTCATCCGCGAGGAGATCTGGGCCTGCCTCGCCGAGATCCGGGCGACGGGCGCCTCCATCCTGGTGATCGACAAGAACGTCGATCGCCTCGTCACCCTCGCCGACCGGCACGTGGTGATCGAGAAGGGCCGCGTGGTCTGGACCGGCACCAGCGCCGAACTCGCCGCCTCGCCCGAGGTGAAGGACGACTACCTCCACGTCTGACGGCCTCCTGCGCCGCGAGCAGCGGCCCGTCCACCGGTCCCACACCGCCCGATCGGCTCATGCGACAATCTGCCGCACCTTCAAGATCGGGCCGATCCACCGCCAGCTTGTCGTCACAACCGGGGCGAACTGTCATCTGAACGACATTTGGGCGGAACAATGTCGTCTGCCCGACAGTCTGGCCCAATATATGGTTGAGCTGCTGATTTCCAATATCAAAAGTGGAAAAATCCAGTATGTACGTGGGGCGGAAATGCGCCTTACTGTCGACTGAGAAATTGATGGTGCACGCGCTGGCCGCCCGACGGGCGGGCTCATGGTTGAAGCGCGATGGGTGATCGCGCGGCCTCGCCCGCGCTCGAGAACTAATTTTTATGGGAGTGCAAGACGCAATGGCCTTTTCCATCGCCCGCGGCAGCAAGGGGCGCGCGACCCACTACACGGTCGATACCGACGACAAGGATGGACTCGTGTCCGTCCTCGATCCGATCGACGCGTCCAACATCCTGGAGGGGGCCGCCGCGGCGAGCGGTTCTTCGGCTGCGCCCGGCCCGGTTCCCCTCACCGCCGTGTCCACCCTGCCCGCGCCTATCGTTTTCGAGAGCGGCTCCGATGGCTGGAACAAGACAAAGAATGTCTTTGTCGATGGCAAGTTTGGTGGATATGACATCATCGAGCTGAACGACTATGTTCACGTGGATGTCGACCTGTCCGGGGACACCAGTGGCGGTCTTCTCGACGTGAACAATGCCAAGCGCGGCAACATCGCCCTCGGGTCGGGCGACGACGCGCTGGAGCTCTCCCTCGTGACCAACGGGTCGGGCTGGTCCAACCGATTCGTGATCGACACCGGTCGCGGCGCCGACGATGTGACGATCACCGCCGGCGAGGCCCGTTACAAGTCGGACGGGCACAAGACGCAGGCGACCATCACCGACGGCCGCCACACCACCGTCGAGGCGGACCTTGGGGATGGCGACGACACCTACGAGAACCACACGATCGCCGCGGACGTGGTGAAGGGCGGCGACGGCGACGACCGGATCGACGCTGGCGGCGGCGACGACGAGATCCACGACGGCGCTGGCACCGACATCCTGATCGGCGGCGCCGGCGACGACACGTTCGTCCTCACCGACTCCAACGCGTTCGGCGACAACGGCATCCACTACGACAACGCCCGCGAGAAGCCCCTGAAGGGCGGCGAGGGCCACGACATCGTCGACGCGACCGGCGCGGAGGGGCCGGTCACCATCGCCGACCTCATCTTCATGGACGCCAGCATCGAGGAGTTTCACGGCTCGGCGCATGGCGACGAGGTCAACGCCATGCGCGTCGATCACGACGTCACGTTCTATGGCAACTCCGGGAACGACAGCTTCAAGGCTGGCCGCGGCGACGACCATGCCGAGGGCGGCGAAGGCGACGACACGTTCAACGGCGGTGCAGGCCAGAACACCTATATCGGCGGTGCCGGTAACGACAAGTTCTACAATTTCACCGATGATGACGTCATCGAGGGTGGCGAAGGTGTAGACCTGGTCCGCTGGTGGGGGAATCGGCCGGCGACGTTCCACATGGACACCGCCGATGTGGAGAGGGCGATCACGGGCTCAGGCACGTATCATCTGCGCGCCCAGTGGTCGGATGTCGGGGTGAGCGTCACGTCTTACGGCGACACCACGGTCATCGGCAGCGACCACGCAGACGAGATGTCGGGCTTCGGCGGCGTGGACACGTTCCACGGCCGCGGCGGCGACGACAAGCTGAACGGCCGCGGGGGCGAGGACGTCATCCACGGCGGGGACGGGCAGGACAAGCTGGACGGCGGCGGGGGCAACGACACCGTCGCGGGCGGCGCCGGGCAGGACAAGCTGGACGGCGGCGGGGGCGACGACAGTGCCTTCGGCGGAGAAGGGAACGACGTCGTCGAGGGCGGCGACGGAAACGACATCCTCCGCGGCGACCAGGATGGTGGCGGAGCGGCGAGCGGCGACGGCGACGACACCATCGACGGCGGCGCCGGCAACGACACCATCGGCGGTCAGGGTGGCGACGACGAGATCGACGGCGGGACTGGGGACGACCGGCTTTTCGGATCCCACGGCGACGATACCATCCTTGGCGGCGAAGGCGACGATGAAGTCTATGGAAACCACGACGACGACTCGCTGAGCGGCGGCGCCGGAAACGATACCCTCGGCGGGAGCACGGGCACCGACACGCTGGACGGCGGCGAGGGCGACGACAGCGCGGTCGGCGGCGAAGGGAACGACGTCGTCAAGGGTGGCGACGGAAACGACATCCTCCGCGGCGACCAGGATGGTGGCGGAGCGGCGAGCGGCGACGGCGACGACACCATCGACGGCGGCGCCGGCAACGACACCATCGGCGGTCAGGGCGGAAACGACGAGATCGACGGCGGTACCGGCGACGACCGGCTGTGGGGCTCGCACGGCAACGACACCGTGTACGGGAGCGACGGCGCCGACATGCTCAACGGCGGCGTGGGCGACGACGAGATCGACGGCGGCGCGGGCGACGACGAGATCATCGCTGACGACGGCGACGACGTCCTCACGGGCGGCGAGGGCGGCGACACCTTCAGTTTCGGCGACGGCAAGACCGGCGACAACGTGATCACCGACCTCTCCTTCGCGGAGGGCGACGTCATCCGCACCGACAAGCTCCACAACGACGGCTTCGCGACGTTCGGGGATCTCGAGGCGTTCGTGGAAGCCAACGCGGCGAACGGCTACGCGATGACGGAGAACGACGAGGGCACCGGCTTCGTCGTCGATTTCGGGACGCAGATGCTGGAGGCCGTGCTGGCGCCCTCGGCGCTGAACGTGCTGTCCGCCGGTCACTCGGGGTACGTCAACACCGGCGGCGCCGACCTCCTCGTGGGCGATGACACCGACAACAAGGTCACCACGACCCACGGAACCGACTGGCTCTACGGGGGCGGCGGCAACGATGCGCTCAACGGCTACCACGACGACGACTACCTGTTCGGCCAGGCCGGCAACGACAAGCTGAGCGGTGGCCACAACCAGCACGACGCGGACGTTTTCTTCGGCGGCGACGGCGACGATGCCATCAACCCGGACCACGGCTCGGACATCATGTTCGGCGGGGCGGGCGCGGACACCTTCTCCGTCCAGAAGAGCGGATCGGACGACGTGAAGTGGATCCTCGACTTCGAGGAGGGGATCGACACGCTCGGCCTGCAGACCGTCGGCCTCATGGGCGGTGGCGTCTCCCACGGCTGGCCGAAGATCGAGACCGCGGCGGAGGCGGAGGCGTTCGCGGACAAGTTCGACGACGATCTCGTCGAGTACCGCACGCTGAAAGACGCTTTCGGCACGGAGGCGAGCGAGGGTTTCCAGCTCACCTTCTACAAGAACGGCACCGCGGACCCGACCCTCGTCCTCAACGTGGTTCTCGCCGAAGAACTCGCCTGACCGGGCAAGGCTCGCAGCCCGCCCGAACGCGCGACGGGCGCCGCCGGCAACGCCGGCGGCGCCTGCCGCCGTGGCGACCGCGCCGTCCGGCGCCCCTACAGGATCACGAAGTCGGAGGCGGAGAGCGCGGGCGCGCCCTCGAGCTGGAACAGGACGACCGGGGCGTCCGGCCGGCGCCCGTCGGGGTCGAAGGCGAGGACGCCGTCGTCGGTGTCATAGAGGAACTGGGGCTTGCTGCCCCGCGGCGCCGGATCGTCCCCGTCCTGGAAGCGGCGCCCCGGAAGGCGCGCGCCGCCGATGCCGCGGAAGCCGGACGCCTCGATCCCGATGAGGTCCACCCCCGCCTCGAAATCGGCGACAAAGTCCGCCTCGCCGCGCGGCCGGTCGGCCACGAACGTGTCGCTGCCCGCGCCACCCTCCAGGAAGTCCCGGCCCCCGCCGCCGGACAGGATGTCGTCGCCGGCAAGGCCGCGCAGCGCGTCGTCGCCGTCCGATCCGATCAGCGTGTCGCCGACGTCCGGAAGGTCCGAGCCGCGCGCCCGCTCGATGGAGATGAGCGTGTCGCGGGTGCCGTAGCCGTCGATGGCGAATCCCTCGCCGAGGTTCACGAGGACCCCGGCATCGCCGCCGTTGCGGTCGTCCCGGTCGTAGCGGACCTCGTCGTTCCCGCCGCGCCCGTCGACCGTGTCCTCGCCGAGGAGCGGGCGGAAGCGGTCGTCCCCGTCCGAGCCGCTCGCCACGTCGTCGAGGGGGGACAGCTCGAAGAGCTCTACGTTCCGGAAGCGGTCGGCTCCGCCGTACGGGTTGGTCGCGATCCCGTGGTCGACGTCGAGGTCGACCGGGTTCGTCACGAAATCCGGGCTGAAGAAGGCGTCCCGCCAGGACAGGAGGTCGAAGCCCTTCCCGCCGTCGTAGTCGTTGTCGCCCGGGCCGCCGACCATGAAGTCGTCGCCGCCGCCGGCCTTGACGCGGTCGTCGCCCGCGCCCGTCTCGATGTGCTCGTTGCCGCCGCGGCCGCGGAAGAGGTCGTCGCCGGAAAGCAGCGCCCGGACGGACGAGCCGAGCGGCCACTCGAGGAGGGCGCGCAGATAGTGGGCCGGATAGTCGAGCCGGTCGATGCGGACGATCACGTCGCCGTCCTCGTCACGGATGTCCACCTTCACGAGGCCCTCCGAGCCACCGCGCTGGCGGACGGTGGCGTGGATCTCGCCGAGGCCCTGCCGGTCGTCCAGCGTGTCGACGACGAAGCCCCGGCGGGTGGCCTCGATCTCGAAGTCCGAGCCGATGGAAGCGAAGGCGACGGAGTCGCCGATGTTCCGGGTCGTCTGGATGCGGGCCATGCGTGCTGCTCCGTCCGTCTGCCCGTCGGGGAACGCCGGGCCCTCCTGCGCCGGCGGCCGGGGGCCGCACGGGTCGCACGGGCGCCGGCGCGCCGATCGCCCCGCGGTCCCCGGGATTCATCGTGCGCGCGGCGAAGTGTCGCATCTTGTCGTCGATCGCGCAACCCGCGCGGGGCGGCACGGCGGCCGCGGCGAATCGGCCTCAGCCGCGCCTGCCGCCCTCGGCGGGGACCGCGGGCGGGTCATCCTCCGGGGCGGGATCGACGGCCGGCATCGGGTCGTCGTCCCCGAGCGGGTTCGGGTGCGCGTCGGCCCGGCTCGGCAGCGTGCCGTTCGCCGACAGGGCGACGGCCACCGGGCGCAGCGAGGGCTCCTCCGCGCACACGATCGCGACGATGGTGAGCGCGGGCACAGCCATCAGCGCGCCCACGATCCCCCACAGCGCCCCGCCCGCGAACACCGCGAACAGGACCACGAGGGGCGAGAGGTTGAGCGACCGGCTCATGAGCTGCGGCTGGATCACGTTGCTCGCCACCACCTGGATGCCGCCGAGTACGGTCACGACCAGGATGAACGGCCCCAGCGTGCCGAACTGGAGGAGCGTCATGGCGGCCGGGAAGGCGATGCCGACGAGCGTGCCGATGGTGGGAATGAAGCTGAACAGGAAGATGAGCACCGCCCAGAACAGGGGCGCGTCCACACCGATCACCGCGAGCAGGAGGTAGGTCGGCACCGCCTGCATCAGGCCGATCAGCACCTGCACGCCGAGGAAGTCGTCGATGCCCCGCCGCACGGCCCACAGGAAGCGGCGAAGGCGCCGCTCGCGCGCGGGATCTCCGGCGAAGGCGGCGATCTTGTCGTCGATCGCCTCCGCCTCCACGAAGATGAACACCACGTACACCAGCACCACGAACAGGGCCGCGAGGTAGGAGGCGGTCGAACCCGCCACGTTGAGCACGAAGGTGGTGAAGTCGATCCGCCCGATGAGGTCGGCCACCTGGAGGGGCTGCGCCGCCCCCACGAGTTCCCCCGCACGCGCGAGCCACCGGTCGAGGTTCGCCTCGTAAAGGTCCCGGTTGGCCCTCAACTCGGCGATGTTCTCGCCCACGAACAGGCCGAGGAGGAACAGGACGAGGAGAACGCCCACCGCGCCGACGACCCGCACGGTGAACTTGCCACGCCTGAAGCGCGCGGGCACGAGGCCCTGGACCTTTCGCACCGACGCGCCGAGGACCAGCCACACGAGGAGCCCGACGGCGAGCGGCTGAAGGATCGGCCGCGCCGTGACGAGGATCCAGATCACCGCCGCCACCGTCACCGCGATGCGCATGCCGCCCCTCCCGTCCTTGCCCCGCCGCCCGTCCGCGCCCGGCCCGGCGAACCCCTAGCACACCGGGAAGGCCTCCCGTCCACGATCGAGCCTTCACCCCGTTCCGCACAGCGCCGACGGGCGGGCGAGCGTGCGGCCCGCCCGCGAAAGCGTCTCGGGCCACCGGCTCCCGGACAGGAAGGCGTGCTCGACGGCGCGGCGGGCGTGGACCGGGTCGCGCGTCGTCAGCAGGTCGTCGAGGTGGCCCGGATGGCACATGACGAGGGGGCGTTCGCCGGGCCCGAGGAGGAAGGCGGCGAACTCGTCCGCCACCCGGTCGGCCGGAAAGGCGGTGACGCCGCGGAAGTCGTCGTTGGCGGCGAGGCCGCGGCGGCGGGCGATCGCCCGGAGCGGCCGGGACAGCCGGTCGAGGATGAGCGCGCGGGGAACGGCGACGCGGCGGCGCACGATGGCCGCCGGCCGGGAGGTGCACACGCGCAGCCATGTGCCCGCCGGGTCGAGGCGGGGGCCGAACAGCGCCGCCACCGCCTCCCGCACCCCGGGCAGGACGTGGACGTGCTGGTGCCCGTCGACGAAGGCGGGGGGGAAGCCGAGGGCGTCCTCGAAGGCGGCGAGCTGGCGGGCGATCTCCGCCGCGAGGGCCGCCCGTGGCAGCCGGCCGGCCTGGGCGCGGGCGAGCAGGCGCGGGAGCGGCGGGAAGCGTCCGCCGGGGGCGAGCGCCTCGGCGCGGGTGAGCGAGGGGGCATCGGTGAGGACGAGGTGGAGGCCGAGGTCGACGGTGCCGGCGAGGTCGCGGATGCCGGCGGCCGCCTCCGGCCAGTCCGGGAAGACGGTCATGGCGCTCGCCGCGGTGATGCGGCCGGCCGCGGCGAGTTCCCGGATCGAGCGCGACACGCCCGGCGACAGTCCGTAGTCGTCCGCGCAAAGGCCGATCATGGCGCTCCTGCCCCGCCGGGCGGGGCGCGCTGCCGGCCGTCACGGCCGGAAGGGAAGGCGCGCCGCGCCGCCCGCGACGGGATTTGCCCCGTTGGCGATCGCGGGGTCAACGGGATGACCGCACGGTGTCGTGGCGGGCCTCTCCCCGCACCGGCCGGTTCGGCCCGCGGGTGCGGCGCGGGCGCGCCGTCACGCCTCGAGGACGCGTGCGGCGAGCACGAGGCCACCCGCGAGGAACGGCAGCCCGCCGCCGACCGCCATCAGGACGCCGCCGAGGCGCTGGTCGTCGAGCGGGGCGAGGCCGAAGGCGCCGAGGCACACGTCCGGGGCGTAGAGGAGGGCGGGCGCGAGGGTGAGGAGCGCGCCGAGGAGCCCCATGTGCATGAAGCCGAGGAACATGGCGACCGCGCCGATCCCGTGCGCCGCCCGCGAGGTGCCGGAGAAGGCGGCGAGCCACAGGACCGTGCCGGCGAGGAGGAAGCTCGCCTGCTGGGCGAGGAACATCGGGGTGTCGCGCGCGGCCGCCTCGTGGAGCGCGGGCAGGTGCCAGCCCCAGACCACCAGCGCCTCGAAGGCCGTGGCGGCCGCCGCGACGGCGAGGGGCCGGCGGAACGGGCCGGGGCCGAGGCCGCAGCGGGCGAGGCCGACCGCGATCAGCGGCGCGGCGACGACCACGACGCCGAGGTGGAGGATCATGTGGGCGGAGAAGGCGCGCCGACTTACGGGAACGAGGGGTCCGAGCCAAAGCGCGGCGAGGACGAGGAGACCGGCGAGGAGCGGCGCTGCTCCGCCCGGGGGCGGTGGCGGACCGCCACCCCGCCCGCCAGCGGCCGCTCGCCTCGCCTTCAGCCGTCATGGCCGTCGGAAGAGGCGTGCGACGGGTCCCGGGCGGGTACAGATGGCGCGCGTGCAACTGTGTCGTTCGTTTACGCTGTGACGGGCGTGCATGGCGGGTCCGGCGGGGCGGTCCATCGCTTTCGACGCCTTCATCCGAGGAGCTCCGGGGTCGCCGCACGGCACCGGGGGCCGCGACCGCGCGGCACGACCGGGAATCCAATCCTCCCACCTGCGGGCGGTTCCGTGCCACGCTCTCCGTGCCGGCGCGCGAGCCGGGGTGTGGCGCGAGGCGGCATGCGGCACGGGGCTTGCCTCGGGGCGCGCGGACCGGGGAGGAGCGAAGGAATGGCCGACGGTACGGTTTTGATCACGGGGGCGGGCATCGGCATCGGGCGGGCGAGCGCGTTCGCCTTCGCCGCGGCGGGCTACCGGGTGATCGTGACGGACGTCCTCGAGGCGGAAGGGGCGGCCGTCGCCGCCGAGATCGCCGCAGGCGGGGGCGAGGCGGCCTTCCACCCCCTCGACGTCACCTCGACGGCGGCGGCCGACGCGGTGGTGTCGGCGGTGGAGGCCGAGCACGGGCCCCTCGACGTGATCGTGGCGAACGCGGGGATCGCCCACAAGGTGCCCGTCGAGAAGCTCGACGACGCGGCGTGGGACCACACCTTCGAGGTGGACCTCAAGGGCATGTGGCGGGTGATCCGGCCGGCCCTTCCGGCGATGCGCGGGCGGGGCTCGGGGGCGATCGTTTGCCTGTCGTCCATCATGGGCACCACCTACGGGTGGGACGAGCACATCCACTATTCGGCCGCAAAGGCCGGTGTCGTGGGCTTCGTGCGCGGGCTCGCCGCCGAGGTCGCCCGGGACGGCATCCGGGTGAACGGCATCGCGCCCGGGTTCATCCGCACCGCGCAGGCGCTGTCGCGGGAGCATTCCCTGGGGCCGGAGGGCCTCGAGGCGGCGGTCTCGCTGATCCCGGCCGGCCGGGTGGGCGAGCCGGAGGACATCGCGAAGGTCGCCGTCTTCCTCGCCTCGGACGGGGCCGGCTACATCACCGGCCAGACCCTCATCGTCGACGGCGGCCTGTCGATCACGCCGTGAGCGAAACCTGTCTGGCGGGGGGGACCCGCCCGCTCCCGAGGCGCGCGAGCAGGAAGAGGGCGATCGCGACGTTGAGGAGGTTCCAGGCGAAGCCGTTCACGAAGGCGGGCCCGTAGGACATCGTCATGTCGAAGATGAGCCCGGACAGCCAGCCGCCGATGGCCATGCCGACGAGCGTGGCGGAGAAGACGATGCCGATGCGCGAGGCCGCCTCCGACGCGGGGAAGAAGGCGCGCACCACCATGGCGTAGGTGGGCACGATCCCCCCTTGCGCGAGGCCGAAGAGGGCGGAGACGAGGTAGAGCGGGGCGAGCCCGTCGAACGGCAGGAACAGGAGGAGCGAGAAGGCCTGGAGGGCGGAGCTCGTCACCAGCGTCGGCAGCGGGCCGATCCGGTCGGCGAGGATGCCGAACAGAAGGCGGCTCACGATGCCGGTGGCGAGCATGAGGGAGAGCATCTGCACGCCCACCACCGGCCCGTAGCCGAGCTGGGTGCAAAGGGCCACCACGTGGACCTGGGGCATCGCCATCGCGATGCAGCAGGTGATGCCCATGACGACGAGGGGGACCTGCAGCGTCCGGGGCGAGACGGGAAGGTCGGGCCGCGCCTCGGCCGGCGCGCGCGCCGCGGCGGGCGCGGGGGATGGGCGCGGCGCCGGCCGGCCGACGAGGAGGGTGAGCGGCAGGAGGATGGCGAGGGTGCCGACCCCGATCGCGACGTGCGCCATCCGCCAGCCCAGCGCCTCCACGAGGAGCTGGATGACGGGCGGCCACACGGCGCCGGCGAAGTAGCTCCCGCAGGCGGCGATCGACACGGCGAGGCCCCGCCGGCGGACGAACCAGCGGGAGACCTCCGCGATCATCGGCCCGAAGGTGGCCGAGGAGCCGAGGCAGCCGATGAGGAGGCCGTGGACGATCACGAACTGCCACAGCGTCTGGGAGAGGCCGGCGAGCACGTAGCCCGCGCACAGGGAGAAGGCGCCGATGACGAGGGGCAGGCGGATGCCGTGCCGGTCGGCGAGGCGGCCCATGAGGATGCCGCCCGCGGCGAAGCCGACCATGAGCAGCGTGTAGGGGAGGGTGGCGCCGGCCCGGGCGACCCCGAAGGCGTCCTCCACCGTCGGCAGCACCACCACGACGGACCACAGGCCCACCCCACCCACGGTGGTGATGACGACGGACAGGAGGAGCCGCGGCCAGGCGCGCGGACTGCCGGCGTCGGGGGTTGCGGGGACGGCGGCTGCGAGGGACATGGGCACGCTCCGGCGGCGGGCTGCCGGCTCGGGCGATGCGGTCGGTGCCGGACCCCTCGAGCCGCTAGCAGCGCGTGCGCCGCACAAGCAGCGGCGGGGGCGCAGACGTGCCATGCGGGCCGGGCATGGAACGGCCTCGGGCCGGCGCGCGGCCTGTCCCTCGTCGCCTCCCGTCATCCGGCCCTCGCCAGGATCGACGGCGCGTGCGCCGACCAGCTTCCCCGGCGCCCGCCTGCCCGTGCCGGCGGCGTGCGGCGCTCGGTTTCCGCGGTGCCGCGCCGCCTCAGCCCACGAGGCGCTCGAGCGGCGGCGGGCCCGCGCCCGGGCCGGCCTCCTCGACGACGGCATCGCCCGCCCGGCGGCGCCACTCGGCGAAGATGGCGCGCATGGAACTCGCCTCGTCGCCCGAGCCCGCCTCGGCGAGGGGCGCCTTCTTCGCCGGGTCGAGCCGCAGGTCGTGGGTGATGGTGGCGCCGTAGGCCTCCGGCGCCTGGGGGTCGCGGCGCACCTTGTCGATCATCAGGACGCGGGTGCCGAGGGTGAAGGCCTCGCCGATGTCGTGGGTCACCATGACGATGGTCATGGCGTTCTTGCGCCACAGGTCGAGGATCAGGCGGTGCATCGCCTTCTTGGTGGACTGGTCGAGGGCGCCGAACGGCTCGTCGAGGAGGAGGACCTTCGGCTCCATGACGAGGGCCTGGGCGATGGCGAGGCGCTGCTGCATCCCGCCCGACAGCTGCGTCGGGTACTTCGTCAGCGCCTCGCCGAGCCCCACCTCCTCGAGGAGCGCCACCGCCCGCTCCCGGACCGCCCGCCGCCGCGCCCCGAACAGGCGCGACAGGACGGGCGCGGCCGTAAGCTGCGGCCCGAGCATGACGTTCTGAAGGACCGTCATGTGGGGGAAGACGGAGTAGCGCTGGAAGACCACGCCCCGGTCGGGCTGGGGCTCCGGGTCGATGGGCGCCCCGTCGATCAGCACCTCGCCCCGCGTCGGCCGCTCCTGGGACAGGAGGATCCTCAGGAACGTGGTCTTGCCCGCGCCCGACGGCCCGAGCACCACGCAGAACTCGTGGTCGGGCAGCTCCACCGACACGTCCTCGAGCACGGTGGCGGCGCCGTACTCCTTGTAGAGGCCGCGGACGGCGATCTCGGTCATCGACCCGCCCCCAGGTGGTGCCAGCGGCACACGAGGCGCGAGGCCCGCGCGAGCCCGGTGTCCATCAGGAAGGCGAGGAGGGTGATCCACGCCACATAGGGGAGGATCACGTCCATGGCGAGGTAGCGGCGCACCAGGAAGATGCGGTAGCCGAGCCCGCCCTCCGAGGCGATCGCCTCCGCCGCGATCAGGAACAGCCACGTGGCGCCGAGGGACAGGCGGAGCGAATCGAACAGGCGTGGCAGGACGTGGGGCAGCACGATGCGGGTGAGCATCTGCCAGGTGGAGGCCCCGAGCGTCTGCGCCTTGACGACGAGTTCCCGCGGGATGGCGGCGACGGCGAGCGCGATGTCCCGCGTCAGGAACGGGGCGACGCCGAACACGATGAGGACGATCTTGGACGTCTCGCCGAGGCCGAACAGGATGAACAGGATCGGCAGCACCGCGAGCGGCGGGATGAGGGAGATCGCCGCCACGAACGGGCCGAGGAAGCTGCGAAGGTAGGGCAGGAAGCCGAGCGGGATCCCGATCAGGAGGCACAGGAGCGTGGAGATCGCAAGGCCGATGAAGATGCGCTGCAGGCTGATCGCCGTATCGGTCCAGAACACGTACTCGCCCGTCCGCCGGTTCTCGGTGAAGGCGAGGGTGTCGATGGCGTCGGCGAACGCCCCGAGGGAGGGCATCAGCTTGTCGTCCGGATTGGCGGCGAGCCGCGCGTCGGACGCGATCACGTAGACGAGGAGGACGAGGGCGAACGGCAGGATCGCGAGCAGGAAGCCCGTCGCCCTGTCCGGCACGTAGTTGACGGCGCGCTTCATCGGCTCGTCCGCGTTGGGGGAAGGGTGCGGCCAGCCCGCGAGGGCCGGCCGCGCGGGCGGGCGTCAGAGCGCGCCGTCCACTGCCATCTTCGTGAAGTCGGCGTTGATCCGCAGCTTCACGTTGTCCGGGTCGCCGAGGATGGTGCCGTCCGGAAATTCGATGCCGACGAAGTCCTCGCTCGCCGCCATCTCGCCGAACAGGCCGACCTCGAAGGAGAACTTGCGCACGAAGTCCCACGTCTCCTTGTGGCGGTCGGAGGTCATCAGCTCGTACGCCTCCGCTGGGTCGTAGTACATCTTGGTGGAGGCGAGCTGCGCCTTGTAGTCCTCGACCGTGCCACCCGACATGTCGGCGAGGTCCGCGATCATCGCCTCGGCCCGCTCGTCGCCGCCCGACATGATCTCCATGGTCTCGTACCAGGCGCCGACGACGGCCTTCACGAAGTCCGGGTCGCTCTCCACGGTCTCGGTGTGGAAGAGCATCACGTCGACGATCTCCTCGGGCGTGGAGGCCGAATCGAACAGCCGCGTGGAGCCCTCCGCCCCCTGCTCCATGGCGAGCAGCATCGGGTTCCAGGCGACGGCGTGGGCGACGTCGTCCGAACCGAGGTAGGCGGGGGCGATGTCCGCGTCGGTGATGTTGACGGTATCGACGTCGCGCAAGGACAGGCCGTTCTCTTCCAGCGCGCGGGACAGGAGGTAGTGGGAGACGGTGAGCTCGAACAGGTGGATCGTCTCGCCCTCGAGGTCGGCGACGCTCGACGCGCTCTTGGAGACGATGCCGTCGTTGCCGTTCGAGAAGTCGCCGGCGATGGCGATGGTGGTATCGACGCCGCCCGCGGCCGGGATCGTCAGCCCGTCCATGGAGGCGACGGCCATGGCGTCGAGGTCGCCGGCCACGAACTGGTTGATGCCGCCCACGTAGTCCTGGACCTGGATCACCTCGATGTCGACGCCGTACTTGTCGGCCCACTTGTCGAGGATGCCGTTCTCGTACATCCAGCCGTAGGGCATGAAGCCGACGTAGATGTTGTAGCCGACGCGGTAGGTCTTGGCCTCGGCGTCCGCGGCAAGGGGCGCGGCGGACAGGGCGAGGCCGAGGGTGAGAAGCGTGAGGGCGCGCATCGTGGTCCTTGTCCTTCGGTGGTTCAGCGGGCAGGTCGTGGGGCGGGCCCGGGCTATCGCCTCTGCAAAGACGGTGTCGCAGCCCGTGGCGAGATGGGGCCCGTGCTGCTCGGTGGCGCCGACGGGCAGCACCGCAAGGTCGCGGCCGGACGCGATGGTCCGCCCGATCTCCGCGCTCGTCTTGGTCTCCCAGTCGGCCATGGCCACTCCCGCGATCCGGAAAGCCGCGATGCAACCACCGTGCCAGCGTGGGCCGCCGCCGCTGGCCCCGCCCTTTCACCGGCCCGCGCGTCACGAGGCGAGGAGGCGGACCATGAACGATGCGGGGAAGGTGCGGGAGACGCGCGAGCGGCTGGAAGCGGCGGGCGTGAAGTCCTGTTTCGCCACCACTGTCGACTTCCACCGCGTTCCGAAGGCGAAGACCGTGCCGCTCGCCCCGTTCGAGAAGACGGGCGCGGGCTCTGAGCTCTTCACCGTCGCCGCCGTGGAGGGAACGGGCCTCGTGGGTCCGGAAAAGGACGAGTGCGCGGCGGTCCCCGACCTCGACAGCCTGATCGTCTTTGCGTCGGACACCTGCGAGGGCCGGTTCGCCCCGGACCTCTTCCACCACGGCGAGCCCGACGCCAACGGCAGCCGCGTGATCCTGAAGCGCACCCTCGAGCGCGCCCGGGCGGCGGGCGTTTGGCGCGGCCCGGTTTTCGCGCTAAGCGTGGCGGCCGACGCGCCCTTGCCCGAACGTCCACACGGAGAGACCGATGTCGTCCAGCGCCCATGCCCCGACCGGCCTGCCCGCGGGCGTGCCGAAGGTCGCCCGGTACCTCACCTACGCGGGGCTGATCCCTTTCGTGGCAGGCTTCGTGATCTCCCTGTTCGGCCCGCCCGCGAGCGTGTCGGCCGACATCGCCATGCTCGCCTTCAAGGGCTATGCGGCCGTCATCCTCGCCTTCCTGGGCGGGGTGCACTGGGGGCTGTCGCTGAACCTCGAGCACCCGGCCTCCCAGACGCGGGGGCTCGTGATCTCGGTCGTGCCGCCCCTCGTCGGGGCGCTCGCCCTCCTCGTGGATGCGCAATGGGCCTTCATCATCTTCGCCCTCGCCTTCCTGCTCCAGGGGGTGTTCGACATCTTCGTGTTCCGCAAGCTGCGAAAGGGGGGCTGGTACGCCCGCCTGCGGCTCGAGGTGACGGCGATCGTGGTGGTTCTCCTCGCCGCCTCCGCCTACTTCGCCTGACGGGCGCCGGGCGTCGGCGATGGCCAGCGAGACCTTCGCCGCCGACGGCGCCCGCCTGTCGAGCGCCGTGCGCGCCGCCTGGGACGGCGGCGGGGTGATCGACCTTTCCCTGACGCCCGCCGAGGCCGTCCGCGGCTGGACGATCACCGTCGATCTTCCGGGCGAGATCGTGAACATCTGGAACGCGCGCGTGGTCTCCCGAGACGGCGGGCGCCACGTCATCCAGAACGCCGACCACAACGCCGTCCTCGCCCGGGGCGAGACGGCCGACTTCGGCATGGAGGTGAGCGGCAGCCCGGATCTCGTCCCGCGCTGGGTGCGCCTGTTGCCGGACGCGCCGGACGCGGCCCCCGTCGCCTCCGCCCCCTTCGCCCCGGTGGACGCGGACCAGGCGGGCGACACGCCGTTCTCCCCGGCCGATCCGCCGTTCGCGATGGAGCGCGACCCCCCGTTCGCCATGGCGGAGGCGGACCGGTCCCTCGCCGCGCCGCCGGCGCCGGCGATTCCCCGGCCGGGGGAGGGCGCGGATGCGGCGGCGGAGGAACGCGCGGCCGTCGCGCTCTCGGTGTCCTCGCCCCGGGTCGTGGAGGCGGCGGACGGGCCCGGACCCTTCGCGCCGGCCTTCCCGCCGGGCTTCTTCTCCGTGGACGGGCCGATCATCCGCGACGGGGCCGGCGAGCCCGTCAGCCTCCACGGCGTCAACTGGTTCGGGCTCGAGACGGAGACCTTCGCCCCCCACGGCCTGTGGGCGCGCAACTGGCGCTCCATGATGGACGAGATGCGCGATCTCGGCTTCAACGCCGTGCGCCTGCCGCTGTCGGGCGAGCTCGTCCTGTCCGACGGCGGCACGCCGAGCGGCATCGACTACGGCCTCAACCCGGACCTCCACGGCCTCGACGGCCTCCAGATTCTCGACCGCATCGTGGAGTACGCGGACCGGATCGGCCTGCGCGTCCTCCTCGACTACCACCGCGGACCGCCGGGCGACGGGCCCAACGACAACGGCCTGTGGTACGGGGACGGCTTCACCGAGGCGGACTGGATCGACGCCTGGCGCATCCTCGCGGCCCGCTACCGGGGCGAGGACGCCGTCATGGGCGCGGATCTCGCCAACGAGCCCCACGGCGGGACCTGGGGCGGCGGGGGCCCCGAGGACTGGCCCGCCGCCGCCGCCCGCGCGGCCGATGCCATCCTGCCCGTCGCGCCGGAGTGGCTGATGGTGGTGGAGGGCGTCGCGACGGCGGGCGGGGCCGAGTACTGGTGGGGCGGGAACCTCAGGGGCGTCGCGGACGACCCGGTGCGGATCCCGTCCGACCGGCTCGTCTATTCCGCCCACGACTACCCGCCCTCGGTCTTCGACCAGCCCTGGTTCCGGGACGGGGCGGACCTCCTCGGCGTGTTTCGCGAGAACTGGGGCTACATCCAGGAGGAGGGGATCGCGCCCGTCCTCATCGGCGAGTGGGGCTCCAAGCTGGTCCCCGCCGACATGCCGTGGGCGGAGGCGATGGTCGCCTATCTCTCCGGCGACACCGACGGGGACGGGACGGTGGACGGTCCGCCCTTTCCGTGGATGTGGTGGGCATGGAACCCGAACTCGGGCGACACCGACGGCATCCTGCTCGACGACTGGACGACGGTGCGGCAGGCGGCGGTCGACCTCCTGGAGCCGTTCCTGTCCGAGACGCGGCCAGCGCCCGGGCTTTCGGCCATCGCCGCCTCCGCGCCGGCCGCCCGCTTCGAGATCCGCCTCGACGCCCCGCGCGACACGCCGCTGGAAGTCACCTTCGCCACCGTGGACGGGACGGCGCTGGCGGGCCGGGATTACGTGGCGACCGCGGGCCGCCTCGCCTTCGCGCCGGGCGAGACGGTGAAGACGGTCTCCGTGCCGATCCTGTCGGACGGCGCCGCCGAGGGCGCGGAGCGGTTCGACCTCGTGGTGTCGGCACAGGGCGAGCGGGCAGGCAGCGGCACGGCCACCATCCTCGAGGCGGGCCGCGGCCAGCGCGGCCAGCTCGGTCCCCTCGACGGGCCCCTCGCGGTGACCGTCGCGGCCGCGGGCGGCGCCGGGGCGACGGCGGCCCTCCTCGCCCCGTCCGCCCCCGTCGCGGACGCTGCGGATGGCGCGGCGCCTGCGGCGAGCGGGACCGGCACGGACGCCGGACACGGCCCGCCGGCGCCGGCGGAGGCGGACCTTGCGGCCGCGGCGGCGGACGATGGCACCGCGCGGGCCCCTGCCGCCGGCTCGCCCGGAGACGCCCGGCAGCCAGCGCGCTCCGGGGACGGGGCGCGCGCCGAGGCTGGCGCGCCCGCCGGCGCCGGGGCGGCGGAAGCGGCGCCGCGCACGGCGCGGGAGGCGCCCGGCTTCCTCGACGGGGCATTCGCGGCGTTCGCTCTCCTCCAGGCGGCGACGGGCTCGGCGCGTGCCGCCGACGCGCCCGCATCCGCGCCGGCCCTTCCGGGGGAGGCCGCGGGCGCGGCGCCGGCGGCCGACGGCGTGCCGCTCGCCGAGTGAGGAGGGGGCCGCGGGGAAGCGACCGCTCCCCGCGGCGGGCGTCCCGGCCGCCGCGGGGGCGGCGAGGCGGGGCTCTGCTCCGCCAGGTCGCCCGGACGGCGGCACGGTGCGCCGGGCCGGTCGCGAGGAAGCGGTCGTCGGGCACGGCAGGGCCGGTCTGTCCCGGGCCGGGCGAGCCTTCGTCGGGCGAGGGTAAGCGAGAGGTTGCCTTCGGGCGCGGCATTGCGACGGCCGACACAAGGCTTGGCTGACGGGGCCGCGATAGGTCATGGAGACCGGAGGGCGGAGGAGAACCGCCCTGGGGCGAGGAACGGGTGGCACCATGAGGGCTCCGAGCGGCCCGCGGGCGGGGCGGCGGCCGGGCGACAGGCTCTTCGCCTGTCTCGCCGTCATCCTCTTGGCCTCGGCGCTCGCCGCCTGCGGCAGCCGGAAGCCCAAGCCTCCGCCCCCGCCCGTGGACATCCTGGTGATCGCGCCGTCGGTCGGGTCCACGGACAAGCGGGCGGCGGAGGTGGTGGGCCGCCTCGTGATCGAGAACCGCTCTGGCAAGGCCGACCGGCTCCTGCGGGCCACCACCGACGTCGCCCAGAAGGTGGAGATCCTGGAGACGGTGCCGCCGCCGCCCCCGTCCGGGCCGGGGCGGATCGTGCCGGAGAACGTGCCGACGGCGATCGACCCGGGGCCAGGCGGCGCCGAGGCGCGCCGCAACGCCCTCCTGAGGCGCGGCCCGGGCGACCGGTTCGAGGAGCCGCGGGACGGCGGCGGCGCCGGCACGGGCGCCGCGTCCGGCTCAGGCGGGGGAGCGGGCGGCGGCACGGCCGGCGGGTCGGCGTCGGGCTCGGGCGGGTCCGCCGGCGGGTCGGCGTCGGGCGGGTCCGGCGGCGGGGCGTCCGCGTCCGCTTCGGGCGGTTCCGGCGGCGGCTCGTCGCCGCCCCGTCGGCGCGAGCCGATTCCCCTGCGCCATGCGCCCAACCCGGTCTTCCGGGAGTTCGTCCGGGCCGAGGCGCCGACCGCCGCCGAGGAGGCGCAGAAGCGGGCGGCCGCGGAACGGCGGTCGATCGTGCGGGTGACGAACCAGGGCGTGCCGCTCGGGGCGGGCGCGCGGGTGGTGTTCCAGCCCGGCGGCTACCAGCTGCGCTTCGTGCGGGTGCCGCGCCCGCTCCGGCCGGGCACCAGCTTTCCCGTGCGCCTCCACTTCGAGCACGCGGGGACCATCGTGGCCCCCTTCATCGTGAGGACGGCGGCCGACGAGCGCGCGCCGTTCCCGCCGCCTTCCCGGGCCAACCCCTACACGCCCGCCGACCGCACGCCGCCGGACACCGGCCCGCCGCCCGCCCTCGTGGTGCCGACGCGGCGCAACTGACGCCGGCCGCCGCTTGCGCCGCGCCGCGGGAGCGGCTAGTCTCGGCGCCATGACCCGCGAGCCCATCGACATCGAGGACGGGGCGGCCGTGAGGGACGCCCTCCTCGCCCTTCTCGGCGCCGTCGAGGCGGAGGACGCTGGCCGCAGCGAGGACGGCCGGCCCGTCGTCCTCGACCAGACGAGCCTCGGCCGCCTGTCGCGCATGGACGCCTTGCAGGGCCAGGCGATGGCGCTCGCCGGCAGCCGCCGGCGGGAGGCGCGCAAGGCCCGCATCCTGTCGGCGCTGAGGCGGCTCGAGGACGGCACGTTCGGCTCGTGCGTCACCTGCGGGGAGGAGATCGCCCCCCGCCGCCTGTCGGCCGACCCGTCGGTCCCGACCTGCCTTGCGTGCGCCGCCGACCGCTGACGCCGGCGGCCGCGGCCCCGCTCGCACGGGGGTGCGTCAGGCCCCCGCGTCCCCCGCGCGCGCCTTGTCCGGCGCGGGCCGGTAGAGGGTGCCGAAGACCCAGTCCCACAGCGGTGTGGTGAGGCCGAAGTTCACCGTCTCGTCCCGGTAGTGGTGGATGGCGTGGTGGCGCTTGATCATCGCCCAGTAGCCGCGGCGCATGGGCATCATGTGGCAGGCGAAGTGGATGCTCTGGAACAGGACGTACCCCACCGACCCCGCCGCCATCGCCATGCAGGCAAAGCCCGTCGGCACCGGCGCGAGGAGGAGGAGGCCGAAGCACGCGCCCATCACGATCAGGGAGGGCGTCTGCCCGATCAGGATGGCGCCGCGGTAGCTCGTCGGGTTCTCGTGGTGGCGCACGTGGGGCGGGCCGAGCGGGGCGGCGAGCCAGCGCCAGAAGCGCCCCTCCGGCTGCCAGTGGAAGACGTGGCGGTGCATCGCGTACTCGATCAGCGTCCAGGCGAGGAAACCGTACGGCACCGCGATCGCGAGGAGCCAGGCCGGCGCGTCGCCCGCCAGCAACGCGCCCGCGAGGAAGGCGACGACGATGGGCGGCCAGATGATGAGCATCATCCGCATCTCCGGGTGCGCGAACAGGTCCTTCAGACCCATCTCGCCCGGCCTCGGCCGGGGCCGCCTTCGGCTCGTCCGCCATCGTCCACCGCCTCCGAGGATTCTCGCCGCACCGCCGTGCCGGGCACCGCCCCGGCGCCGGGCCGGGCCATGGCGTGTACCTAGCGTCTTCCGCCCCGTGCGCCAACGTGCGGGAAGACGCGGATGGCGAACCGTCGCCCGCCGTCCGTCACCGCGCTCGTGCCAGCGGAACCCGGTCGGTGACCGCGCCGCGCAAGACCATTCCGGACGCGGCGGCAGGGCAATGTCGATCCGGTCATTTTTTCCTAGATCACGGAACGGCGCTCCGGCCTCCCGGTTTTGCGGACGGTCCGCGGGGCCGCCGCGTCCGACGCCCGGACGGTCGCCGCGCCCGACCGACAACCGAAACGGGAGTGACGACATGACGAGGAGCCTCACCGCGACCGCGCTCGCCCTGGTGCTGATGGGGGCGCCCGCCTTCGCCCAGAGCGACCAGCAGCAGACGAACACGGACCGGAGCGCCGCCGCGGGCGGCCAGCCAGGTGGCCAGCAGTCCGGCGGCGACATGAAGGACGGCCAGCAGGCCGCCACCTCCGGCATGCAGGACAAGGACCGCCAGCAGGCCGGCACGAGCGGCATGCGGGGCGAGGACGGCCAAGAGGCGGCCGCCTCCGGCATGACGCCCGAGCAGATGGTGGTCTCGCAGCGCCGCGTGATCGCCGCTCTCAACGAGGCCGGCTTCAGCGACGTGCAGATCATGGACGCGGCCTACCTCGTCCAGGCCCGGACCGACAACGACGAGCAGGTCATGATGGTGGTGAACTCCGCCGGCCAGCCGGTCCGCTCCAACCAGGCCCGCACCGTGCAGTGATCGCCGGTCGCCCGGCCCGGCCGGCGGCGGGCGCGTACCCGCCGCCGGCGCCCGCCGGGCACAGCCCCGCCGGCCGTCTCCCCCCATCCCGCCCGCGCGCGGCTCCGCCAACGTCTCCCCTTACCCCGCCCGCGCGCCGCTTCGATCCGGCGCCGCCTCCGTCTCGCCGCCCGCCGCGGTCGCGCTCCTGCCGGGACACGACGACGGCGCCCGCCGGTTCGCACCGCGCCGGGATCCCGCGCGCGGCGAGGGACCGACGGCGCACGGGCCGATCCCGTTCGGCGCCGCATGGCCTTGCGCGGTGGCGCCGGTCGTGTTGACTGGCCGCCCGGGGAGGCCGGCGCGGCCCGTTCGCCGCGGCACGGCCTGCCACGACCCTGAGGAGAGCCCCATGGCAGAGGTTGCCGCCGACACCGGCGAGACGATGATCGCCGTCGACATCGAGCGCCCCGGCGGGCCGGAGGTCCTGGTGGCGCGCCCCCACGCGGTACCCCATCCGGCCGAGGGCGAGATCCTGATTCGCGTGGCGGCCGCCGGGGTGAACCGGCCCGACGTCCTCCAGCGGGAAGGGGGATACCCGCCACCGCTCGGGGCGAGCCCGGTGCCCGGCCTCGAGGTGGCGGGGGAGGTGGCCGAGGTGGGCTCGGGCGTTTCCGCCCACGCCGTCGGCGACCGCGTGCTCGCCCTGGTGCCGGGCGGGGGGTATGCCGAGTATTGCCTCGCCGCCGCCGACAACGCGCTGCCCGTCCCCGAGGGCCTCTCCCTCGTCGAGGCGGGGGCGGTCCCGGAGACCTTCTTCACGGTGTGGTCGAACGTCTTCGACCGGGCGCGGCTGTCGCCCGGGGAGTGGCTCCTCGTCCACGGCGGGACTTCCGGGATCGGCACCACGGCGATCCAGCTCGCCAAGGCCTTCGGCGCCCACGTGATCGTGACCGCGGGCTCGGACGAGAAGTGCACCGCCTGCCGCGACCTCGGAGCGGACGTCGCGGTCAACTACCGCACGGAGGACTTCGTGGAGGCGGCGAAGGCCGCCACCGGCGGCAAGGGCGTGGAGGTGATCCTCGACATGGTGGGGGGCAGCTACGTTCCCCGGAACTGGAACGCGGCGGCTGTCGAGGGCCGGATCGTCCAGATCGCCGCCCTCGAGGGGGTGAGCGAAAAGGTGGACTTCCGCAAGCTGATGATGAAGCGGCTCGTCCACACCGGCTCCACCCTCCGCCAGCGGGACGTCGCCTTCAAGGCGGCCATCGCCCGCGCCCTCCGCGAGAAGGTCTGGCCGCTCCTCGAGGACGGGACGATCCGCCCGGTGATGGACCGCACTTTCCCCCTCGAGGAGGCGGCCGCCGCCCACGCGCGGATGGAAAGCTCCGCCCACGTGGGCAAGATCGTGCTCCTGACGCCGTTCGGCGCCGCGGCCTGACCCGTCGGCGCGCCCCGAACGGCGGCCGGTTTGCGCCGACGGCGCCGAGGGGCTATATCGGGTCCGTCCCCGACAATTCGTGGCACCTTGTCCCGCCGACCGCCCGGCCGGCGGGACGACAGGAGGAAAGTGCATGTCACCCGGCGCCGATGTTCCCCTGATGCCGAAGGCGACGGCCGTCTGGCTCGTCGACAACACGTCCCTGTCCTTCGACCAGATCGCCGCCTTCTGCCGCCTGCACCCGCTGGAGGTGAAGGCGATCGCCGACGGCGACGCCGCCCAGGGCATCAAGGGTCTCGATCCGGTGCAGACCGGCCAGCTCACCCGCGAGGAGATCGCCGCCGCCGAGGCGAACCCGCGCCACAAGCTGAAGCTGTCGCGGCCCAAGACCGTGATCCCGGAAAAGAAGAAGAAGGGCCCGCGCTACACGCCCGTCTCCAAGCGGCAGGACCGGCCGAACGCCATCCTGTGGCTCCTCAGGAACCATCCGGAGCTGAAGGACGCGGCCGTCATCCGCCTCGTCGGCACGACGAAGACGACGATCCAGGCGATCCGCGACCGCAGCCACTGGAACTACTCGAACCTGCAGCCCATGGACCCGGTGACGCTGGGCCTGTGCACCCAGATCGACCTCGACCTCGAGGTGGAGAAGGCCGCGAGCGAGGCGCGTCGCGGGGTGGAGCCCGCGCCCGAGCCCGCGCCGGTGGGCGGCCTCGCCCCGGTGGAGGAGACGACGGCCGAGGCGGAGCCCTACGGCTACGGCAGCGGGGCGCGCCGCGGCCGCGACGACGAGGACTTCGACGCGGACGCCGTGTTCGCCGGCCTCAGCCGTCGGTCCGAGCCCGCGGAGGAGGAGCCGGAGGTGGACGTGGAAGACGTCTTCCGCCAGGACCGGCGGGGCGAGGAGCCCGCGCCCGGTCAGGACGCCGCGCCCGACCTTGCCGAGGACACGGCCGAGCGCGCCTACGCCAGTCGCCACCCGGGGGAGGAGGACGAGGACGAGGAGGGGGAGTTCCGCCGCTAGCCTCGCCCCTTTCCGCCCGCCGCCGGCCCGCCCTCCGCCCCCCGATCGGCGCCGACCGTCCGCCTCGTCCGTTCCGCTGGCGGGACGGATCCTGCCGACGGTTCGTCGGAGCCGACCCGTCCCGGCGTGCGGCGGGGGGGACCAGCCGCAGGCGTGTCTTGACGCGGCCCTTGCGCGGCGCGAGCCTCGC
>CAZJNX010000033.1:0-27023 GCA_964547415.1 uncultured Hyphomicrobiales bacterium
GGCGCCCGCGGGCACGAGGTGGGTGTGGATCGCCCGCGTCGTCGCACGGTAGGCGGGCGTGAGGTAGGGGCCCGAGGCGTGGACGGGCACGCGGTTCGCCACCGTCGGCCCCCAGGAGGCGTAGGCGCCGGTGTTGAAGTCCCCGGCGTAGACGAGGGCGGCGAGGCGCCCGTCGGCATCCGCGCCCACCCGCACCGTCATGCGCGCCGGGTGGCGCTTGGTGGTGGAGGCCATCGATTCGGCGCGGGTGTAGGTGCCGCGCACCGGCTTGCCGAGGCGGAAGGCGGCGAGCGCGAGGAACGGCTGGATCGACAGGTCGAGCTTGGAGCCGAAGCCGCCCCCGACGGCCGTCGGCACGATCCGCACCCGCTCCGGCGCGATCCCGAGGATCGCCGCGATCCCGTCCCGGTTCATGAACGGGGCCTGGGTGGTGGCGGCGACCTCCACCACCTCGCCCGCCATGCGCGCCACGCCCGCCTCGGGCTCGATGTAGGCGTGCTCCACGAACGTGGTCTCGAAGGTGCCTTCCACGACCGCCGCCGCCGCGGCGAGCGCGGCCTCCGGATCCCCCTTTGCGACCCGCCCGCCGGTCATCACGTTGCCCGCGCGCTCGGGGTGGACGAGGGGCGCGCCCTCCGCCGTCGCCCCGTCGAGGTCGAGGGCGGCGGGAAGCGGCTCCCAGGCGACCGGGAAGGCGTCGACGTCGAGGGCCGCGATCGCCTCCGCCGTGCCGACGACGGCGGCGACCGCCTCGCCCCGGAAACGGGCGATCCCTTCCGCGAACAGGGGCTGGTCCTCGAAGACGGGGATCACGCCGAACCGGTTCTTGCCCGGCACGTCCGCCGCCGTCAGCACCGCCTCGAGCCCGGCGCGCGCGGTGACGAAACCCTCAAGGTCCCCGAACGAGAAGCGGGCGTGGGGGTGGGGCGAGCGGATCACCTTGAGGACAAGGGCGTCCGCCGGGGCCACGTCGTCGCCGAACGGGTCGCGCCCGGCGACCTTCTCCGGCCCGTCGAGCCGGGCGAGCGCGGCGCCCACCCCGTCGGCGACCGCCCCGTCCGGGAGCGCGGCGGGCGGCCCGCCCGCGGCCTCGATCACGGCGGCGACGATCTTGCGGTAGCCCGTGCAGCGGCACAGGACGCCGCCGAGGGCCTCGCCCACGGCCGCCTCGTCCGGGACACCGCCCGCCCTCAGGAGGGCGACCGCCGACACCAGCATCCCCGGCGTGCAGATGCCGCACTGGGCGGCGCCCGAGCGCACGAAGGCGTCGGCGAGCCGGGCGTGGTGCGGGTCGGCGTCGGCAAGGCCGGAGACGGTCTCCACCGAGCGCCCCGCGAGGCGTGCGGCCGGCAAGAGGCACGCGCACACCGCCTCCCCGTCGAGGAGCACGGTGCAGGCTCCGCAGTCGCCCGCGTCGCAGCCCACCTTCACGTCCCGCGCGCCCGCCCGCTCGCGCAGGGCGCGGGACGCGCGCTCGGCCGGGGGCGCTGCGACGGTGGCGGGCGCGCCGTTGAGGGTGAAGGCGATCTCGACGGCGGCGGGCGGCGGCGCGACCAGCGTCATGGCTCGATCCTCCCGGCGGGCGCTTCGGGGTCGAGGGCGCGGGCGAGCGCCCGGCGCACCATCTCGAGCGCCGCCTCGTTGCGGTAGGCGGCCGTCCCGCGAACGTCGTCGATCGGGGACAGGGGCGCAAGGTGTTCCGGCAGGACGCGCGAACCGACGGCGTCCGCCGCGGCGGGGGCGCCGGCGAGCGCGGCCTCCAGCGCCGGCAGGCGCCGCGGCACCGCCGAGCAGGCCCCGACGGCGACGCGGGCGGCCGACACCCGCCCCGCTTCCACGGACAGGGTCGCGGCGACCGACACGATGGAGATGACGAGGTAGCGGCGGCTGCCGAGCTTCTCGAAGGACGAGCGCCACGAGGGCCCGGGGTCCGGCACGAGGAGCGCCGTCACGAGTTCGCCCGGGGCGAGCGCCGTCGCGCGGTTGCCGCGCACGAAGTCGGCGACCGGCATCTCCCGCCGGCCGGCCGCGCCCGCGATCTCCACCGTGGCGTCCATCGCCATCAGGCAGGGGACGCCGTCGGCGGCGGGCGAGGCGTTGCACACGTTTCCAGCCACCGTCGCCACGTTCTGGATCTGGATGGAGCCCACCTCCCGCGCGGCGGCGCGGATGCCGTCGAACAGGGGTGGCAGGTCGGCGCGCACGAGGTCGGTCCAGGTGGCGCCGGCGTTGATGCGAAAACGCCCCGCCTCCCGCACGATGCCGGACAGGGTCCCGATCCGCGAGATGTCGCACACCGGGCGGGCGAGCGGCCGGTCGCCGAGGGCGGGGTAGAAGTCGGTTCCCCCGGCGAGGACGGCCGCCCCCGTCTCGGCGATGAGGGCGACCGCCTCCTCGACGCTCTCGGGCTGGAAATACATGGGCGCCACCGCAAGACCGTTTGTGTGCAAACAGTCTGGCCATTGCCCACGATCCCGTCAAGGCGAGGATCGCGCCATTCCCTGCCACCCGAACGGGCAGGCCGCCTCGGTCACAGGCCCCGCACCAGACCGCCGTCGACGAGGATGTCCTGCCCGTTCACGTAGGCGGCGCGGCTCGAGGCGAGGAAGGCGACGACGTCCGCGACCTCCTCCGTCCGCCCATAGCGACCCGCGGAAATGCGTGCCCGCCGCGCCGCCGTCTCCGCCTGGCTGTCGACGAACCCCGGGAGGACGTTGTTCATCCGGATGCCGGCGGCCGCGTGCTCGGCGACGAATAGGCGCGTGAAGGCGGAAAGGCCCGCCCGGAAGACGGCCGAGGTCGGAAAGTCGCCGTCCGGCTCCCGCGCGGCGAAGCTCGACACGTTGACGATCGACCCGCCGCCCGCGGCCGCCATCCTCGGGACGGCGAGGCGGGCGGCCCGCACGGCGCCGAGGAGGTAGGCCTCGAGGCCCTCGTGCCAGTCCCCGTCGGTGAGGGCGAGGACCGGGCCGCGCGGTCCGTGCCCGGCGCCGTTCACGAGGACGTCGAGCCGGCCCCAGACCCGGTCGATCCGCTGAAGCAGCGCCGACAGGTCCGCGGCGCAGCGGGCCGTGCCGGTGGCACCGAGGCCGCCGCGTTCCTCCGCCAGCCGCTCGCCCCGCCCCGACGGCGACAGGATCGCCACCCGGTAGCCGGTCTCCGCCAGGCGCCGGGCGATCGCCGCGCCGATCCCGCGGCCGCCGCCGACCACGAGGGCGACGGGTGCGGCGACGGGCGCGGCGGCGGGCCGCGCACCGCTGCCGCCCGTCACGACAGCACCACGGGCAGGACCGCGAGGACGAGGAGCGCCGCCATCGCCCGGTTCGCCGCCCGCATCCGCGCGGGCGTCGACAGGAGGCGGGACAGGCCGCTGCCGCCCGCGACCCAGGCGAGGTTCGCCGGCATCCCGAGGGCGAGGAAGGTGAGGACGACGGGGAGGAGGCCGGCGAGCCCCGTCCCGGCCGGCGCGTAAAGGGCGACGGCGCCGACGGCCATCACCCACGCCTTCGGGTTGACGGCCTGGAACGCCGCCCCGCCCCAGAAGCCGAAAGCCGCCCCCTCCCCCGCGGCCGGCCCGGCCGGCGTGCAGGTGGCGAGCCGCCAGGCGAACAGGAGGAGGAAGGCCGCGCCCGCGGCCTTCAGCGCCGTGGCGAGGCCGGGCGCGGCCTCGAGCACGGCGCCGAGGCCGAGGCCGACGGCGAGGAGCATCGCTGCGAGGCCGGCGTTGATGCCGAGGACGAACGGCAGGCTGCGCCGGACGCCGACCGAAAGGCCCGAGGCCATCAGGAGGGCGTTGTTGGGCCCGGGCGTCGCTGTCGAGGCGAACGCGCAGACGGCGAGGGCGGCGAGCGTCTCGGGCGTCACGATCGCCCTCCCCGCTCCGGCGCGGGACGCTTCCCCGTCGTGAACAGCGTTCTCATACACTTTTTCCAGTGATAATGACACTCCGGCACCTCTCCGTCCACACGGGACCAGGACTGCGTGCCGGGACACTGTCGCACTGCGCCGTATCGATCGTGTCTTGAGACACTTTTTGCGACAGGCAGTCGTATCGAGCCGCAAGATCGGGAGCATTTCGAGCGATTTTGGCTGCGTCATGGTTGCCATACGCGGATGCAGGGACTCCGCCACCGTCCGCCGGCGATCTTTGTGTGTGTTGGCCGCAAATAGTGTAATGGAACACAATCGTCGTTGACTCTCTTGTGTCCCGGTGACCTTCTGGGCGCGGGAGGCTTCGACCATGTTTGCGATCCGCCGCGCCATCAGCCGCATCCTCGCTCCGATCGTCCACCCGATCCGAGTCGCCGCCGCGGTCGAGGCCCTTCGCGCCCTCGACGCCGCGCAGCGCAAGGACGTGGGCGTCGCCGGCAAGGATCTCTGGCGGGTGGCGGAGGAAGCCGTTCGAAAGGCCGACGCGCAACGCGCCGTCCGGGCGCTGCCACCGGGCCCGGGTCCATCCCTCCCGCGCCTCGTCTCCGTCCCTCTCACGGGCCCGCTCAAACGCTGACGGGACGGCGCGCCCCGCGCCGCCCGGCCCGTTCCCGACCGCCCCGTGACACCCAGGACGGATCCCGCGCCCCATGACGAAGGACACGCGGTCGACGCCGCCACGGCCCGCGCCCGTGCGCCGCCCGGACGGCTCCATCGACCTGCAGCACTATCTCGCCCGCGGCGACGCGGCCCGCGCGGCCGCCCTCGCCGGCCTCCTCTCCCGCCTCGCGCTGCGTCTCGCCCGCCGCGCCCCGCGCCGCCGCTCGCGGCCGGGATGACGCGACACACCCGTCGCAACGAAGGAGACGTCTTGATAAGAGAGAGGAAAAGTGTCACGCCACATGTTCGGGAAGGGTCGCCATGAAGCTCCAATCGCCGTGGACCCCGCGCCTCGCCCCCATCGACGGGCAGGCCCACGAGCGGCTGTCCACCGCCCTCGTGGAGGACATCCTGTCGGGGGAGCTCGGGGCGGGCGCGCGCCTGCCCGCCCACCGGGCGCTCGCGGCCGCCCTCGGCCTGTCGGTTGGGACGGTCACCCGCGCCTACGCCACCTTGCAGCGGCGCGGCCTCGCCCGCTCGGAGAAGGGGCGGGGCATGTTCGTCACGGCGGGCGCGCCGCGCAGCCACAGCCGCGTCGACCTGTCGGTGAACCTGCCCCCGCCCGTCCTCACCTCGCGGATGCTCGCGGACATCATCGAGCGGATCGGCACGGGCATCGAGGCGGACGTCTTCACCGCCTACATCCCGGCCGCGGGCCTGCCGGAGCACCGCCTGCAGCTCGCCCGCACCATCACCGACGGGCGGGACCTTCCCGTGGAGCCCGGCCAGATCCTCATGACCACGGGCGCCCAGCACGCGATCTTCGTGGCCTTCTCCTCGGCGCCCGAGGGCCCGGTGACGCTCGAGCGGTTCACCTACCCGGGCGCCCTCAGTGCCGCGCGGCAGCTCCGCCGGCCCCTCGTGCCCATCCGCCAGGACCGGGAGGGGATCGTGCCGGAGGCGCTGGAGGCGGCGCTCGCGCGGCCAGAGCCGCCGCGTGTCCTCTACCTCGTCCCCTCCCTGCAGAACCCGACGGGCGTCACCATGGGCGAATCACGGCGGCGGGCGATCGCCGACATCGCCCGCGCCCACGACCTCACCGTGGTGGAGGACGACGTCTACGCCGTGTTCGCCCCGCGCACGCTGCCGCCGATCGCGCGCCTCGCCCCGGAGCGCACGCTCTACGTCGGCAGCCTCGCCAAGAGCCTCGCCCCGGGGATCCGCGTCGGCTACCTCGTGTGCCCGCCCGCGCGCCTCGAGGCGGCGTCGGAGTGCCTCCAGGCCACCCACTCCATGGCGACGCCGCTCACCGCCCTCCTCATGCAGCACTGCCTCGCGGAGGGGCTGCACACGTCCATCGCCCGGTCGATCCGCGCCGAGGCGAGCCGGCGCAACCGCCTCGCCCGCGCGATTCTCGGCGAATCCGTGGCGCAGACGCAGATGGAAGCCCTCCACCTGTGGCTTCCGATGAAGACGGCGAAGGCACGGGAGATCGCACGGCGCGCCGCGACCATGAACATCCTCGTGCCCCCGCCCGAGGCCTTCATGGCCGAGCCCGCGGAGGAGGAGGCGGGCCTTCGCCTGTGCCTCGGCAACGTGCCGGACGCCGAGCTCGGCCCGGCGCTCGAGATCCTTGCCCGCCTCGTGCGCGAGGGGGCGAGCGCCTGCCTCGACGAGGCCGCCCTCGTCTGACGGCCCCGCCCGGCTCAGGCGGCGCCGAAGGCCCGGACCAGCTCGGCCGCCACCCCGTCGACCGCGCGGGAGGGGCCGCCGCTCGCAACGAGGGCCAGGCGGCAGTCGGGGAGCGCCGGCAACGCCCCTCGCGCCGGCTCGATCTCCCCCTCTCCCGCGATGACGGACGCCGGAAGCGGGGCGACGGCGAGCCCCACCCGGACGGCGGCGAGCTGGCCCGCGGTGGCGGTGCTGGTGCAGGCGATCTCGAACGGGCGCCCGGATTGCTCCAGCGCCTCGAGCGCCCGGCGGCGCCAGCGGCAGCCCTCGGCCGCGACGGCGACCGGCAGGGGATCGGCCATCGCCGCTCCCGCGCGCGCCGCCCACACCATCGGCTCGGGCCGCAGCGGGACGGCGCCGTCCGGGAAGGCGGGCCCGCCGTCCGACAGGATCGCGAGGTCGAGCCGGCGGGCGGCCGACAGGGCGACGAGCTCGGAGGACCAGGCGACGGTGAGCTCCACCGCTATCCCCGGAAAGAGCGCCTGGCACCGCCTCAGGACCGCCGGGATGCGGGCAAGGCCCACGTCGTCGGTCACCCCGACCCGGACGCGGCCCGTCACGAGCTCCCGGTCGAAGCGCTCGCCCACCTCGCCGACGAGGGCGAGGAAGCGCCGCGCGTAGACCGCGAGCGCCTCCCCCTCCCCGTTCGGCGAGATGCCCGCCCGTGTGCGCTCGAACAGGCGGCGGCCGAGCTGCTCCTCCACCCGCCTCAGCTGCTTGCTGACGGCAGACGGCGTCATGGCGAGGGCCTCCGCCGCCCCGCGGACCGAGCCCAGCTCGGCGACGGCGAGCACCACCCGCATGGCGTCCGAGCGCAGCACCTGCCTGACGGCCGGCGAGGCCCCCTCTCCGGCGAGCGCCGGTGGCCGGACCGCGTTTCCCATTGGTGCACGCTCCATGGAGGATGTTTCCATGGAGACCAGCACGCCCGCCCGCTACCGTCAACGCCGTCGCCCGTCGCGCCGCGCGCGCGCGGCGCGGCACCGCCCGACCCACGGAGGCACGCGCCATGAGCCGCATCCAGGTCGCCCTCAACGGACGGCGCGGCAAGGACGCCCACCCGTTCGTGCCGACCCGCCTCGAGGAGGCGATCGCGGAGGCGCGCCTCGCCGTCCGGGCGGGCGCGGCGTCGGTCCACGTCCACCCGCGGGACGAGAAGGGACGGGAGAGCCTGTCGGCGCGGGTGGTGGACCGCTGGGTGGCCGGCCTGAGGCGGGCGCTCGGGCCCGTCCCGGTCGGGATCGGCACCGGGGCCTGGATCGGGCCGGCGGTCGCCGTGCGCGCGGCCCTTCCCGCGACCTGGCGCGAGCCGCCCGACTTCGCCTCCGTCAACGTCCACGAGGCGGACGCGCACGCCCTCGCCGCGGCCCTCCTCGACCGGGGAATCGGCGTCGAGGCCGGCATCGGCCGGGCGCGGGACGTCGACCGCTTCCTCGCCTGGCCCCGGCGGCGGGAGGTCTTCCGCATCCTCCTCGAGGTGCCGGACCTCAAGCCGGCCGCCGCCCTCGCCGAGGCCGCCGCCATGATCCGCCGGCTCGGCCGCGCCGCGGACGGGCCGGAGATCCTCCTCCACGGGGAGGGCGCCTCGGCCTGGCCGGTGCTGCGTCACGCCCTCGACCGGGGCCTGTCCACCCGCATCGGCCTCGAGGATGTCCTCGTCCTTCCCGACGGGACGCGGGCCCCGGACAACGCCGCCCTCGTCCGCTTCGCCGCCGACATGGCGGCGAGCCTTTCGCCCGCCTGCTGAAGACGCCCTGATGCCCGAGGAGCCGAAATAATCCTCCCCCTCCCCGAGACCTTCCCGTTCGAGGGCCGCCCCGTCGCCTGGGGCCGCATGGGCGAGGGCCCGCCGGTGGTCCTCGTCCACGGCACGCCCTTCTCCTCCCAGGTCGGGCGGCGGATCGCGCCCTGGCTCGCCCGCACGCGCACGGTCTACTGGTTCGACCTCCTCGGTTACGGCCGCTCGGAGATGGGGACGGACGGGGACGTGTCGCTCGGTATCCAGAACCGCCTGTTCGCGCGCCTCCTCAACCACTGGGGCCTTTCCGCCCCGGAGGTGGTCGCCCACGACTTCGGCGGGGCGACGGCCCTGCGCGCGGCCCTCCTCGACGGCGCATCCGTCTCGCGCCTCGTCCTGGTGGACCCGGTGGCGATCGCGCCGTGGGGCTCGCCGTTCGTGCGCCACGTGCGGGCGCACGAGGCCGCCTTCGCGGGCCTGCCGGACGCCTTCCACGCGGCGCTCCTCGACGCCTACCTCGCCGGCGCCGCCCACCGGCCGCTCCCGGAGGACGCCCGCGCGATCCACGCCGCCCCCTGGCTGACGGCGGCCGGCAAGCGCGCCTTCTACCGGCAGATCGCCGTGATGGACGAGCGCTGGACGGACGAGATCGAGCCGTGCCTTGCCGACCTCGCCGCGCCCGTCGCCATCGTGTGTGGCGAGGAGGACGCCTGGATCCCCCTCGCCCAGGGCCGCCGCCTCGCGCAGATGATCCGCGGCGCCCGGCTCGTGACGGTGCCGGGCGCGGGGCACCTCGTGCAGGAGGACGCGCCGGAGGCGCTCCTCGCGGTCCTTTCCGGCGCCGCCTGACGGGCGGCCGCGGCACGCGGTAGCGGCTGGCCCGGCGAACCCGTTCCCCGCCGGACCATTCATGCCGCGAAAGCGGCGCGCGGTGCCGCGATGAACGGGAACGGGCCGATGGCGGGGCGAACGGGACGGGACGGACGGCGGACCCATGGGACCGGGACCGGCGCCCCCGCGCGGGCGGTGGCGCCGTGAGCCCCGTCGTCGCGGGCTTCCTCGGGAGCCTCGCCGCCGGCGGCATGACGGCCGTCGGCGCGCTTCCGATGCTGCTGGGCGCCCGGCCGGGCCCGCGGGCGGCGGACGTGTCGCTGGGCTTCGCGGCCGGGGTCATGCTGGCCGCGTCCTTCTTCTCCCTCCTGGTGCCGGCGGTGGAGGCGGCGGGGGCGCGCTACGGCGAGGGCGCCATTCCCGCCGCGATCGCCGTCGGCGGCTTCGTGCTGGGCGCGGCGTTCGTCGCCCTCCTCGACCGCTGGGCGCCCCACGAGCACTTCATCGGGGGGCGGGAGGGGCCGGACGCCGCCCTTTCGCGGGTGTGGCTCTTCACCATCGCGATCGCGATCCACAACCTGCCGGAGGGGCTCGCCGTCGGGGTCGGCTTCGCCGACGACGACCCCTCGAACGGCCGGGCGCTCGCCGTCGGCATCGGCCTCCAGAACGCGCCGGAGGGCCTCGCGGTCGCCGCCGCCCTCGCCGGCGAGGGCTACCGGCGGACGACGGCGGTCGCCATCGCCGGGGCGACGGGCCTCGTGGAGCCCTTCGGCGGGCTCATCGGCGCGGGCGTCGTCAGCGTGTCGACGGTGCTGCTCCCCTGGGGCCTCGCCTTCGCCGCGGGCGCGATGCTGTACGTGATCAGCGCCGAGATCATCCCCGAGACCCACCGGCGCGGCCACCAGGGGGAGGCGACGGCGGGCCTCGTCGTCGGCCTCGCGGTGATGATGTTCCTGGACGTCGCCTTCGGCTGACGGCCGCCCGCTCCGGACCGGCGCGGCCCCCGGGGGGCGGCCGGTGCCCCCGGGGGTCCGGCGAGGGCCACCCGCCGCCCCGGCCGGTCAGAGGAGGTCGAGCTGTCCCTTCCCGTCGGCGCCGCCGCGGCCGGTATCTGCCGCCTTGCGGGGGGCGGGCGGCGCCTCCGCGTCCAGCGGCGCCTGGAGGTGGGGCCCCTCGTTGCGGGCGGAATTGACGGCGGTCCCGACGGGGATCGCCTCGAAGTAGTCGTCCGGCGTCGGCTCCAGGAGGCCGAGGGCCTCCGCCACGTCGACGTCCGCGCAATCGAGCCAGGCCGCCCAGGCCTCCGGCGGGACCACCACGGGCATCCGGTCGTGGATCGGGGCGAGGGCGGCGTTGGCGTCGCGCGTCAGGATGCAGGCGGTGTCCATCTCCTCCCCGTCCGGGCCGGTCCACGTCTCGTGGATGCCGGCGAACGCGAACAGGGGCTCGCCCGACGGCTTCAGCAGATAGGGCTGTTTCGGTCCCGTCCCGCGCTTTTGCCACTCATAGAAGCCGCTCGCCGGCACGAGGCAGCGGCGGCGGCGCATGGCGGCGCGGAAGGCGGGCTTGTCGGCCGCCGTCTCGATCCGGGCGTTGATGAGAAGGGTGAAGCTCGCCGGGTCCTTCACCCAGGACGGCAGCAGCCCCCAGCGCATCAGCGTGAGGACCCGCCCGCCGTCACCGCCCGGGTGGACCACCGGGATCGGCTGGGTGGGCGCGATGTTGTAGCGCGGCGGGAAGGGCTGGTCCGGCGCCTCGGCCGCGAACAGCGCGCGCACCGCCTCGAGGGGCAGGGTGAGGGCATAGCGTCCGCACATCGTCCGCTCCTTGTCCGTCAGAGAAGGTCGAGCGCCTTCAGGACGAGCCGGCCCAGGATGAGCCCCCCGATGGCCACCATGATCGAGCCCGCCACGAGGTTCACGAGGCCCAGCATCCGCGCCGTCAGGTTGCCGCGGAAGCGGGTCACAACGCCCGCCACCGTGGTCCACCACATCAGCGTGCCGATCGCCACGCCGAGCACGAGCTCGCCCGTGCCCAGCCAGTCCCCCTCGTCGGGCGCCCAGTCGCCGAGGGCGCCGAACAGGGCGATGAACCCGAGGACCGCGCCGGGGTTGGTTATGGTCATGGCGAATCCGGTCGCCGAGGCGGACAGCATCCCGTGGGACGACCAGCCGGCGCCGCCCGCGGGCGCCTCCTCCCGGATCGCGGGATGGCTCATGAGGATCTTCAGGCCGAAGGCGATGACGAGCATGCCGCCGACCACCTGGATGCCGCGGGCGTGATCGTCGATGAAGGTGCGCACGGCCGTGAGGCCGAAGGCGGCGACGGTCGCGAACAGGACGTCGGCGAAGGACGACCCCACGCCGCCGGCGAGCCCCGGTAGGAAGCCGTAGCGCAGGGATCGCTGGAGTGTCATCACGTTCACCGGGCCGACGGGCGCCGCCGCGGCAACGCCGATGATCATGCCGAGTGCAAGAAAGCCGCCATGTTCCACGAACGCAATCCCTCGCGGGGGAACCCGCATGCAAGTGGGGGGCCACACGGTGGGGCCGGCGCCGCCGGGCCGGAACGGTCGCGGCGGGCTCCCCCGGCCCGCGCGCCGCGGCCGACGCGGGCCGGGGCGGGCGGCCCCCGCTTCCCGCGCCGCGCGGGTCGGGCGATGATTGCAACGGTTTCCCTCTTCCTCGCAACGCCCGCGACCGGAATCGGTTTGCCCGCTTCGCCCGCCCTTCCGGCAACCGTCGCCGCCGCGCCGCAGGAGCGCCCGCCGGCCCCGTCCGGCGGCCCGGGCCCCCGGCTGGCCACGGAGACCCGACGCGCCGCCCCCTTGCGCGCGCCGCCGAGGGCCGGGCGCCCGGCCGCCGCACCTGCGCGACCCGTCGCCGCCCCGACCGGGATCGGGCCGGGCGGGGCGTGGCGCAACGGCACAGGGCCGGGCGAGATGCCGGACACGCCCGGCGAACCCCTCCCCTTCCGCTTCGACCCCGTGCCGCCACCCGCCCCGCCGGCGGAGCGCGGGCCCGCCCCCGCCGTCCGCTACGGGGAGGAGGGGCTGCCCGAGCCCGTCGCCCTCGCCCGGCGGCGGCTGATGGAGGCCGCGCGGACGGGCGAGATCGAACGGCTGCGCCCAGTGTTCGACGCCCACGGCGGGCACGTCACGGTCGCCTTCCACCCGGTGGACGACCCGGTCGCCTTCCTCGCCGCCCAGTCCGGCGATCCGCAGGGGCGGGAGATCCTCGCCATCCTGATCGAGCTGCTGTCGGCCGGCTGGGTGGTGGTGGACGCCGGCACCAGCCGCGAGACCTACGTGTGGCCCTACTTCGCACACGTGCCCCTCCCGGAGCTGACCCCGCCCCAGATGGTGGAGCTCTACAAGATCCTCACCGCCGTCGACGTGGAGGAGATGGAGCGGCTCGGCGAGTGGCCCTTCTACCGGGTGGGGATCGCGGCGGACGGCACGATCCGCTACTTTGCGGTCGACGGGTTCTAGGAAGACCATCGGGTGCGCGGCTGCGCGCCGCGCGCGACAGGAAGGCGAGGGCACGACGTGGCCGGTCCATTCGTGACGGAGCTGCCGGGACGGGGCGTCATCCACGTGGGCGGGGAGGACGCCGTCCACTTTCTCCACAACCTCGTGACGGCGAACGTGGAGGGGCTCGCGGAAGGGGCGGGCGCCTACGGGGCGCTGCTGACGCCCCAGGGCAAGATCGTGTCGGACTTCCTCATCGCCCGCACCGCCGACGGGGTGCTCCTCGACGTGCCGGCGGGACGAGTGGAGGACCTCGTCAAGCGGCTCGCGGTCTACAAGCTGCGGGCGAAGGTGACGGTGGCGGACGTGTCGGAGCGCACCGCCGTCATCGCCTTCTGGCAGATCGCCGCGCCCCCGACCCTGCCGGGCCCGGTCTTCCCGGACCCGCGCTCGCCCGCCCTCGGGCTCCGGGCCATCGTCCCGCGGGAGCTCGCCCGCGGCAACTTCAACCTTTCCCACGTGACGCGGACCGATCCGTCGGCCTGGCACCGCCTCCGGATCGCCCACGCGATCCCCGAATCGGAGCGGGACTTCGCCCTCGGCGAGACCTTCCCCCACGATGCGGACATGGACCAGCTCAACGGGGTGGACTTCCGCAAGGGCTGCTATGTGGGCCAGGAGGTGGTCTCGCGCATGCAGCACCGGGGGACGGCGCGGCGCCGCATCGTCAAGGTGACCGGCGGCTCCGACCTGCCGGCAGAGGGAACGCCGATCGAGGCCGCGGGCCGGTCCGTCGGCACCCTCGGCTCCGCGGCGGGCGCGGAGGGGCTCGCCCTCGTCCGGCTCGACCGGGCCGCCGAGGCGATGGCGGCCGGAACGCCGATCACGGCCGGATCGGTGACGGTGAGCCTTGCGGTGCCGGACTGGGCGCGCTTTTCCTTTCCCGCCGTGGGAGCCGGCGAGGCGCCGGCCTGATCGCGGGCGGGCGGCCGGCCGGCGGGGTCGGCCGCCAGCGCCGGGCACGGGCCCGCTTCAAGGCAGGCCTTCGGCGCTTCGGCCTTGACCCGGCCCGCGCCCGGCGCGATTCGGGAAAGGCCGGCTCCGGCGGGACGTCGGCACAGTCGCCTCACCAGCGCAACGGACCTGTCGGGTGGAGCGACCGCCGCGGCGCCGATCGCGCGGGCCGACCGGGCCTGGAACGGACGAAGGGGAAAGAATGCCGGACCGGCCGGACGCGCCGCGGCGGGCGTGGCAGCGGATGCTGTCGGGGCGGCGGCTCGACCTCCTCGACCCCTCCCCCCTCGACGTGGAGATCGAGGACATCGCCCATGGCCTCGCCCGCGTCGCCCGCTGGAACGGGCAGACCCTCGGGCCCCACGCCTTCTCCGTCGCCCAGCATTCCCTGTTCGTGGAGGCGCTCGCGGCCGCCGCGGAGCCCGCGCTCTCCCCGCGCGAGCGGCTCGGCGCCCTCCTCCACGACGCGCCCGAGTACGTCATCGGGGACATGATCTCCCCCTTCAAGGCGGTCATCGGGGGCACCTACAAGGACGTGGAGCGGCGCCTTTCGGACGCGGTGCGCATGCGCTTCCAGCTCCCGCCCCTCGAGGGATCGCCGCTCGGACGCCTCGTGAAGGCGGCCGACCTCGTCGCCGCCCACTTCGAGGCGACCCGCCTCGCCGGCTTCACCGAGCGCGAGGCCCGGCGCTACTTCGGCCGCACCGGCCTCGGCGCCGACCAGCGCTTGATCGAGGCGGTGGCGGACACATGTCTGACCCCGTGGAAGACGGCGGTTGCCGAAGACCGCTTCCTCGAGGTCTTCCACGCCCTCGACGGATCCGCCGCGGCCTGACGCCCCTCCCCTTTCCCCGATCCCGCCGGCCCCGCGCCGCCCATGGAGAGCAACCGATGATCTACGTCGCCCCGCTGTCGAAGCTCCACGAGACGGTGGAGGCGAGCGGCGCACGCCACGTCATCACCCTCATCGACGTCAACACGGTGGTGGAGCGCCCTGCCGCCGTCGCCCTCGACGACCATCACCGCCTCGACTTCAACGACATCGTGGAGCCGATGGAGGGCAAGACGCTGCCCGGTCCCCACCACGTGGAAAGCGTCCTGTCCTTCGCGAAGCGCTGGGACCGGACGACCCCGCTCGTGGTCCACTGCTGGGCGGGCATCAGCCGCTCGACGGCGGTCGCCTACGTGATCGCCTGCGCGCTGCGCCCCGAGCGGTGCGAGCACGAGATCGCACGGGCCCTCAGGGCCGCCTCGCCGACGGCCACCCCCAACCGCCTCCTCGTGGGCCACGGGGACGACCACCTCGCCCGCGAGGGGCGGATGCGCGCGGCGATCGCCGCCATCGGCCGCGGCGCGGACGCCTACGAGGGGGTGCCGTTCCGCCTCGAGGTCTGATGGCACGGCGGCCCGTCCGCGGGCCGGGCGAGCTCGTCCGACACGTCCTCGAGGGCGCCGAGGAGCGCCCTGAGGTCGGCGAGCCGCTCCGGCCCGAGGCTCGCCGAGAGCCGCGCCTCCGCCGCCTGCCACAGGAGGCGCGCCTCGGCGAAGACCGCGCGGCCGCGGCCGGTGAGGCTGAGCCGCCGCTCGCGCCGGTCGTCCCCCGGCGCGGTGTCGATGAGGCCGGCGGCCCGCATCCGGTCCACCGTGCGGGACAGGGTCGTGCGGTCGGTGGCGAGGCGGTCGGCAAGGCTCGAGATGGTGAGCTCCCCGTCCCGCGCCACCCCGTTGAGGACGGCGTACTGGACGATGGACACCCCGGCGGGGGCGAGGGTGGCGTCGTAGACGTGGGTGACGAGGCGGGCCGCCCGGCGGACCTGGAAACAGGTGCAGCCCCGGTCGCCGACGGCCGGCCGCGCCGGCTCGCCCGCCGCCCGCGCACCGCCGTCCGTTCCCATGTCCTTCGCCGCGTCCGCCATCGCCCTCGCCCGTCCTGCCGCCTCCATGTGGGCCACCCCGGCCCGTTCCGCCAGCGCCGCCGGCCCCGCTGTCGGCTGGACACTCTCGCCCCGCCGGTGCATCCCCTCCCGGACGCCGGCGGACCGCCGGCCGGAACGGGGGCGAGGCATCCATGCCGGACGGACCATCGAAGGCCACGGACCCGGCCACGCCGCCGGCGGGCGCGGTACCGGCGGGCACTATACCGGCGGATGCCGTCGCGACCCTGTCCGGGCTCGAGATCCTGACCCGGATCGCGGCCGGGACCCTGCCCCAGGCGCCGATGGCCTCGCGGCTCGGCTTCCGCCTCGTCGCCGCCCGGGACGGCTGGGCCCGCTTCGAGGGCATGCCCACCGTGGGGGACCTCAACCCGCTCGGGACCGTCCACGGCGGCTGGATCGCCGCGATCCTCGATTCGGCGCTCGGCTGCGCGGTCCACGCCACCTGCCCGGCCGGCATCGTCTACACCACCCTTGAATTCAAGCTGAATCTGGTGCGGCCGCCGGTGCCGGCGGGCGGGATCCTCCGCGCCGAGGAGCGGGTGCGCCACCGCGGCCGCCGCACCGCCACCTCCGAGGCGGACCTCGTCGATGCCGAAGGCCGCCTGCTCGCCCACGGCAGCGGCACCTGCCTCCTGATGGAACGGGCGGGCTGAGGCGGGCGTCCCGCGAGCGTGTCCGGCAGGGTTGCGCGGCCCGCGGGGCGCTTGACGGACGCGGACGGCATCCCTATCACCCGGGTTCCCGAACGACGCGGCTCTGGGGCGCCGGCGGGGAATCGGCCACTGGCCGGCTCACCTGCGCGACCGGGCCGGATTCATTTTCTGGAAGACCATGGCGAACAAGGTTTCCGCGAAGAAGATGACGCGCAAGATCGCGCGTCGCACGGACATCAACCAGGCGCGCCGCTCGCGCATGCGCACCTTCATCCGGAAGGTGGAAGCCGCCCTCAAGGCGGGCGACGGCGGCGCCGCGAAGGAGGCGTTCCGGGCCGCCGAGCCCGAGATCATGCGGGCCGCCTCCCGGGGCGTCATTCACAAGAACACCGCCTCCCGCAAGATCTCGCGCCTCGCCCAGCGGGTGAAGGCGCTCGGCTGAGCCGGCGCGGCACCCTCCATCCAGACCCGATCGAGACACGGCGCGCCTGCAGCCTCGGGTTGCAGGCGCGCTTTCTTGCGTCGATTCGCACGTGTCGCCGGGCCCGCTCGGTTATCCACAGGCCCGGCAAGCTGGCTAAGGACCTCTCTCGCGCGCCCGAATCGCGACGGCACCCGCGGCGGTGTCCGATTCGCCACGCGTTTTCAATAAGTTAGGATCCACGGCCGGCGAGGAGCGGGCGGTTGTCCACCGAAACGAACAGGCCGCCGGAATCGCGCGCCGCGCTCTGGAGGCGGCCCGTCCGCGGCGCCTTCTCGGCGCCCGCCGCCACAAGATGTTGCGGCACAAGGGGTTCGCCTCGGCCAGCGGACCTACAATCTCAACGGGTGTCGGGCGGCGACCCTGTCAAGCCTTAAGGAAGGGTGAAACGCGGTTGCCGAGGCCCATGGGCCTGTGTATCGTTCAGTCACTCGGGAGCGTCGCCCCGGGTCCTTCATAGAAATCCATCGGGCCTTGCGGCATCAGCCTTGCAAGGCCGCCGATCGTTTCGGGTGGAAGCCGGGCGATGACGAACCGTGTTGCAGTCTCGAGCCATTGCCTGTGGACATGGCTGGTGGTGATCACCTGTCACCGTTAGCGCTCGTGCTGCTCGGCTAGGAGCCGAAAACAGCAAAAATGAACCAGCGGACGATGCATCGGCCGAGGCGAAGCCGGGCCGAAACGGGGGAGCATTGGCCATGGCAGGACCCGACGGATATGCGGGCGACATCACCTCCGAGGAGGCCTGGCGCATTCTGAAGGAGGACCCGGACGCGTGCCTCGTCGACGTGCGGACCCGGGCCGAATGGACCTTCGTGGGGATCCCGGACCTTTCCGGCGTCCGCCGCGGCCCGGTCCTCATCGAGTGGCAGAGCTTTCCGGACATGGCGGTCGACCCGGCTTTCGGCGAGCGGCTCGACGCGCTGCTCGAGCGCGAGGGCGTGCCGCCCGGCGCGCCGCTCCTCTTCCTGTGCCGCTCGGGCGCCCGCAGCGCCTCGGCCGCCGCGCTCGCCACGGCGCGCGGCCATGCACGGGCCTTCAACGTGGCCGACGGGTTCGAGGGGCCGCCCGACGGCGAGGGCCACCGTGGAACGGTGGCCGGCTGGAAGGCGAGCGGCCTGCCCTGGCGGCAGGGCTGAGGCCCGGCCCATCAGACGACCGCGCGGGCGCGTCCGGCCGACCCGCGCGGACCAATCGGCTCCACTGCCGGACGCTTCGAGGGAAGACCGGACGAGGATGCGGGAAGCCGGACGGGCGACATCCGGCAGAAAGGAGTTTGCGACGATGCTTACGGCCGATGCGCGGGGGGCGACGGAGGAAAGATGGGCGCGGGTCAGATCGCGCCTGGAATCCGAGCTGGGGGAGGACGTCTATTCGAGCTGGTTCGCACGACTGGAACTCGAGGCGGTGGAGGGGGACACGGTCGTCCTGTCGACGCCGACCCGTTTCATTCGCCAGTGGCTCATCTCCCACTACACCCCGACGCTCATCGCGGGCTGGCAGGTCGAGATGCCCCAGGTGCGCGACGTGCGCCTCGTCGTGCGCTCGGCGCTGCGCGCCCCCGCACCGGCCCCGGGTGAGGCCGCGGGCAACGCCGCCGCCGCCCCGTCCGCCGCGGGTGCCGTCCCGGCGCCCCACCTCGCCCCGGCCGCGCGCCGGCAGGCGTCCGCCGAGACGATGCACCGGCCCGCGCCGGTCCACGTCCAGGGGGCGGTGGAACCCGGCCTCGAGGGCTCGCCCCTCGACCCGCGCTTCACCCTCGACACCTTCGAGGAGGGGCGCTCGAACCAGCTGGCCCTCGCAGCCGCCCGCCAGGTGGCCTTCCGCCAGCCCGGCGACACCGTGGCCTTCAACCCCCTGTTCATCCACGCCCCCGTCGGCTTCGGCAAGACACACCTCCTGCAGGCGGTCACCGCCGCCACGGCCGCGAACGGGGCGGGCCGCCGCGCCCGCTACCTTACGGCCGAGCACTTCATGTACCGATTCGTCGCCGCCCTGAAGGCGAAGGCGACCCTGTCGTTCAAAGAGCTGTTAAGAGACATCGACGTCCTCGTCATCGACGACCTCCAGTTCCTGAACGGCGCCCGCGTCCAGGAGGAATTCTTTCACACGCTCAACACCTTGCTCGACGGGGCGCGGCAGGTGGTGGTGGCCGCCGACCGCCCGCCGGTGGAGCTAGACACCCTCGACCCGCGGGTGCGCTCCCGCCTCGGCGGGGGCCTCACCGTGGAGATCGGCGCACCCGACCTCGAGCTTCGCCGCAAGATCCTGAAGCGGCGCGTCGCCGCCCAGAAGGCCGCCTTCCCCCAGCTCGTCTTCCCGGAGGAGGTGGTCGACTTCGTCGCCGAGGCCGTCACCACCAACGGGCGCGACCTCGAGGGCGCGGTGAACCGCCTCGTCGCCCACAACCAGCTCGCGGTCTCCTCGAGCGGCGGCGCGGGGGCCGCCATCACCGTCCAGATGGCCGAGGCGGTGCTGAAGGACCTGTTGCGGGCGCGGGAGACCAAGCGGCCGAAGATCGAGGACATCCAGCGCGTCGTCTCCCAGCACTTCGGCGTGTCGAAGAGCGACCTGGTGTCGGCCCGGCGGACCCGGTCGATCGTCAGGCCACGCCAGATCGCCATGTTCCTGTCCAAGCAGATGACGCCCCGCTCCCTGCCGGAGATCGGCCGGCGCTTCGGCGGACGCGACCACACGACGGTGCTGCACGCCGTGCGCAAGGTGGAGGAGCTCGTCCAGTCCGACCAGCAGATCGCGGAGGACCTCAAGACCCTCCGCCGCATGCTGGACGACTGACGGCAGGAGGCCGGCCGCCACGCGCGGCCGGCGGACCGGGTCGCCGGCGGTCCCGGGCGGAGGTCAGCTCCCGGCGCCGCCCTTGCCGCGCCAGCCGGTGGCCCGGCCGACGAGGGGGAAGTAGGCCCAGTAGGGCAGCGCCCTCAGGAGCTTCAGCTGGTAGGTGAAGGCGCGCGGGAAGGTGATCTCGAAGCGCGTCGTGGCAAGGCCCGCCACCAGCTTGTCGGCCGCCTCGTCCACCTTCATCAGGAACGGCATCTCGAACGGGTTCTGGGCCGTCGCGGGCGTGTCCACGAAGCCCGGGCACACGAGCTGCACGAGGATGCCGAGCCGGTCCATGTCGAACTTCAGCGCTTCGGCCATGTTGATGAGGGCGGCCTTGGTCGCCCCGTAGGCCGCCGCCTGGGGCAGCCCCACGTAGCCCGCGACCGACGAGACGATGGCGATCTGCCCCCGCCCCCGCGGCTTCATGGCGGCGATCGCCGGCACGAGGCCGTTCGTCACCCCCTCGAGATTGACCGCGAAGTGCTTGTCGAACAGGTCGACCGACGGCGCCGTCCCGTCCATCGCCGTGTAGACGCCCGCGTTGAGGACGACGAGGGCGAGGCCCCCGTGCTCCGCCTCGATGCGCTTCACGATGGCGTCCATCGCCGCCGCGTCCGTCACGTCGCCGGGCATGGGCACGATCGTGCCGCGGCTCGCCCCGGTCTCGCCCGCGAGCGTCTCAAGCGCCTCGGCCGAGCGGGCCGTCACGGCCACGGTGAAGCCCTGCCGCGCGAGCTTCAGCGCCACCGCCCGGCCGATGCCCGAGCTCGCCCCGGTGACCCAGGCCGCTCCGTCCGCCGGCGTCGCCGGCCGCAGCTTTCCCGCCATCGTTCTCCCTTCCCCTCACGCGGCGGGCCGGCCCGTGCCGACCCCGCCTGCGGCATATGATCCGTCCCGGGCGCCGGTCAGGGCGCCGTTTCGCCGCGCCGCCCCGCCCAGGACGAGAAAACCGTGAGTTGTCCATCCGGCCCGGCCGGGCGATCATGCGCCCGGCGCCGGCCGTCGGACCCCCGGCACGTGCCAAGGGGCACCGTTACCATGGATCGAAGGATCGTTCTGAAGGGCGCCGCCATGACCGCGCTCGCCGCCACCGCCGGAGGAGCGAGGGCTTCGGCGGACCACGACGCCACGACGTATTTCGAGGCGCTCGATCACACCTGGGCGGTACGGACCGATCGATCACGCCACGCAGCATCCCGCTGTCAGCCAACCACGTGCCTCGCGCTGGACTACATCGCTCGGCCCGGCCAGGCGAGCGGCGTGACCGACGGAATCGATGTCGTCGGGATGGCGAGCGGCATCCTCCTCACGAGCGGCGAGTGTTCACCGCCGGTCGAAAACACCCGTGGAACGCGCGAAGGCGCGTTGGGGACCGTGCCCGAGGCCCGTCGGCAGCGCGGCCTCGATCCCTCCGGCGGACGTCCCTTCGTCGTCGCGCCGACGGGCGGCGCGAAGGGGCGGCCAGGTCAGCCCGCCGTCGCGACGCGGCCGGACGTCCAGCTGCCGGCGTTCTCGAGGACGAGGTCCGCATCCTGGAACTGGCGGCGAAGCAGCGAGACGTAGAGCGCCCCCTCCGCCTTCCGGTCGAGCGGCGCGCCCGTCCCGGCGACCGTGCCGAGCGCCTCGCGCAGCGCGTCCACCGTGCCCGAGCCCTCGTCGAACTGGGCCTTCTTCCGCCAGACGAGGTCGTGGGGCAGAAGGTCCGCGCAGGCCTTGCGCAGCACCCACTTCTCGGTGACGGGGCCGGTGCTTTCCGGATCGTCCGGGTCGGTCCGGCGCAGCTTCAGCGTGGCGGGGATCGACTGGGCGAAGTCGATCAGCTCCCGGTCCAGGAACGGGGTGCGGGCCTCGAGGCTTTCGGCCATGGTGATCCGGTCCACCCGCTGCAGGTTGATGTTGTGCATGGCGCCGAGGGAGCGGGTGAGTTCGTCGGCGAGCTCCCGGGGACTGTCCACGTAGCCCTGGTGGTAGGTGTAGCCCGCGAACAGCTCGTCCGCCCCCTCCCCGGTGAGGACCGCCTTGACATGGCGCCGCGCCAGCTTCGCGGCGAAGTGGGTGGGAAGCGCGCTGCGCACGAGGTCCACGTCCGCGCTTTCGAGGTGATAGACGACGTGGGGGAGGACGTTCGCCACATCCGCGGCCGTGAACGCTTCCTCGTGATGGTCGGCGCCGATGTGCTCGGCGACGCGGCGGGCGGCGAGGAGGTCCGGGCTCCCCGCGAGGCCGACCGAGAAGGTCTTGAGGCGCGCGCCGGGGCGTTCTTCCCGAAGGGCCGCGGCGGCGAGCGCGGCGATGATGGAGGAATCGAGCCCGCCCGACAGGAAGGCGCCCACCTCGACGTCCGCCACCATCCACTTGCGCACCGCCTCGTCGAGGACGAGGCGCAGTTCCCGCCAGATCGCCTCCTCGTCCGCCCCCTCCTCCAGCTGGGCCGCCCCCTGGGGCATGCGGTACCAGCGGCGCGGCCCGTCGCGGGTGTCGACGAGGCTGCCGGGCGGAATGCTCTCCACGGACTCGAGGCCGAGGCCGTCGAAGGCCTTGAGCTCGGAGGCGAAGGCGAGGCCCTCCCCGACCCGGGCCATGTAGAGGGGCTTGATGCCGAGCGGGTCGCGGGCGGCGATGAGCCGCTCGCGCGTGCCGAGGACGAAGGCGAACATGCCGTCGAGGCGCGAGATCCAGCGCAGCGTGCCGGAGCGGAACAGGTGGAGGATCGTCTCCGAATCGCTCGTCGTCTCGAACGCGCTCTCGCCGAGGATCGCCCTCAGGTCCGCATAGTTGTAGATCTCGCCGTTGGCGACGAGGATGTCCTCGTCCTGGTAGATCGGCTGCACCCCGTCGTGGGTGCCGATGATCGACAGGCGGCAGTGGGCCATCACGATCGGCGCCGCCTTGCCCACGTGGACCTGGGTGGCGTCGGGCCCCCGGTGGGAGATCTTGTCGATCATGCGTCGCGCGAGCGCCGCGTCGCCGATCTTCCACAGGCAGACGAAACCGCACATGGGATGGTCTTCCAGCTTCCTCGCCCGCCCCCGGGACGACAGACTTACCGTCCCGGGAAGGCCCCGTCCACGCCCGCCCGCGCGGCACCGCGCATTGCAGCCGAAGGGGGCAGGCTCTAGGGTCGCGGTGGAGATCCAACACGCACCGAACGGGAGGAGTGTCCCATGCGTCAAGCATTGAGGCTGGTGGTCGCCGCGGCGGGCGCGTTCGCCGTCGCGACGTCCGCGAACGCCGAGGAGATCGTCGTCGGCGGCAAGAACTTCACCGAGCAGCTGCTGCTGGCGGAGATGACCGCGCAGCTCCTCGAGAACCGCGGTTACGACGTGGACAAGAACGACGGTCTCGGCTCCACCGTCCTGCGCCAGGCCCAGGAGAACGGTCAGATCGACGTCTACTGGGAGTACACCGGCACCTCGCTCGTCACTTACAACAAGGTGGACGAGAAGCTCGGACCGGAAGAGACGATCGAGCGGGTGCGCGCGCTCGACGCGGACAAGGGCCTCACCTGGCTCGCCTGCTCGGACGCGAACAACACCTACGCCCTCGCCGTCGCGGAAGGGGACGAGGCGACCGCGGACATCCGCACCCTGTCGGACCTTGCGGCCGCGTTCAACGCGGACCGGGACCTCGACATCGCCGTCAACGCGGAGTTCCCGCGCCGGCCCGACGGCCTGCCGGGCCTCGAGGAGGCTTACGGATTCGACGTGGGGCGGCGCAACCTGCGGTCCATGGAATCCGGCCTCACCTACCAGGCGCTCAACGAGGACCGGGTGGACGTGGCGCTCGTCTTCGCGACCGACGGGCGGATCGCCGCCTTCGACTTCCGCGTCCTCGAGGACGACGAGGGCTTCTTCCCCGACTACGCCATCTGCCCTGTGGTGCGGACCGAGGTGCTGGAGGCGAACCCGCAGCTCGCCGAGCCGCTCGAGGCCCTGTCGGCGACCCTCGACGACGACGTGATGCAGGGTCTCAATGCCCGCATCGACGTGGACAAGGAGACGGTCGAGGAGGTCGCCCGGTCCCATCTTCGCAGCGAGGGGCTGATCTGAGGCGACGCGCTCATCCGGACGGCCCGGGATGGCCACGAAGCGCGGCACGTTGACGGTGGCCGTGGCGCAGGTGGAATCGAGCCTCGGCGCCCTCGAGACCAACGTGCGGCGGCACATCGCCCTCATCGAGGAAGCGCGGGAGGCGGGCGTGTCCTGCCTCCTGTTCCCGGAAATGAGCCTCACCGGCCACTCGGCCGGCATCTGGGCGCTCGACATCGCCCTCGACGTCCACCACCCGCTGATCCGCCAGCTGATCGAGGCGGCGGGGCCCATGCACGTCACCTTCGGCCTCATCGAGGAGGGAATGGCGGCGCAGTTCTACAACACCGCCTACACGGTGGCGGACGGGCGGGTCGTCCACATCCACCGCAAGGTCAACCTCGCCACCTACGGCAGCCTCGAGGACGGCAAGCACTTCGCGGCCGGCCGTTACGTGGAGACGTTCCCGATCGGCCGGCGGTGGCGGGCGGCCACCCTCGTGTGCAACGACTTCTGGAACCCGGCCCTCGTCTACCTCGCCGCCCTCCACGGGGCGACGATGCTGCTGGTGCCGGTCTCCTCCGCACAGGAGGCGGTGGGGGCCGAGTTCGACAACCCCAACGGCTGGGGCGTCGCCTGCGCCTATACCGCGATGGTGTATGGGATGCCGGTCCTGTTCGCCAACCGGATCGGGCGGGAGCAGGGGCTCACCTTCTGGGGCGGCTCGCGGGTGGTGGACCCGTTCGGCAAGACGCTGGCGGAGGCCGGGTCGGGCGAGGAGCTGATCGTCGCCGAGCTCGAGTACGACCGGGTGCGCAAGGCCCGGTATCTGCTGCCGACGGTGCGCGACTCCAACCTCGACCTCACGGTGCGGGAGATCAACCGCCTGCACCAGCGCCTCGGGGTGCCCGACATGGTCCGCAGCGACTGAGGCCGCCGTTCGCGCGCGCCGGCCGGCTCAAAGGTCCAGCGTGACGTCGCCCGCGGGAAAGGTGCAGCAGGGAAGGACGTGGCCCGCCCGTTCCTCCGCCGGCGACAGGCCGCCCCTGTGGCGCACCGCCATCGGCCCCTCCCCCTTCGTGCGGCAGGTGCCGCAGATGCCGCTCCGGCACCCCGTCGGGACCACGACGCCGGCCGCGCGCAGCGCCTCGTAAAGCGTGCGCCCGGCATCGATCGGGACGGTGCGGCCGGAGCGCGCCAGCCGCGCCGTCCACCCGGCCGGAGGAGCGACGGGCGCCGCCGCCGGCGGCGGGGCGGGCGCGCCGAAACTCTCGGTGTGGAGGCGGGACCGGTCGAGCCCCTCGGCGAGGAGGGCGCGGCGCGCCGCCTCCATGAAGCCGGGCGGCCCGCACAGGAAGGTCTCGCGGTGCCGGGCATCCGGCACGAGGGCGGCGAGGAGACGCCGCGAGAGCCGCCCGGACGGGCCGAGCCACCGCTCCCCGGCGGGAACGCGGGAGACCACCGGCACCACCCGCACGGCCGGCGCGGCGGCGACGATGGCGCCGAGCTCGTCCGCGAACAGGACATCGGCGGGCGTGGAGGCGAACACGAGGCAGGCGACGTCGATGCCATCGCCGCGGTCGCGCACCTGGCGCAGCATGGACATCATGGGCGTGACGCCGCTCCCGGCGCCGACGAGGAGCACCTTCCGCGCCGGGTGGAAGGCGAGGCCGAAGCGCCCGGCCGGCCCGAAGGCGCGCACCATCGTGCCGGGGACGCAGCGCCGGTGCATGTCGGCCGTCGCGCCCGCGGCGCTCGCCTTCACGGTCGTCTCCACGTGGGCATGGCAGTCGGGCGAGGAGGCGATGGTGAAGGTGCGCGGGGCGAGGGCGCCGGCCGCGTCCCGCCAGGCCAGCGTGAGCGCCTGCCCGGCGCGGAAGCGCACCCGCGAGCCGTCCTCGGGCGTCCAGCGGAACGTCTTCACCCCCGCCGCCTCGTCGCGCACCGCCGTGCACACGAGCCGCGCCGACGCCGCGTCCCACACCGGCTGCCGGGCGAGGGCGCGCGGCGCGGTCATGCCGCCGCCGCCACCGGCCGCCCGCCGCGCATCCGCCCGACGTACCAGTCGACGAAATCCGCGACGAGGAACTCCGTCTCGCCGTAGGGGCCCGGCCGGTAGGCGCTCGACAGGGTGCCCCGGTGGTTGTTCTCCGCCAGCCGCCGGTCCTGGTCGTTGGTGGCGAGCCAGACCTCGGTGAGGCGCTCGCGCGTGTAGTCGAGCCCCTCCACCGCGTCCTCGTGGACGAGCCAGGTGGTGACCACCTCGGTCTCGTCCGGGCCGATCGGCAGGGCCCGGAAATGGAGGATGTGGTCGGACAGGAAGTGGTTCCAGTTGCCCGGCACGTGGAACATGCGCACCGAGCCGAGGTCGGGCTCCGTGAGGTCCCCGAGGAGGATGCGGCAGGCCGCCCCCCCGTCCCGCGTCATGGAGACGGCGCCGTTGTCGAAGGGAAGGCGGATGCAGCGGAACTCGCCGTTGCGCGGCACGGGCTGGTAGGGCAGCCCGTTCGCCTCCCACAGGGCCCCCTTTTCCGCCATCAGGGCGCGGAAGCGCGCGTCGCCCCGCGGGTCGTCGGGCAGCGCGAACTCCACCAGGGAGGCGAGGAGCTCGGGGTGGTTGGCGGCGCAGTGGTAGCACTCGCGGTTGTTCTCCACCACGAGCTTCCAGTTGGCCCGCTCCACGATCCGCGAGCGGTGGGCGACCTTCGTGCGGTCCGGCGCATGGGGGGCGATGAACGGCGTGACGGCCTCGCGGAACGGCGCGATGTCCGGCGGCGTCTCGGCGAGGCACACGTAGACGAGGCCCGCGACGAGCGCCACGTGCACCGGCGCGAGCGGGAAGGCGGAGGGGTCGAACCGGGCGCCCATGTTCGCGGCGTGGAGGAGGCGGCCGTCGAGCCCGTAGGTCCACTGGTGGTAGGGGCAGACGAGGCGCCGCGCCGAGCCGCTCGCCTCGAGGCAGATCCTGGAGCCGCGGTGGCGGCACACGTTGTGGAAGGCGCGGACATCCCCCGCCTCGTCCCGCACCACCACGATCCCGTCCGGCCCGACGGCGAGGGTCACGAAGTCGCCCGGCTCGGGGATCTCGGCGACCGGGCAGGCGAACAGCCACTCCCGGCGGAAGACGAGGTCGAGGTCTTTTTCGAACGCCTCCCGCGAGTGGTAGAGGACGCCCGGCAGGCTCCACCCCGACACGTGCCCGGCGATCGCGGCGTCCACGTCGTTCGTCGTCATCGGCGTTCCGCTCCCGCCGGCCAACCGTCTCCGGCACGAGCTTGCCCCGTCCGCCCGCCCCGGTTCGGCGGGAATGCGACATCGTTGGTCGACCAACCGACATTGCGCGCGCGCGTGTCGCGCGAGCGATCAACGATGTCGCATTCCCGATCAGGCGCCGGGCGATCGGCGCCCAATGTCGGATGCGACAGGGACAGGAGGACGGCCCATGGCGTTTCCCACATCGGCCCGCTACGTGATCGTCGGCGCGGGGATCCACGGGCTGTCGACGGCGCTCGAACTCGCCCGCGGCCTAAAGGCCCGCGGGCGCGGCGACGGGGGCGAGGTTCTCGTCGTCGACAAGGCCGGCGTGGCGGCCGGCGCCTCCGGCATCGCCTGCGGGGTGGTGCGCAACAACTACTTCCAGCCGGCCATGCGCGAGCTCATGGCCCATTCGGTGGAGCGCTGGGAGGCGGACGCCGAGGCCCTGTCCTACCATCCCGTCGGCTACATGCAGATCTCGATGGAGGCGATGCGCGAGGACGTCGCCGCCATCC
>CAZJNX010000034.1:0-26956 GCA_964547415.1 uncultured Hyphomicrobiales bacterium
CCCCGTTCGGAGCGAGACGCTTGAGCCGACAGCCGGTGCTGCCGCGCCTTCTGAGGAAGACGGACGAGGACCGCCGCCGCCGGCGGGCGCGGTCGGCCCGCTGGGCCGCCCCGCCGGCGACGCGCCGGGACCGGATGGAGGCATGGGCGAGCCTTGCCCTCGCCGACCACGGCTTCGTGCGGTTCTTCTACCGCAACCGCCACCGGGTGACGGACGACCTGTGGCGCTCCGCCCAGCCCGCGCCCGCCGACATCGCCTGGGCCGCGCGGCAGGGGATCCGCACCGTCGTCACCTTGCGCAAGGGGACGACCTTCGGCTCCCACGCCCTCGAGATGGAGGCGTGCGCGGCGGCGGGCCTCGCGTTCGTGGCCTCGCCCTTCTATTCGCGCGAGGCGCCACGCCTCGTCGCCATCGAGCGATTCGCGGAGGTGATCGAGCAGATCGCCTATCCGGCCCTCATCCACTGCAAGTCCGGGGCGGACCGCGCGGGGCTCGCGGCGGCGATGTTCCTCCTCATCCGCGAGGAGCGCACGGTCGCCGAGGCCGCTCGCCAGCTCGGCCTCGCCTACGGGCACGTCAGGTGGGGCCGGACCGGCGTCCTCGACCATTTCCTGGCGTGCTACCGGGAGGAGGGGGAGGCGAACGGGATCCCGTTCCTCGAGTGGGCGCGCACCGTCTACGACCGGGAGCGGGTGATGGCGACCTTCACCTCCCGCCGCTGGGCCGACGTCCTCGTCGACCGCGTCCTGAAGCGCGAGTAGGCGGGACGGTTCAGCCCGCGCGGCGTCCAGGGGTGCCGGATCCGCCGCGACGTCCGCCACCGCCGGTCGGGATGCGTCCGCCTTCCTGAGCCGGAGGAGGGCGGGTTCGAGGCGCGCGACGGCCGCGGCCCGGTCCTCCCCGGCGAGGCGCTCGAGGTCGAGCTCCAGCTTCAGGCCCGGCGCGTCCTCCCGGATCACCCGCTCGGCCCCCTCCAGCCGCTCGTGGAGGTCCACCGCCTCGAAGACCGCGACGGGGTCGGCGATGCCGCGCACGCGCACCTCGCCGCGGGGACGGCAGTGACCGACGTCGCGCACGTGGGCGTCGGTCTCGTCGGAGACGAGGATGCTGCCGGGCGGGGCGGCGGCCTCGAGGCGGGAGGTGAGGTTCACGCCCGAGCCGACGATGGTGCAGTCCATCCGGTCTTCCGAGCCGAAGTCGCCCTCCGTGCAGTAGCCCGTGGAGATGCCGATGCGGCACTTGAGCGGCCGCTCGATCCCCGGCGCTCCGCCACACCTCCTGCAGCTCGGCCATCCGGCGCTGCCCGGCGATGGCCATCGCGACGCGGGCGACGGCGTCCCCCTTCACCCCCTTCGGGACCGGCTCGCCCGCAGCATCTCCGCGAGGCTGAGGGCGAGCCGGTCCTCGCCCGGGTCGCGGGCCGGCCCCTCGGCCCTGCCGGGCGCGGGCGACACGAGGACGGCGAGGCGTGCCGCGCACGGGCGTACGGCCGCGGTGCGCGCGAGCGCGCGCTCCCGGCGAGGTGGTCGCGCCCCCTTCATGGCGGACCGCCCGCGCTCCCCTCCGCCCGGGCCCCCGGCCGGCGTGTCCGGTACGCCGCGAACCGCGAGGGGTCCGCGTGCGGCCGCGCGGCGCGTTGCCGGAAAACGCCGGGCACGGCCGTCGGCGGCCGCCGTCCTTGTGTGCTTCGCCGCCCGAGGGCAAGGGGCGTCGCCCCGCCGATGGTGCCCCTGCGGCGCGGATCCGGCCGCGCACGCTTCTTGCATCGCTCGCCGGGGGAGGGGGGGCGACCGCGGCCCGCTCCACGGCGGGGGTGCGGTGCGGGCGCGGCCGCGCTACACGGACGGCGCGAAGCCGAGGAAGGAGACACGCGACATGGCCATCGACCTTGCGGAGACCGCGCGGAAGGAGGGGATCGAGTATTTTCTCGTCTCCTTCGTGGACCTGTTCGGGACGATGCGGGCCAAGCTCGTGCCGGCCTCCGCCATCGCGGGCATGCAGAAGGACGGGGCGGGCTTCGCGGGCTTCGCCACCTGGCTCGACATGACCCCCGCCGACAGCGACATGTTCGCCGTGCCCGATCCGGACAGCCTCACCGTCCTGCCGTGGCGAAAGAACGTCGGCTGGCTCGCCGCCGACCTCGTCATGGACGGGGAGGAGGTGGCCCAGGCGCCCCGCGCCACCCTGAAGCGCCTCGACAAGGCCGCGCGGGAGGCGGGCTTTCGCCTGCGCCACGGGGTCGAGTGCGAGTATTTCCTCATCCAGCCCGACGGCACGGCGATCTCAGACCCGGCCGACACCCAGGCCAAGCCCTGCTACGACGTGTCGGCCCTGATGCGCCGCTACGAGGTGATCGCCGAGATCTGCGACGCCATGCAGCTCCTCGGCTGGGGCCCCTACCAGAACGACCACGAGGACGCGAACGGCCAGTTCGAGATGAACTGGGACTACGCCGACACCGTGGTGACGGCCGACCGGCACGCCTTCTTCAAGTACATGGTGAAGTCGATCGCCGAGAAGCACGGGCTTCGCGCCACCTTCATGCCCAAGCCCTTCGCCCACCTCACCGGCAACGGCTGCCACGCCCACCTGTCGCTGTGGAGCGCGGACGGGGAGGCGAACCTGTTCCTCGACGCGGACGAGGAGATGGGCCTGTCGGCGACCGCCTACCACTTCCTCGGCGGGCTCGTGGCCCATGCGGAGGCCATGTGCGCCTTCACCAACCCGACGGTGAACTCCTACAAGCGCATCAACGCGCCGGTGACGACGTCCGGCGCCACCTGGTCGCCCAACACGGTGACCTATGGTGGCAACAACCGCACCCACATGGTCCGCATCCCCGATCCGGGCCGCCTCGAGCTGCGCCTGCCCGACGGCTCGGCGAACCCCTACCTGATGCCCGCCGCCCTCCTCGCGGCCGGCCTCGACGGCATCGCCCGCACCCTCGATCCCGGCCCGCGGCTCGACGTCAACGCCTATGCCGAGCCGGAAAAGCTGAAGGGATTCAAGACGCTGCCCCTCAACCTCCTCGACGCCCTGCGCGCCCTCGAGGTGGACGGGCCGTTCGTGGAGCGCCTCGGGCCGGCCACCGTCTCGGCCTTCCTGAAGCTCAAGACCGCCGAGTGGAACGCCTTCAAGGCCCACCTGACGGCGTGGGAGCGCGACAATACCCTCGATTGTTGAGGCGAAATCGTGCACAAGGCTCTCCCGGGGCGGGACGGGCCGCGCGCCGCTTCCCGCCCCGTCGAGATCCAGTCCTTGGGGGGATGAGGCCACATGACCTTCGATTTCCTGAGCCGCCAGCCCGTCACGTTCGCGATCGGCGAGGTCCTCGGCGACACCCTGATCGACCTCGCCGACGGGCCGCTCGGCCCGATCATCGCCGACCTGCCGGTGTCGGGGATCGACCTCGACGCCGTCGCGGGCATCGTCGAGCTGTTCGGTATCGCGGACCGGCCCGTCGTCGACTTCCTGTCGCTCGAGGGCCCGGTCGGGGCGTTCGTGGAGGAGCTGATCGCCGAGGTCACCCTCGGCGAGGCGCTGTCCACGGCCCGTGACGTCTCGGCCGTCATCGAGGACATCGCGGCGATCGTCCCGCTCCTGCCGGCGATCGCGGAGGACCTCGCGGACGGCCCGCTCGCCGACCTCCTCGGGGAGGATGGCCTCGCGCCGCTCCTCGACGTCCTCGCCGGCTTCGACGGGGGCGGCTTCCTCGGCGCCGACGGCGCGTTCCTCGACTTGTTCGCCGACCTCTTCCTCGAGGGCGACATCACGATCGGCACCCTCCGGGGCGAGGTCATCCGGCTCGGCGACGAGCCCGACCTGGTGCTCGGCCTGCCGGGGGCGGACCTCATCCGCGCGGGCGACGGCGACAACGACGTGCTGACCGGGCTCGGCGACGACACGTTCGTCGGCGGGGCGGATTCGGACTACGTGAACGGCGGCTTCGGCGACGACCGCCTGGTCGGCCGCGGCGGCGAGGACATCCTGGTCGGCCTGTTCGGCGACGACACCATCGTCGGCCAGGGCGGCGACGACCGTCTGTTCGGCTTCGGGGGACGGGACGTCATCCGCGGTGGCGGCGGCGACGACGTGGCCGACGCCGGCGCCGGGGCCGACCGGGTCTTGGGCAAAAACGGCGACGACGTCCTCGTCGGCGGCGGCGGATCGGACACGGTGGTCGGCGGCGCGGGCAGCGACGTTATGACCGGCGGCCGCGGCGCCGACCTGTTCCTCGTGCGCGGCCGCGAAGCCGCGGCCGGCGACGTCGACATCGTGGCGGACTTCGCGATCGGGATCGACCGGGTGGTCGTGCGTGGCGACCAGGCGATCGCCGAGGTGGTCGAAACCGCCGACGCGCCCACGCAGATCATCTACGACAACGGCTACGTGCTCGCCTTCGCGGGCCTCAGCCGGGACGAGGTGCTCGCCATCGTCGACGACGGCACCGTCGGCGTCATCTAGGGACCGCAGCAGCGGCGGGAGGGGACATGCAGGACACGGTCGGGGCGTTCGTCAGCCTCTTCGAGCGGCCCGGCGCTGCCGACGGCCCCCTCGCCGGCCTCACCGCCGGGGTGAAGGACCTCTACGACGTCGCCGGTCTCGTGACCGGCGGCGGCAACCCCACGTGGGCGGCCACCCACGGACCCGCGGAGGAGGACGCGCCGGCGGTGGAAGCCCTCCTCGAGGCGGGCGCCACCCTCCTCGGCAAGACGCACACGGACGAACTCGCCTACAGCCTGATGGGCGTCAACGCCCACTACGGCACGCCGCTCAACACGAAGGCGCCCGAGCGGGTGCCGGGCGGCTCGTCCTCCGGCTCCGCCGCGGCGGTGGCGGCGGGCCTCGTCGACATCGGCCTCGGCAGCGACACCGGCGGCTCGGTGCGCCTGCCCGCCTCCTTCTGCGGGATCTTCGGCCTGCGCACGACCCACGGGCGGGTGCCCCTCGACGGGGCGATGCCGCTCGCCCCGTCCTTCGACACGGTTGGCTGGTTCACCCGGTCCCTGTCGGTGATGGATCGGGTCGCGGCGGCCCACGGCCTCGTGGCGGGCGATCCGGCCCCCCGCCGGATCCTGTTGCCGGTGGAGGCGTGGGCGCTCGTGGACCCGGCCACCGTTGCGGCCATGGAGGCGCCCGTGGCCGCCCTCGCCGCCGCCTTCGGGCCGCTCGCGCCGTGGCGGATCGCGTCGGAGGGCCTCGATCACTGGTTCGAGGTCTTCCGCGTGTGTCAGGCCGCGGAGGTCTGGGCGACCCACGGGGACTGGGTGGAGAGCGCCCGGCCCGACTTCGGGCCCGGCGTGCGCCAGCGCTTCGAGATGGCCCGCTCCATCGATCCGGCGCTCGCCGGGCGCATGCGGGCCGAGCGCGGCCGCCTCGCGGCGGACCTTCGGGCCCACCTCGGGGAGGACGCGGTGCTGGTGCTGCCCACCGCGCCGGGCCCCGCGCCGCTGCGCGCGGCCTCGGAGGCGGAACTCGACCGCTATCGGGCAAGGGCGCTCAAGATCCTGTGCCCAGCCGGGATCGCCGGCCTGCCGCAGCTTTCCGTGCCCGTCGCCATGGTGGACGGGGCGCCGGTGGGCCTTTCCATCATCGGCCCCCGCGACGGGGAGGGCATGGTGCTCGCGGCCGCCGAGGCCCTCACCTGACCCGCCCGCGGGTCAGCGGGACAGGCCGCCGAGGGGAGCGCTGCGAGCCGGCGCTGCTGCCACATGGCGATGCCCGAAAGCGCCATCGCCGGGAACGCGACCCACAGCGCGAGCGCGGAGAAGGCCGCGTTGCCCGCCCAGGGGGAATAGAGGTAGGTGCCGATCACCGCCGCCGCCGCGAGGTGAAGCCATCGCAGCGCACGCCGCAGCGCCGCTGGCGACGCGCCGCGCGCGCGGCCCGTGTCCCGTTCCATTTCGCCGTCTCCCGATGCCGGTGATGTTAGTGTCGTTAACATGACGGCGACCGGTCGGCAAGCCCGGGGGCTTGCGGCGGCCCGGGAAGGGTGTATCGGGAAAGTGCGACGGATCGTCCAAGGACGCGGGAGGGACGGATGGCGCGGTCGGATCACATTGCCGGGCGTACGGCGCTGGTGACGGGGTCGGTGCAGGGGATCGGGCTCGCCATCGCCGGCGCGCTCGCCGAGGCCGGGGCGGCCATCGCCGTCCACGGACCGGCGGCGGACGCGGCCGGGGAGGCCGCCGTCGCGGCCCTTCGGGACAAGGGCGCGCCCGCCGCCGCCTTCTTCCCGGCCGACGCGCGGGACGTTCCGGCGCTTCTCGCCATGGCCGACGCCGTCGCCGCCTGGCGCCCGGTCGACATCCTCATCAACAACGCCGGGATCCAGCACACCGCGCCCCTCGCCCAGATGCCGCCGGAAACCTGGCAGGCCATCATCGACGTGAACCTCTCGGCCGCCTTCCACACCATGCGCCGCCTGATGCCGGCGATGGCCGAGCGCGGCTACGGGCGCGTCGTCAACATCGCCTCCGTCCACGGGCTCGTCGCCTCGGTGAACAAGGCGCCGTACGTCGCCGCCAAGTTCGGCCTCGTCGGGCTGACCAAGGTCGCCGCCCTCGAGTACGCGGGCGCGGGCTCGGCGGCGACGGGCGGCGTCACTGTGAACGCCGTCGCCCCGGGCTGGACCGAGACGGCCATCATCGAGCCGCAGATCCGCGCCCGTGCGGAGGCCTTCGGCGGCGACCGGGAGGCGGGGGTGCGCGACCTCCTGAAGGAGAAGCAGCCTTCCGGCCGGACCTCCGACCCGGCGGAGATCGGCGCCCTCGTCGCCTGGCTGTGCCACCCGGTGACCCACAACATCACCGGCACGACGATCCCGGTCGACGGGGGCTGGACGGCCCAGTAGCGGCGGCGGCAGGGGACGGGTCCGCGCGAACCGGAGGCTTTCCCGTGCGTTGAAAGCGCATGTTCGTGCGACCGAGCGCTTCGCAGCCGGCCCCGAAGGGGTGCCTTGCGCCTGCCACGCCCTTCCGTCACTCTCCCGTCCGGCCCGCCCGCGCCCGTCCACCGTCGCCTTCATCCGTCTGTCGCCCGGGGACGACAGTCTGACGCCGGGATAGCCACACACGAGGGGAGGGTCATGCAGGACACGCCGACACGGGCCGGCGCGCCTCCGCGCAGCCGGGAGACGGGCCGTGGCGAGAGCCTCGAGCGCTTGATGGCGCTCGCCGCGCGTCGCGTCGCCATCGAGGGGGTGAGCCCGGAGATCGACGGGGGGCGCTTCCCGGCGAAGACGGTGGTGGGCGAGACCTTCCACGTGGAGGCCGACATCTTCTGCGACGGTCACGAGGTGATCGACGCCGCCCTCCTCGTCCGCCGCAAGGGCGCGGAGGCGTGGCGCGAGAGTCCGATGCTCCTTCACGAGAACGACCGCTGGCGGGGCGAGGCCACCTTCGAGGCCGTGGGCGCCCACGAGTTCACCCTCATCGCCTGGCGGGACGTGTTCGGCACCTGGCGGTCGGAGGTGGCCAAGAAGCACGCGGCCGGCCAGCCCATCGCGCTGGAGCTGGAGGAGGGCCGGCGGATCGTCGCCGCGGCGCTGCAGGAGGTCCGGGCGCGGGCCGACGCGCCGGCGGAGGAGGTGCGCGCCCTCGAGGCGCTCCTCGCCGACCTTTCCGACCACCACGGGGAGGGGGAGCGCTTCTCCCGCCTCATGGGCGAGCATGCGCGGGACGTGATGTACCGGGCGAAGGTGCGCACCAACCTGTCCCGCTACGAGCGCATCCTGCCCGTGACGGTGGACCGGGAGCGCGCCGCCTTCTCCGCCTGGTACGAACTGATGCCCCGCTCCATGAGCCACGATCCGGAGCGGCACGGCACCTTCGAGGACGTGATCCACCGCCTTCCCTACGTGCGGGACCTCGGCTTCGACGTCCTCTACTTCACGCCGATCCATCCGATCGGCCGCACCAACCGCAAGGGCCGCAACAACTCTCTCGTCGCCGAACCCGGCGATCCGGGCAGCCCCTACGCCATCGGCGCGGCCGAGGGCGGGCACGACGCGCTCCACCCCGAGCTCGGCACCTTCGAGGACTTCCACCGCCTCGTCGACGCCGCCCACGCCCACGGCCTCGAGATCGCCCTCGACTTCGCCATCCAGTGCTCCCCGGACCATCCCTGGATCCGCGAGCATCCGGAATGGTTCGACTGGCGGCCGGACGGGACCATCAAGTTCGCCGAGAACCCGCCGAAGAAGTACGAGGACATCGTCAACGTCCACTTCTACCGCGAGGCGATCCCGGACCTGTGGTACGCGCTGCGCGACGTGGTGCTGTTCTGGGTCGGCCACGGCGTGAAGATCTTCCGCGTGGACAACCCGCACACCAAGCCGTACCCGTTCTGGGAATGGATGATCGGCGAGGTGCAGCGCGACCACCCCGACACGATCTTCCTGTCGGAGGCGTTCACCCGGCCGAAGGTGATGAAGCGCCTCGCCAAGCTCGGCTTCACCCAGTCCTACAGCTACTTTACCTGGCGCAATCACAAGCACGAGCTGATGGACTACCTGACGGAGCTGACGCGGGACGAGTGCCGCCACTTCATGCGGCCCAACTTTTTCGTCAATACGCCGGACATCAACCCGTTCTACCTGCAGACCTCGGGCCGGCCGGGCTTCCAGGTGCGCCTCGTGCTCGCTGCGACGCTCGCGGGCAACTACGGCGTCTACAACGGCTACGAGATCTGCGAGGCGGCGGCGATCCCCGGCAAGGAGGAGTATCTCGACTCGGAAAAGTACGAGATCCGCGCCTTCGACTGGGACCGGCCGGGCGACATCCGCGAGGACATCCGCCTCGTCAACCGCCTGCGGCGGGAGCATCCGGCGCTGCGCCGGTTCACCGGCCTCTCCTTCTACAACATGTGGAACGACAATATTCTGTACTACGGAAAGTACACGCCGGACCTGTCGAACTTCGTGCTGGTGGCGGTCAACCTCGACCCGCACCACGGGCAGGGCGGCCACTTCGAGGTGCCGCTGTGGGAGTTCGGCCTCGCCGACGACGCCTCGATCGAGGTGGAGGATCTCGTGACCGACCATCGCTTCACCTGGCACGGAAAGGTGCAGCACGTGTACATCGACCCGAACGATCGTCCCTACTTCATCTGGCGGCTCGTCCCGCCGGGAGCGCCCCGCTGATGGATGTGCCCGTCGTCGACGACAAGATGCCGGCTCCGGACAACACCGCCGCGGGCCGCAGCCGCCGCAAGAACAAGGACGGTGCCATCGACCGCTCCGTGACGGACTGGTATCGCGACGCGATCATCTACCAGCTCCACGTCAAGGCGTTCATGGACTCCAACAACGACGGCATGGGCGACTTCCGCGGCCTGATGCAGCGTCTCGACTACATCCAGGATCTCGGCGTCACCGCGATCTGGCTGTTGCCGTTCTACCCATCGCCGCTGCGGGACGACGGCTACGACATCGCCGACTACCGCTCGATCAACGAGCGCTACGGCTCCATGAAGGACTTCAAGGCCTTCGTGGAGGAGGCCCACCGCCGCGGCATCCGCGTCATCACCGAGCTCGTCATCAACCACACGTCGGACCAGCACCGCTGGTTCCAGCGTGCCCGCAAGGCGAAGAAGGGCACAGCCGCCCGCAACTTCTACGTCTGGTCCGACACCGACCAGAAATATCCCGAAACCCGGATCATCTTCCTCGACACCGAAAAGTCGAACTGGGCGTGGGACGACGAGGCGGGGGCATACTATTTCCACCGCTTCTATTCGCACCAGCCGGACCTCAACTTCGACAACCCGGCGGTGCTGAAGGAAGTGCTGTCCGTCATGCGGATGTGGCTGGACATGGGGGTGGACGGCCTGCGGCTCGATGCGATCCCCTACCTCGTCGAGCGGGAGGGCACCAACAACGAGAACCTGCCCGAGACCCACGAGATCCTGAAGCGGATCCGCACCGCCCTCGACGAGCGCTACGCGGACCGGATGCTGCTCGCCGAGGCGAACCAGTGGCCCGAGGACACCCGCCCCTACTTCGGCGAGGGTGACGAGTGCCACATGTGCTTCCACTTCCCCCTCATGCCGCGCATGTACATGGCGCTCGCCCAGGAGGACCGGCACCCGATCACGGACATCATCCGCCAGACGCCGGAAATCCCCGACGGCTGCCAGTGGGCGATCTTCCTCAGGAACCACGACGAGCTCACGCTCGAGATGGTGACGGCCGAGGAACGCGATTACCTGTGGCGCACCTACGCCGAGGACAGCCGCGCGCGGATCAACCTCGGCATCCGCCGTCGCCTGGCGCCCTTGATGCAGAACGACCGGCGCAAGATCGAGCTTCTCAACGCCTTCCTGTTCTCCATGCCCGGAACGCCGATCGTCTACTACGGCGACGAGCTGGGCATGGGCGACAACTACTACCTCGGCGACCGGGACGGGGTGAGGACGCCCATGCAGTGGTCGGCGGACCGCAACGCGGGCTTTTCCCGCGCCAACCCGCAGCAGCTTTACCTGCCGCCCATCATGGACCCGGTCTACGGCTTCCAGGCGATCAACGTTGAGGCCCAGCAGGCCGACCCCCACTCGCTCCTCAACTGGACGCGGCGGATGATCGCCATCCGCAAGCGGCACGCCGCCTTCGGCCGTGGCACGCTCCAGTTCATCTACCCGAAGAACCGGCGCATCCTCGCCTACGTGCGCGCCGACGAGGACGAGGCGATCCTGTGCGTGGCCAACGTCTCGCGCACCGCCCAGGCGGTGGACCTCGACCTGTCCCAGTTCAAGGGGGCGGTGCCGGTGGAACTCGTCGGCCGCGCGCCCTTTCCCCCCATCGGCGAAGGGCCGTACCGGCTGACCCTGCCGGCCTACGCCTTCTTCTGGTTCCTGCTCGCGCCCGAGGCGGACGCGCCGCGATGGTATGACCCCGTGCCCGAACCGCTCCCCGACTTCGTGACGGTGACCGCCCGCGGCGGCCGGATCGAGCGCGTGTTCGAGGGCCGCGAGAAGGCCCAGCTGGAAAAGGACACGCTGCCCGCCTTCCTGCCGCTCCAGCGCTGGTTCGGCCTCAAGGACGAGCGGATCCGCTCGGTCTCCCTCACCCCCCTCGTCTCGGTCGACGGCGGGCGGGCGATGCTGGCGCTCGCGGACGTCGCGACCTCGGGCGGGGAGGCGACGTACTTCCTGCCGCTGTCGGCCCATTGGGGCGAGGAGAACCTCACCGTCGGCGCCACACGCCTCGGACGCACCCTCGCCAAGATCCGCTCGGGCCCCCGCGTCGGCGCGCTGGTGGACGGGGCGACGGACGAGGCGGTCGCGGCCTCCGTCATCGAGGGCATGAAGGCGGGGCGGAGCGAGGCGATCGAGGGCGGCCGGCTCGTCTTCACCGGCAGCGAGGGCCTCGAGGGGATCGAGGAACTCGCCGAGGCGCGGCCGCTCGCCGCCGAGCAGTCCAACGTGTCGGTGGTCTTCGGCGACCAGCTGATCCTGAAGATCTACCGCCGTCTCAGGGCCGGCGAGCAGCCGGACGTGGAGGTCGCCCGCTTCCTCACCGGCGTCGCGGGGTTCGAGCACACGCCCGCCCTCATGGGCACCCTCGCCATCGAGCCGGGGGAGGGGGAGCCCACCACCCTCGCCGCCGCCTTCGCCTTCGTGCCCAACCAGGGCGATGCGTGGGGCGTCCTCACCGCCGCCCTCGACCGGCGGCTCGAGGACCTCGCCTACACCGTCCACGGCCGGGACGAGGAGACGGGGACCCTCACCGACTACGAGTTCCCGCTGTCCATCGGCGCGCTGGCGGGCCAGCGCACGGCCGAGCTTCACCGGGCGCTCGCCACCCCGACCGAGGACGAGGCGTTCCGCACCGCCCCGTTGACGGCGAAGGAGGTGAAGGCCTGGGCCGCCGACGCCCAGAAGGAGGCGAAGGCGGTGCTGAAGTCGCTCGAGGGCGCCCTCGGCGGCCTCGACGAGGCGACGCGCGCGGATGCCGAGGCGCTGATCGCCCGCCGGGACGATCTCCTGGAACGGCTCGCCGAGGCGGGCCGTGCAAAACCCGCGGGCGAGACTTCCCGCATCCACGGGGACTACCACCTCGGCCAGGTGCTCGTCTCCCACGGGGATCTCGTCATCATCGACTTCGAGGGCGAGCCGCGGCGCACCCTCGCCGAGCGGCGGGCGCGCTCCTCGCCGCTGCGCGACGTGGCGGGGATGCTGAGGAGCTTCGACTACGCCGCGGCGACCGCTCTCCAGGGCCTTGCCGACCGCGCCCCCACGGTCGAGGCCGAGACGGCGGCCCGCACCTGGCTCGCGGGCTGGCTCCGGGGGACGACCCGCGCCTACCTCGAGGCCTACCGCGAGCACATGGCCGGCTGCCCCACCTATCCGGAGGACGAGGCGTTCGCCACGGCGCTCCTCGACCTCTTCCTCATCCAGAAGGCGCTCTACGAGATCGGCTACGAGCTCGGCAACCGGCCGGGCTGGCTGTCGATCCCGGTCCGCGGCGCCCTCGGCGTCCTCGCCCGCGAGGAAGACGCCGCAGACGAGGAGGGATCATGACCGACGTCGCCACCGCGCTCGCCCACTCCCTGCCCCCCGGCGCCGTGGAGGCCATCGTCCGCGGCCGCCACGGGGACCCGTTCTCCGTCCTCGGCATGCACGGCGGGAACGGCGCGCACCTCGAGGTGCGCGTGTTCGCGCCCCAGGCGGCCCGGGTCGCCGTCGTCGGCACGGAGGGGACGGACGAGATCGCCGCCCTCGAGCGGATCCACCCGGAAGGCTTCTTCGCCGGCATCGTGCCGGGGCGGGACCGCTGGTTCCCCTACCGCCTCGCCATGTCCGCCGGCGACGACAGGTGGATCGCGGAGGACCCCTACCGCTTCCCGCCCGTCCTCGGGGAGATGGACGCCCACCTCATCGGCGAGGGCCGCCACAGCCGCCTCTACGAGGTGATGGGCGCCCACCCGCGGCAGATGGAGGGGGTGCCCGGCGTCGCCTTCGCGGTCTGGGCGCCGAACGCGACGCGGGTGTCCGTCGTGGGCGACTTCAACGCCTGGGACGGGCGCCGCCATCCCATGCGCCGCCGCCACGGCATCGGCGTGTGGGAGCTGTTCGTCCCCCACCTTCCCGAGGGTGCCCACTACAAGTACGAGATCCTGGGGCCGGACGGCCGCCTCCTGCCGAAGAAGGCGGACCCGTTCGCCTTCATGTGCGAGGCCCCGCCCGCGACGGCGGGCGCGATCCACGGCCTGCCGCGCCATGCCTTCGAGGACGGGGCGTGGATGTCCTCCCGCGCGGCGCGGCAGGACCGGTCCGCGCCCGTCTCCATCTACGAGGTGCACCTCGGCTCCTGGCGGCGGGGGGAGGGGAACCGGTTTCTCACCTACGACGAGATCGCCGACACGCTGGTCCCGTACGTGAAGGAGATGGGCTTCACCCACGTGGAGCTGCTGCCCGTGTCGGAGCATCCCTTCTCCGGCTCCTGGGGCTACCAGCCCATCGGCCTTTACGCCCCGACCCGCCGGTTCGGCACGCCCGAGGGCTTCGCCCGCCTCGTCGACCGCTGCCACCGGGCGGGGATCGGCCTCGTCATCGACTGGGTGCCCGCCCATTTCCCGACCGACGAGCACGGCCTCGCCCGCTTCGACGGTACGGCGCTCTACGAGCACGAGGACCCGCGCAAGGGCTTCCACCAGGACTGGAACACCCTCATCTACAACCTCGGCCGGGTGGAAGTGGCGAACTTCCTCCTCGCCAACGCCCTTTTCTGGCTTGATCACTACCACGTCGACGCGCTGCGCGTGGATGCCGTCGCCTCCATGCTCTACCTCGACTACTCGCGCAAAGAGGGCGAGTGGCTGCCGAACGAGCACGGCGGCAACGAGAACCTGGAGGCGATCGCGTTCCTGAAGGAAATGAACACGCGCGTCTTCGGCGATTTCCCGGGCGCCACCACCGCGGCGGAGGAATCCACCGCCTGGCCGGGCGTGTCGCGGCCGGTGGATTACGGCGGCCTCGGCTTCGGCTACAAATGGAACATGGGGTGGATGCACGACACCCTGTCCTACATTAAGGAAGATCCGGTCAACCGCCGCTACCACCACGACAAGATCACCTTCGGCCTGCACTACGCCTTCTCGGAGAACTTCATCCTGCCGCTCAGCCACGACGAGGTGGTGCACGGCAAGGGCTCGCTGATCGGGCGGATGCCGGGCGACCGCTGGCAGAAATTCGCCAACCTGCGCGCCTACTTCGGCTTCATGTGGACCCACCCGGGCAAGAAGCTCCTGTTCATGGGCGGCGAGTTCGGCCAAGAGCGGGAGTGGAACCATGACGAGGGGCTCGACTGGCACCTCCTCGAGGAGGCCGAGCACCGCGGCGTGAAGGCCCTCGTCGCCGACCTCAACCACCTCTACCGGGACAAGCCGGCCCTTCATGCCCTCGACTGCGAGGCTGAGGGCTTTTCCTGGATCGACGGCGGCAACGCGGCCGAGAGCGTCTTCGTCTACGCCCGCTCCGACGGGAAGGAGACGCCCCTCGTCGTCGTTGTGAACTTCACGCCCGTGGTGCGCGAGGGCTACCGGATCGGGGTGCCCGCGGGCGGCACCTGGCGGGAGATCCTCAACACCGACGACCCGCGCTACGGCGGCTCGGGCGTTCGCACCGGCGACGGGCTCCCCGCGGAGGAGACGGCCTGGCACGGGCGGGACCACTCCGTCGTCCTCACCCTGCCGCCGCTCGCCACCGTCGTCCTGGAACGGGCGCCGTGACGCGGCACCCCGTCGCCCTCGAGGGCGGGCGCCCGCGCCACGTCCCGGCGCGTCCGCCCTCCTTCAGGAGCCGCCTCGGCCCCGGCTCGCCCCACCGCCTCGGCCCCACCTGGGACGGCTCGGGCACCAACTTCGCCGTCTTCTCCGCCCATGCGGAAAAGGTGGAGGTCTGCCTGTTCGACCGGAACGGCCGGCGCGAGCTCGAGCGCATCGCGCTGCCCGAGTATACCGACGAGGTCTTCCACGGCTACCTGCCGGACGTGATGCCCGGCCAGCTCTACGGCCTGCGCGTCCACGGCCCCTACGCGCCCGAGGCCGGCCACCGCTTCAACCCGAACAAGCTCCTCATCGACCCCTACGCCAAGGCGCTGTCCGGCGACATCCGCTGGCATGACGCCCTGTTCGGCTACACCGTCGGCCGCGGGCGGGAGGACCTCACCTTCGACCGGCGCGATTCCGCCTTCGTCATGCCCAAGTGCATGGTGGTGGACGGCACCGTGACCTGGGGCGGCGACGGGCGGCCGGAGATCCCCTGGTCCGAGACGGTGATCTACGAGGCCCACGTCAAGGGCTTCACCCGCCTGCACCCGGGCGTCGCCGAGCCCTGGCGCGGCACCTTCCTCGGCCTCGCCCAGCCAGAGGCGATCGACTACCTGAAGCGGCTCGGGGTGACGGCGATCGAGCTGATGCCGATCCACGCCTTCACCGATGACCGCTTCCTGTTCGACAAGGGCCTCCGGAACTACTGGGGCTACTCCTCGCTCTCCTTCTTCGCGCCCGCGCCCCGCTTCGTCTCGCCGGGCGGGCGCGTCCACGAGTTCAAGCTGATGGTGCGCCGCCTGCACGAGGCCGGCATCGAGGTGATCCTCGACGTCGTCTACAACCACACGGCGGAAGGCAACCACATGGGACCGACCCTGTCCTTCCGCGGGATCGACAACGCCAGCTACTACACGCTCGCCGAAAACCCACGCTACTATTTCGACACGTCGGGATGCGGCAACACCATCAACATCGACCACCCGCGCGTGTTGCAGATGGTGACGGATTCCTTGCGGTTCTGTGCGGAGGAGTGCCACGTGGACCGCTTCGGCTTCGACCTCGCCCCCTCGCTCGCTCGCCCGCACGGCGGCTTCGACCCGCGCGCCGCCTTCCTTCAGGCGGTCGTGCAGGATCCGGTGCTCTCGCGCGTGAAGATGATCGCCGAGCCGTGGGACCTCGGGCCCGACGGCTACCGCCTCGGCGGCTTCCCGCCGGGCTGGGGCGAGTGGAACGGACGCTACCGGGACGAGGTGAGGAGCTTCTGGCGCGGCGACCCGGGGTACCTGCCCAAGCTCGCGGGCGGCCTCCTCGGCACGGCCGACCTCTTCGACACCCGCGGGCGGCGGCCCCAGGCCTCGGTCAACTTCGTGACCGCCCACGACGGCTTCACCCTCAAGGACCTCGTCTCCTACAACCACAAGCACAACGAGGCCAACAAGGAGCACAACAAGGACGGCCACGACGACAACCGCAGCTTCAACTGCGGCCACGAGGGGCCGACCGACGACGAGACCGTCCTCGACCTGCGCGACCTGATGCGCCGCAACCTGATGGCGACGCTGCTCCTGTCCCAGGGCACGCCCATGATCCTGATGGGCGACGAGATGGGCCGCACCCAGCACGGCAACAACAACGCCTACTGCCAGGACAACGAGATCTCCTGGCTCGCCTGGGAGGAGCGCGAGCCCCGGGACCTCGCCTTCCTCGAGTTCACCCAGCGGCTCCTGACCCTGCGGGCGTCGATGCCCCTCCTCACCCAGACCCGCTTCCTGCACGGCGCCCCGGTGGACGACGGCGGGACGCCCGACGTGTGCTGGCTCCATCCCGACGGGTCGGAGATGCAGGAACCGGACTGGCACGACGGGGTTCTCGGCGCGAAGGGGCTCCTGCTTTCCGGCGAGGACGGCACGCGCCTCCTCGTCATGTTCAACCGGCAGTCCGACAGGGTCTCCTTCCACGTGCCCGAAAGCCTGCAGGGGCGGCGCTGGCGCCTCCTCGCCGACACCGCCACGGGCACGGTCTGCCAGCCGGGGGAGGGGGCGGCCCGCCACGTCCCGTTCGCCGTGCCGCACAAGTCGATCCTCGCCGTCCTCAGCCACGGGACCTGATCCGATGCAACGACACGCCCGCCTCACCTGGGGTGCCGAGCCGATCGCGGGCGGCATCGTCCGCTTCCGCCTGTGGGCGCCGGGGGTGGACCGCCTCGCCCTCAGGACGCCCGCGGGCGACCTACCGATGGCCCGGCGCGAGGGCGGCTGGTACGAGATCGAGACCGACGCCGTCCCCGTCGGCGGCGACTACGCCTTCGTGCTGCCCGACGGGATGGCGGTGCCGGACCCGGCGGCCCGCGCGCAGGCGGGCGACGTCCACGGCCCCTCCCGCCTCGTCGACCCGCAGGCCTGGCGCTGGCAGGTGCCGGACTGGCGCGGCCGGCCGTGGGAGGAGGCGGTCGTCTACGAGATGCACGTGGGCACCTTCACCGAGGCCGGCACCTTCCGCGCGGCGATCGACAGGCTCGACCACCTCGCCGCCCTCGGGGTGACGGCGGTGGAGATCATGCCCGTCGCCCAGTTCGGCGGCACCCGCGGCTGGGGCTACGACGGGGTGCTCCTCTACGCCCCCCACGTCGCCTACGGCACGCCCGACGACATGAAGGCGCTCGTCGACGCCGCCCACGCCCGCGGGCTGATGGTCTTCCTCGACGTCGTCTACAACCATTTCGGCCCGGACGGCAATTATCTCGGCCTTTACGCGCCCGAATTCTTCCACCCGGAAAAGCACACGCCCTGGGGCGCGGCCATCGCCTACGAGAAGAGCCCGGTCCGGTCCTTCATGATCGACAACGCGCTGTACTGGCTGGAGGAGTTCTTCCTCGACGGGCTGCGGCTCGACGCCATCGACCACATCGACGACCAGTCGGACGAGCCGATCCTGGAGGAGATCGCCCGCGCGGTCCGCCGCGAGGTCACGGACCGGCCGATCCATCTCGCCACCGAGGACGCCCGCAACATCGTCCGCCTCCACCCGCGGGACGCGGACGGGCGGCCGACCCTGTACACCGCCGAGTGGAACGACGACTACCACAGCGCCGTCCATGCCGTCCTGACGGGCGAGGACGACGGCTACTACGCCGACTTCCGGGAGGAGCGGCCGAAGAAACTCGCCCGGACGCTCGCCGAGGGGTTCGCCTACCAGGGCGAGCGGTCCGAGTTCATGGACGACGAACCGCGGGGCGTTCCCTCCGCCGGGCAGCCGCCGACGGCCTTCGTGATCTTCAACCAGAACCACGACCAGACCGGCAACCGCGCCTTCGGCGAGCGGCTCACCGCCCTCGTCGAGGCGGACGCGCTGAAGGCCTTCCAGGCGGTCCTCCTCCTGTCGCCCCAGGTGCCGCTCCTGTTCATGGGCGAGGAGTGGGGCGAGACGCGCCCGTTCCAGTTCTTCACCGACTTCCACGACGATCTCGGCAACGCCGTCCGCGAGGGCCGCCGCCGCGAGTTCCGCAAGTTCTCCGGCTTCCGGAGCGAGGAAGCCCGCGAGCGCATCCCCGACCCCAACGATCCGGCCACCTTCGCCCGCTCCCGCATCGACTGGGCGCGGCCGGAGACGGCAGACGGCGCCGCCTGGCTCGCCTTCCACCGGCATCTCCTCGCGATCCGCGCCGCGGAGATCGCCCCGCGCCTTCACGGCATCGGCGGCAACGCCGGCGAGATCCTGGCGGCGACCGACGAGGCGGTCGCCGTTCGCTGGCGCCTCGGCGACGGCAGCCACCTCGCCATGGTCGTGAACCTGACGGACGGGCCGGTGGCGCCGGACCTGGCGATCGAGGGGCGGGTGCTCTACGCGCTGCCGGACACGGGGCGGCTGGACGTGGCGGCCTCCCCGTCGCGGCTGGAGCTCCCCGCCCGCGGCATGGTCGCCCTCCTCGACGAGGCGCCGGCCGGGCGATGACGGCCGACCTCCTCGCGCGCGCCCGCGCCACCGGGATCGCCACCCGCTTCAAGGACATGGACGGGGCGGAGGTCACCGTCCCGCCGGAGACAATCGCAGCGCTCCTCGAGGCTTTCGGCGTCACCGAGGACCCGCCCGTCCCTCCGGAGGACCCGGGGGAGGTGATGCCGGTCGCCCCGCCGGGCGTGCGCTGCTTCGTGCCGCCCTGGCTGCGCCGCGGGCGGGCCTGGGGCCTCGCCGCCCAGCTCTACGCGGTCCGCTCGGCCCGCAACCACGGGATCGGCGACTTCCGCGACCTTGCCGACCTTTGCCGCCGCGCCGCCCCCCTCGGCGCGGACTTCGTGGGCGTCAACCCGCTCCACGCCCTGTTCCTGTCCGCGCCCGAGCGGGCGAGCCCGTTCTCCCCGTCCTCCCGCCGCTTCCTCAACCCGCTCTACATCGCCCTCGAGGACGTGCCCGGCCACGACCCGGGCGACGTGGACCCGGCGGCGGTCGAGGCGGCGCGGGGGACGGACGCGGTCGATTATGCGGCCGTCGCGGCCGTCAAGGTCCGGGCGCTGCGCCTCGCCTTCGCCCGCTTCGAGGCTGGCGAGGTGGCGGACGCCGCCGCCGCCGCCGACCGCTTCGCGCGCTTCCGCGAGGCCCGGGGCGCGCCCCTGTCCGACCACGCCCTCTTCGAGGCCCTGTCGGAGAGGATGGTGGCGGACGGCCACGGGGCCGGCTGGGCCGACTGGCCGGCCGCCTTCCACGACCGGCACGGGGCGGCCGTTGAGGCCTTCGCCCGCGAGAACGACCGCGCCGTCACCTTCCACGCGTGGCTCCAGTGGCTCGCCCACGAGCAGCTCGCCGCCGCCCAGGCCGCCGCCCGCGCGGCGGGCATGCGCGTCGGCGTCTACCTCGACCTTGCCGTCGGCACCGCGCCGGACGGCTCGGCCACCTGGTCCGACCCGCACCTCGTCCTCCCTTCCGCCCGGGTCGGCGCGCCGCCCGACCTCTTCTCCGTCCGCGGGCAGGACTGGGGCCTCGCCCCCTTCTCCCCGCCCGAGCTCGTCGCCCGCGACCTCGCGCCCTTCCGGGAGATGCTGGAGGCGAACGCCGCGCCCGCCGGGGCGCTCAGGATCGACCACGCCATGGGCCTCTTCCGGATCTACCTGATCCCGGACGGGGCGACCTCCGAGACCGGCACCTACGTGTTCATGCCGATGCCGGAGATCGTGCGGATCCTCGCCGAGGTCTCGCGCAAGGCGCGCTGCATCGTGATCGGGGAGGACCTCGGCCTCGTACCGGAGGGGTTCCGGGACGCGATGGCGCGGGCGGAGATCCAGTCCTACCGCATCGCCTGGTTCGAGAAGGAGGACGGGCGCTTCGTGCCGCCCTCGCGCTACCCGCGGGCCGCCCTCGCGTGCCTGTCCACCCACGACCTGCCGGCCCTCCACGGCTGGTGGCGGGGCGTGGAGATCGACCTGCGCGAGGGCCTCGCCATGATCGACGCCGACAAGGCGGAGGCCGAGCGCGCCGAGCGGGCGGCGGACCGGCGCGCGCTCCTCACGGCGCTCCGCCGCCAGCGCCTCCTGCCCGAGGGGGCGAGCGCGAAGGACGAGGCGCCGGACGCCGCCCTCGCCGCCGCCGTCCACGCCTTCGTGGCGCGGGCCCGCTCGCGCCTGTTCGCGGTCCGCCTCGAGGACCTTTCGGGCGAGGACGCGCTCGTGAACCTGCCCGGCACCGACCGGGAGCATCCCAACTGGCGGCGCAAGCTCCCCCGGCCCGTGGAGGACCTCCTCGAACGGCCCCTCGCCGTCGCCATCCTCGAGGCCGTGAGACAAGAGCGCCCGAAATGACCATCGTCCGGCCCCGCGCCACCTACCGCCTGCAGTTCCGCGAGGGCATGACCTTCGAGCGGGCGGAAGGCCTCGTCCCCTACCTCGCGCACCTCGGGGTCAGCCACGTCTACGCCTCGCCCATCTTCACCGCCGTCTCCGGCTCCGCCCACGGCTACGACGTCGCCGACTGCCGGGAGATCGACCCGACGATCGGCGGCCGCGCGGGCTTCGAGGCGTTCCGCAAGGCCCTCGACGGGGCGGGGATCGGCCTCCTCCTCGACGTGGTGCCGAACCACATGGGCGCGTCCACCGACAACCCGTGGTGGTTCGACGTCCTCGCCTTCGGCCGCGATTCCCCGTACGCGGACCACTTCGACATCGACTGGTCGGCGGACCGGATCATCCTGCCCACCCTCGGCGAGCCCTACGGCGAGGCGCTGGAGAAGGGTCTCCTCACCCTCGGCTACGACGCCGCCCGCCGCCACCCGGTGATCCGCTACTTCGACAACGTCTTCCCGCTCGCCCCCGCCTCCCTCGCCGGGCTGTTCGCGGCGATGGACGAGCCGTTCCGGTCCGCCGGCGCCACCTTCGCCGCCTCCACGCCCGGGACCATGGAGCGCGGCCGGGCGGCGCTCGCGGCCGTGGCCGGGGAGGACGGGGTCGCCCTCGACGCGGCCCTGCGCGCGGCCGCGCCCGGTCCCGCCGAAGTGCACCGTCTCCACGAGGCCCAGGTCTATCGCCTCGCCCTGTGGCGCCTCGGGCGGGAGCGGATGACCTACCGCCGCTTCTTCGAGGTGACGGGGCTCGTCGGCGTCCCGGTGGAGAACGACGCGGTCTACCACGACGTCCACGCCCTCCTGTTCGAACTGTGCCGGGAAGGGGCGGTCTCGGGCGTCAGGATCGACCACGTGGACGGCCTCGCCGACCCCAAGGGGTATCTGGCGCGCCTGCGCGCGGCGCTTCCCGAGGGCGCGTGGCTGATCGTGGAAAAGATCCTCGAGCCGCCGGAGGAACTGGGGCCCGACTGGCCGGCGGACGGCACCTCGGGCTACGAGGTGGTGACCGCCGTCTCCCGCCTCCTCACCGACCACCTCCACGGCGCGGCCCTCGACGCGGCCTACGCGGACTTCCTCGCCGGCCCGGCCGACTACGAGGCCGAGCTCGCCCGCGCCAAGCGCGAGATCGTGGACTACAACCTCGCCGCCGAGGTGAACCGCCTCGTCGACGCGGCCGAACGGATCGCCGGGGCGGACCTCACCACCCGGGACATCGGGCGGGACGCCCTGCGCCGTGCCGTGGTGGAGATGCTGGCGGGCTTTCCGGTCTACCGCACCTACGTCACCCGCCGCGGGGTGGCGGACGCGGACCGGCGGCTCATCGAGGCGGCCGCCGCCAGCGCCCGCGCGGCCCGCCACCAGGAGGACCCGGCGGCGGTCGACTTCCTCGCCCGCCTCCTCCTCCTCGACGTGCCGGAGGACGAGCGCGAGGCGGCGGTCCGCTTCGCCTGCCGCTTCCAGCAGACCACCGTCCCGGTGGCGGCGAAGGCGGTGGAGGACACCCTCTTCTACCGCTACCACCGGCTCATCGGCCTCAACGAGGTGGGGGGCGATCCGTCCGTCATCGGCGGCACCCTCGCCGCCTTCCACGCCGAGATGGTGCGCCGGCAGGACACCCAGCCCTTCGGCCTCACCACCACCGCCACCCACGACACCAAGCGCGGCGAGGACGCCCGGGCGCGCCTTTACGCCCTGTCCGAGGCGCCGTCGGAGTGGTTCGCCGCCGTCTCCCGCTGGTGGACCATCAACGCCGCCGCCCGCGCCGACCTCGCCGATGGCCCCGCGCCGGAGCCCGCGGTGGAGTGGATGCTCTACCAGGCCCTCTTCGCCGCCTGGCCGCTCGCCGCCGGCTCCTTCGCCCATCCCGACGACCAGGTGGCGGGGCTCGCCGACCGTTTCGCCGCCTTCGCCCTGAAGGCGATCCGGGAGGCGAAGGAGAGGACGAGCTGGACCGCGCAGCGCGCCGACTACGAGGGGGCGGTGGAGGCCTTCGCCCGCCATCTCGTCTCGCCGGAGGCGGCCGAGTTCCGCGAGGACTTCCTCGCCACCTGCCGCCCGTTCTTCCGGGCAGGCGCCCTCAACGGCCTCGCCCAGACGCTCCTGAAGCTCACCATCCCCGGCGTGCCGGACGTGTACCAGGGGACGGAGGGCTGGGAGACGAGCTTCGTCGATCCGGACAACCGCCGCCCGGTCGCCTTCGAGCGCCTGCCGTCGGTGCTGGAGGACGTGCGCGCCGCCGATCCGGCGGACCTTCTCGCCGACTGGCCGTCGGGGCGGATCAAGCTGCGCGTCCTCTCCGCTGGCCTCGCCGCGCGCGCGGCCTCGCCGGACCTGTTCGCCGACGGGGCCTACCGGCCCCTCGAGACGACGGGCCGCCACGCCGACCGGGTCGTCGCCTTCGCCCGCGTCGGCGGGGAGGGGGCGTCCGTCACCGTCGTCCCGCGCCTTTGCTGGCGTCTCCTCGCGGAGGCGGACACGCCCCACGTCCCGGCCGACGCCTGGGAGGACACGGCGGTGCGCTGGCCGCGGGCCCTCGACGGCCTCGTCTTCCGGGACGGGATCGGCCGGGCGCCGGACCTGTCGGCCGGGGCGGGGGACGAGGTGCCGCTCGCCCACCTCCTGTCGTCGATGCCGGTGGCGCTGTTCCTCGCCCGCTGAGCCGGTCAGATCACGGCGATGTCCGCGTCGATGGCGAGCGCGGCGACGATCTCGTCCCCGAGCCGCGCCACCCACAGGTCGTGGTCGCCGCCCGCCGCGCCGGACAGGTCGACGCCCTGCTCGGTCCGTTCCCAGCCGTAGTTTCCTCTGGCGTCGAGTTCGAGCGTATTGTCCGGGCCGCCGTCGATCACGAAGCGGCGGGGGACGTCGAAGGCCGAAAAGTCCCCGTGGGGCGTCCCGGAGAGGGCGAGGACGTCCGTGACGCCGAGGACGAGGGTCCCCGGATCCGCCAGCCGGATCGCCTCGATGTCGCGGAGGACCTCGTCGCCGAGGCTCGTGAGGTCGACCGTGCCGATCGTTCCCGTCGCCTCCGGGCCGACGAGGACCAGCGTGTCCGTGCCCGTCCCGCCGTCCACGTCCACGCGGTTGCCGGCGAGCACCCGGATCTCGTCGTCGCCGGCCCCGCCCCGCACCACCTGGTCGGGACCCTCGCCGGACGGGGCGGAGACGACGGCGTCCTCGAGCGACAGGACGTCGTCGCCGCTCGTGCCCACCAGCCGGCCTGCGTCGATCGCCTGCGGGGCGTCCGGTCCGAAGCCACTGCCGCCGCGGATCACGAAGGCCTTGTCCACGTCCGGCGCGCCGATGACGACGTCGTCGAACCCGTCCCTGTCCACGTCGCCCGCCCCGTCGACGGCACCTCCGATGGGCGAGCCGGTCTCGCCCGCGATGATGACGCCGTCCTCGAGGGAAAGGCCGCTGTCGAGACTGGGCCAGGGGCCGGTCGCCCCGCCGAAGACGACGTAGGCCCTGCCGCCGTCGCCGGCCCCCGGCGCGCCGATGATCACGTCGTCGAACCCGTCGCCGTTCACGTCGCCGGCCCCCGCGACGCTGGCGCCGAAACGCTCGCCGTCGGCCGCACCCGCGATCCGGAAGCCCGCGGCCGGATCGATGGCGGCGAGATCGATCGACTGAAAATCGTTGCTCCCGTCGCCGGGGCGACCGAAGACGACGAACGCCTCGCCCCGCGTCTGCCCGTTCTCGGTCTCGGAGATGCCGATGACGACGTCGTCGAAGCCGTCGGCGTTCACGTCGCCCGCCCCGTCGACGGCGACAGCGGTCATGCCGTCGAACCGCATGACCTGGCCGAAGACGGGGCGCAGGTTGAAGACGACGTCGACCCTGTCGGCCTCGGCGTCTCCCCAGACGATCTCGCCGATCCCGTCCCCGTTGAAGTCGCCGGCGTCCGCCACGGGGATGTCGTCGCCCGTGGGAACCGGGTCGTTGAACGTCCCCGCCGCCCGGGGTTCGTCATCTGCCCTGCCCGGCAGCACCTGGACGCGGGCGGCGGTCGAAACGGCGACGTCCTCGATGCCGCCCCGGTCGAAGAAATCGCCCACGGCGGCCACGTGGGTGCCGAGGCCGTCCCCCACCGGCCTCTGGTTGTCGCCCGAGCCGATCCGAAGGCCGTCGATCCGGAAACCTGCCCCGTCCAGCGGGTCCGAAAGGTCGAACGCCCCGGGCCGCCCGGATCCGGCAAAGCCGTAAAGGCCGAAGAGCGCCCCGTCGCCGCCGTCCGTGATCACGACGCCCGGGGCGCCGAGGACGGCGTCGTCCCGTCCGTCGCCGTCGATGTCTTTGCCGCCCGAGACGGAGGCGCCCGCGCGGGCGCCCGCCTCCGGCCCCGCCAGGGCGATGCCCCCGTCGAACGCCCCGGACGGCGGCAACTGGATCGACCGCGGCTCGGGACCCTCGCCGGTCCCGGCGCCGTACACGATCCACGCCGCGCCCGCGTCGGTTCGGTTGGTCCCGTCGGTGCCGGGACCACCGACGATGACGTCGGCGAGCCCGTCCCCGTCCACGTCGCCGGTGCCCGAGACGGAGAAACCGGCAGCGCTCCCGGCCGGCCCCTCGAGGACGAAGCCATCCGCGGCGGTCATCGAGCCGATCCTGATCGCCGTCTCGCTGACGATCTCGAAGGCGAACGCGTCGGATCTGAGGATCTGGCCGTCGTTGCTCGCTTCGGCCACCACCGTGTAGCGACCCGGGGCGAGTTCGCCGGTGAACGGCAAGGTCGCTTCCCAGGTCGGCAGATCCTGCTCGAAATCGAGACCGTAGGTGACCGCCTCCCCGCCGTCCGGCTCGAGGATCAGCCGCAAGTCGTCGGAGCTGGCCGCGTCCACCGTGCCGAAGAACGTCGGCGTGCGGTCCGCCTTGCGGCCGTCGCCGCGATTGCCGGTATCGACGGTGAAGCCCTCGATCGTCGGAGCGTCGAGGACCGGGGTCACCGCCACCTCGAGGGGCAGGTCGAACGTCTCCGTCGCCGTGCCGCCGTCGTCGGGATCGGTGTCCGTCACCTCCGTGCGCATGGTGACGCCGAAGCTGCCGAAGAAGTCCGCCGGCGGGGTGATCGTGAACGGGCCGGCCGCGGACGGCGCGACCGCGATCACGTCGTCCGGCCGGTCGGCGATCTCCTCCATCCTGGAATCGTCGGTAACCTGCCAGGCGACGACCGCTCCTTCCGGGACACCGACGAGCGCCGTCACGCGCACCGTCTCTGACGCCGCTCCCGGGATGGGGGGCGGCAGGTCGATGGCGGTGTCCTCCGCGCCGGTGACGGTCATGGTCCCGATGGTGGGCCGGTCCGGCACGGGTTCCACCGTGACCGTGACGGACGCCGTCGTCCCGGCCGTGGTGCGGCCCGTGGCGGCGTCGCTCGCCTCGGCCGTCAGCGTCACCGTGACGTCCGCCGAGGAGTCCGGCGGCGGCGTCAGAGCGAGGCCACCGAGGTCCCAGTCCGTGACATCGACATCGACCAGATCGCCGGGAGCGACCGTTTCCGTCTCGGTGCCGTCGGTCAGCACGGTGCCCGCCGGCAGGCCGCTGACGCGGACGCTGGCGGGCAGGATGCCGTCCGAGGCGTCGAAGACGTCCACCGTCGCGCTTAGGGTTATCGTCATGTCCTCCTGTACGATGAAATCCTGCGGCAAGGTTATGACGGGCGGATCGGCCACGGGCTGCACGTCGATCGTGACGGCGGCGACGGCCCTGTCGCCGTTGCCGTCGTCCACCGTGTAGGTGAAGCCGTCATCGCCGTTGAAGTTCGGCGCGGGCGCGTAGGAAAGACCCGGCCGCCCGGCGCCGAACGCGTCCTCCACCACCGAGACCGAGCCCGTCGCCCCGTCGACCGAGACGATCTCGAGGGGGTCGCCGTCGACGTCCCCGTCGTTCGCGAGGACGTCGATCAGGACGGGCGGGTCGTCCTCGTCCACCGTCGCCGTGTCGTCCACGGCGAACGGCCGGTCGTTCACCGGCCTGACGCGGACGGCGGCGGTGCCGGTCGCCTCGCCGCCGGCCTCGTCGGCGACCACGTAGGTGAAGGTCGCGAGGCCGTCGAAGTCCCGGTCGGGGCGGAAGACCACGGCACCGTCGGCGGCGAGGGACACCCGCCCGTTCGACGCGGCCTCCACCGAGACGAGGGCGAGGGGGTCCCCGTCCACGTCCCGGTCGTTGGAAAGGAGGTCGGACGGGTCGATCACGAGGCGCCGGTCCTCGCGCGTCGACAGGAGGTCGAGGTTCGGGACCGGGGCGTTGTTGCGCCCGTCGAGGAAGACGACGTGGTCGGCGAAGCGGATCTTCTCCACGTCGACGAGCACGTCCCGGCCCTCCGCGCCGAGCCACGCCGTCCGGTCGCGCACCA
>CAZJNX010000035.1:0-26738 GCA_964547415.1 uncultured Hyphomicrobiales bacterium
CCTCGAAAAGCTCCAACGTTGCCCTGCACCATCCGTGTGAGTCGGTGCACTAGCGGCGGCCCAGGAAGAGGCCCGCCAGCAAAGCACCCGCCATGGCGCCGAAGACGAGACCGGGGCCGGCCCGGGGCTCGCCCGACCGCCTGCCGGCACTCTCGAGCCGCGGATCGTCGTCGAACAGGCCCGGCTCGGGCCCGTCCGGCCGGCCGGTCTGCCCCGCCGTGCGCGGCCGTCGGGGCGGGGGCGTCGTCCGGCGGGCGGCTCCGGTCCGTCCCGGCGCGGCGGCCGCCTCCTCAGGGCGCGCCTCGGCCGACGGCGAAAACAGGGGCGCGCGGGGAGGCGCGCCGTTGCGGCCCGCGTCCCGCATGACGAGCAGCATGGCGATCGCGACGAGCGCGAACAGGAGGGCGAGCACCAGGTCGGCCGCCGTCGGCCCGGCGAGGAGCGCGATCTGGCGGTGGAGGGCGAGCGCCAGGAAGCCGGCCGCGAAGACGGCGGCGAACGCGGCGACGAGCCCCGCGAAGAGGATCGTCGCGAACTGCCGCGCGCCCTGCCGCGCCCGCGCCTGCGCGGCCGCGAGCACGAAGCGGGCGGTGCCGGTCGCCTGGCGGACGATCGGTGCGATGAGGGTCCGGACGAGCGGGTCCGTCATTTCCCGCGGGAAAGGAGGCCGAAGATGAAGCCGAGGCCCGCGGCCATCAGCACGGCCGTCAAAGGGTTGCGGACGATCATTTCCTCCGCCTGGTTCTCGTAGCGGTCCGCCTCCGCGCGGGCGCGCGCGGCGTAGGCGCGGCCGCGGTCGGCGATGTCCTCGGCCCGCTCCTCGAGGGTGCGACGGAACTCGTCCGCCTCCTGGCCGACGAGGGCGCTCACCGTCTCGGTCAGACGTGCGACGTCCGCCCGCAGCGCCTCGATGTCCTCCGACAGGTCGGCCTGGGTCTTTCGCTGTTCCGCCATGGTTCCTCCCCGCGGTTGTCGGGATCGCGCCGTTCCCGGCTTCAACACCTTCCCCGCGATCCCGTTCCGTCCCTCCATCGGCCATCGGGCCGCGTTTGTCACCCGTCGATCGGCGGGGCGCACCGGCGGCTCCGGCCGTCGCGAGGCGGGGAGGGGAGCGTCCATGGATAAGGTCGCCCTCCTCGAGCGGGCCGTTCCGGAGGCGGGCGGGGCCGATCGCGACGTCCGCCCCCGCGCCGGCCGCCGAAGCCGCCGCTCGGACGTCCTCGCCGACTGGATCGGGCGGGAGACGGCCTCGGCGGCGGCCGTGTCGGTGCCGCCGCCGGCCGTGTGGCTCCCCGCGTCGCGAACCGCGGCGCCGCCGAGGCCGTCCATGCTGCCGGCCGCGGCGCTTCGGGGCACGTCGGTGCCCACGGTGGCGGCGCGCGTCGCGCAGTTCGCCGGCGTCGGGCCGTCGGGACCGGCGCGCGCATGTCGCCGCCGGACGGCCTTCACGGTCACGGCGTGAACGCGGCTCAAGGCGCGCCGGGCACGCGCGCGACCTGTGATCTCCGTCACAGCGCAAGCCACTGCGAATGCTGATCAATAGGTGCGCCGACCCGATCGGGAGCGGCGATTTTCAGCAATCCTTTTCCGGGGGAAGCGGATGCCCGCAACCACAACGACTCAGGTTTCCGGCAACATCGCGATCGATGCGCTGCTGCTCGTCGACAGGGGTAACCCGAACCAGGCCTGGCGCTGGGACGACACCTCTCTCACCTACAGCTTTCCAAGCACCGGGCTTCTCTACGTTGCCCAACAATTCTTCGACATCGGCAATGCCGTCCAGCTGGCTGGTTTCGCCGCCGCGAGCGCCCTCGGGCCGGTGGGCCTGTCCTGGTTCCTGCCCTTCGCCGACGACTTCGTCGTCTCCTCCGTCGCGCTCAACGGCTTCCAGCAGTTCAATTCACAGCAGATCGCCTCGGCCCGCTTCGCGATCGAGCAGTTCGATTCGGTCAGCGGCCTGCAGCTCGCCGAGCAGGGCGAGAACCTGTTCGGCCACGCGGACCTGCGCTTCGCCGAATCGGGCAGCGCCTGGCCGGCCTTCGGCATCCCGCCCCTCGGGCGGGTGGAGACCATGTTCGGCAAGGGCGTCCTCGGCGACATGTTCTTCTCCAACGACGGCACCTACGACGCGCCGGTCGCCGGCAACGCCGCGGACGCCACCATCATGCACGAGGTCGGCCACGCCCTCGGCCTCAAGCACCCCCACGAGCCCGGCCTGTTCGGCGGCCGCCTGCCCGAGGACATCGAGAAGGCGCTGACCGACGTGTGGGGCCCGACCCTGCCCGACCACCTCGACAGCCAGCAGTTCACGCTGATGACCTACACCGGCGACCCGATCGTCGGCAGCCACCCCCAGACCCTCATGATGCTGGATATCCAGGCGATCCAGCACCTCTACGGCGCCGACTTCGGCTTCCGGTCGGGGGATACGACCTACAGGTGGGACGAGAACACCGGGACGATGTTCGTCGACGGCGTCGCCCAGCGCACGCCGGTCCAGAACACGATCCTGATGACGATCTGGGACGGCAACGGCAACGATACCTACGACCTGTCGAACTACGCCGACGACCTCTCCGTGAATCTCGCGCCCGGCGGCTGGACGCGGCTCGCCGCCAGCCAGCAGCCGGTGATCTTGCGGGAGAACGGGTCGGGCGTGAGCGTCCCGGAGGCGATCCACGGCAATGTGGCCAACGCGCTCCTCTACCGGGGCGACACGCGCTCCCTCATCGAGAACGCGATCGGGGGGACGGGCGACGACGTCCTGTCCGGCAACGTGGCGGGCAACGCGCTCACCGGCGGACGCGGCGACGACAGCCTGATGGGCCACTCGGGCAGCGACCGGCTGGAGGGCGGGCCGGGGAACGATTCGCTCGAGGGCGGGGCGGACGACGACACCCTGTTCGGCGGCAACGACGACGACACCCTCGAGGGCGGCGCGGGCGAGGACACCCTCGTCGGCGGCCGGGGCGACGACAGCCTGGTCGGCGGGGCCGGGACCGATCAGTTCTACGGCGGTCTCGGCGACGACACGGTGAGCTTCGCATTCGACACGGCGGGCGTGGTCGTCGACCTCCTGTCGGGCAACGGCGGCGGCGCGGCGGCCGGGCAGGCCTTCTCCGACATCGAGAACGTCATCGGGACCCGCTTCGACGACGAGCTGATCGCCAGCGACGACGGCAGCGAGGTGGGCGGCCTCAGGGGCATGGACACCATCGTGGCGGGCGCGGGCGCCGACGACCTGTCGGGCGGCCCGGGGACCGACACGCTCGACTATTCGCGCAGCGACGCCGGGGTGAGCGTCGATCTCGGCGGTCCGGGCCTCCACCAGACGGCCGCGGGCGGCTACGCGAGCGGCGACACCATCGACGGTTTCGAGCGGGTGATCGCGACCGCCTTCGCCGACACGGTGGAGGGCTCGGCCGAGAGCAACGTGATCGACGGCGGCGAGGGGAGCGACAGCCTTACGGGCTTCGCGCGCCGCGACACCCTGCGCGGCGGGGAGGGCGACGACACCGTTCGCGGCGGCGCCGACGGCGACTATCTCACCGGTGACGGCGGCGCCGACCTCATTACCGGCGGCGGCGGGAGGGACACCCTCGTCGGCGGCGCGGGCGACGACGACATCGAGGGGGGCGGCGGGATCGACCACCTCTCGGGCGGGGAAGGCAACGACACCCTGTTCGACCGGGAGCACCGCAACACCTACAGCGGCGGGGACGGCGACGACCACATCTACCAGGGCCCGTACCGCGACACCATCTACGGCGGCGACGGGGAGGACACCGTCTACTTCGAGCGCCCGTTCGCCGACTACGTCTTCGCCATCGACGGGGCGGGCGCGCTGCTGGTCGGCCTGCCGTACCACTACGCCTCGCTGAACCGCCTGTCGGACGTCGAATGGCTCGCCTTCGCCGACGGCACGGAGCCGAACGGTCTCACCCGCTACAGCCGCGTGTCGGTGGACGACGTGCCGCTCCTCTACGAGGACGAGCCGGAGCCCGTCCCCGACTTCGAGCAGCTCATGGAGGTGGACCGGATCGCCGGGCACTTCGCCCTCGGCGACATGGTCCAGGGCCACATCGAGGCCTCCGATCTCCTCGGGGGCGAGCGCGTCGGCGTGTTCGACCCGCGGATCGGCACGTTCGGCATCTGGTCGCCGCAGGAGGGGGCGATCCTCGACCTCACGGGCGACGCCCTCGACCTCCTCGGCGAGGGGGACTTCCGGCCCGCCGCCCTCGGGGACTTCGCGGGCGAGGGGCGCACGCAGGTCCTCTTCCAGGAGGCGGAGGGCGAGCGGGCGGTCCTGTGGACCCTCGAGGGCACCGACCTCGCGACCACGCAGATCGAGGACCTTGCGGGCCGTACGGTGATGGGCGCGGGGGACCTCCTCGGCGAGGGCCGGGACGTTCTCGTGCTCCACGACGGGGCGGAGAACGTCCTCACCTTCGCCGCCCTCGAGGGCGAGGGGGCCTTGGCCGGGATCGGGCTCGGCGAGGTCGCGCTGCCGGGCGGCCTGGCGCCGGACGCGATCCACGTGGGGGACGTGACGGGCGACGGCCGCGCCGACCTCGTCGGGCAGGGGCCGGACGGCACGCTGCGGGCGTTCGACTTCGAGAGCGGCGAGATCTTCGCGCTGGAGGCCGCCGGCTTGGGTCCGCAGGGGTCCCTCGTCGGCCTTGCGGACGTCGACCGGGACGGCCTCGCCGACCCGCTCCACGCGATCCCCGACGGCGCGGGCAGCCTCCTCGTCGCCGGGGGCATGGGCGAGGCGTTCGGCATGGCCCTCATGCGGACGAGCGAGCCGTTCGACACCCTCCTCGGCTGAGGAGCGGACGGCGGATGGGGGCGGGCCGCGCGGCCCGCCCCCGACGTGCCGGTGGCCCCGCCACGAGGCCGGGCGCGGTCAGCGGAAGTTGCTGCCCTTGCCGCCCATCATCTGGTCTTCCGCCGCGTTGAAGCTGCTGGTCGCCGCGTCGGCGGACATGCCCTGCAACCTCTGCATCTCGCTCGCGTAGTCCTCCATCGCCTGCGTCATGAACGTCGAGTAGGCCTCGAAGAACTCTGCGGGAGACTTGCAGCTCGCCACCTTCCCCTGGAAGGCGATGTCCTTCTCCAGGCGGTAGTTCACGAACCGTGCCACCTCCTGGTTCCAGTCCTCCATCGCCTTGATGCTGGCGCGGGTGATGGACGTCATCATGTCCATCCCGAACATGCCAGGCAACCGGTCGCTCTCGGGGGTATCGACCATCTGTCCCTCCCGGTGCTGGTTCCATCCCGTGCCCCCGCGCGCACCTTACCGGGGGCCGGGCCTCCTGGCCAGCGGAGCACCTGCGGCCGCCGGCCCGGCGGCCGGTGACCGGCCCGTGTCAGCCGCCGAGGACGGCCTCCATCGGCGCATAGCCCATCTTCTCGTGGGCGTAGGCGTAAAGGTGCAGATCGAAGGCGTTCGCCTCGACGAGGCGCCGGTATCGCCGCGGCCCCAGCTGGTCTTCCACCGCCTGCAGGCGGTCGGCGAGGGTGGAGCCCGTGGCCTGGCTGACGTTCGCCTGAACGGGGCGGAAGGCGACCTGGGGGAAGGACGGCCGGAGCCACGCCGACAGGCGGGCGAGGGACTGTTCGAACCGCTCCACGATGCCCACGACCGGCAGGTCCGCCACGAAGGCCAGCGCCTCGTCGAGGTTCACCTCGTTGGGGGCGATCTCGCGCTCGCCGGGACGGCCCGGGTGGCGCAGGCTCAGGATTCGCGTCTGGAGATTCATGATCACGTGACGCATGTCGGGCGAATCGATCACCCAGTCGATGAAGTCGGGAAAATCGAGCGCGTTGGCTTTCTGATTCTGGATGATCGACTGCCGCCCCGGCGACTTGCGCTCGAAGTCGTAGTGGGAGCGGATCCGGTCGATGGGATGGCGAAGGAAAACGATCGGGTAGACATCCGTGCCGGGGAGGTCGAACGGCCGGCGGACGTTGTGGGACGACACGGCCTCGAGGTCCGGGCGGGCGGCAAGGAGGCGGACGAGGAAGGCGCTGTTCTGCCATTCCGCCGGGTCGGTCGGGTCAGCCGGCTCGGCCTGGGCCCAGCGCGGGCCGAAGCTGGCGCGGAGGTTCCGTTCGACGCTGGTGCCGGCGACCTTGAAGATGTGGACGTGGAGAACGAGCTTGCGGCGCGCGGCGACGGGCCGCCCGGACCGGGGGCGGGGGGAGGCGAGAACCTTCTGCGCCACCGGCAGGAGCGCGTCGGCCGCGGCCGCGTGCATGGCAGGGGAGGGCAGGCGCGCGCCGTGGACCAGCGGCCCGTGCCCGGCCGGCTCGCCCGCCCCCTCCCCAGTGACGCACGAGACGAGGGCGGCCGCGTGGGGCCGCAGCGCCTCGAGCACCCCGTCCGTCACCCAGGACGGGTAGGGGGCGGCGGGTGCGAGCGCGTCCGGGACGATGCCGGTCGGCGGGGGCTCGGTCGACAGGTGGAGGAGGATCGCAGGCACGGGCAGCCGGTCGAGCAGGCTGCGCATCTCCGCCACGTAACGCTGGCGCGCCTCTGCGACGAGGCGGCCGAACGCGGCGGGCGGAGACGCCTCGGCGAACGCGGCGAGCACCTGTTCGGCCGGTGTGGGCGCCGCCTCGCCGGTGCGGGGCGCGAGCCGGTCGTTCCGGGTGCCGAGGGCGAAGCGGCTGGTCGCGACCGCCTGGGCGGACATCGTCTCCACAACGGCAAGGCGCGCTCCGGCGGCGAGGTCGAGGAGCTTGGGCCGGCCGAGGAAGAAGGCGGGACCGGCCGCGACGAAGCCGAGGTTGAGCGCCGGCATGCCCAGCATCGCCGACAGGCGGGACAGGAAGGGCGCCTCGACCAGGCGGCCGAAGGTCTGGCAGGCGCCGATCCCGACCACGTAGCCTTCCGAAAGATCCGGGGCCGGGCCCCTCGCCTCCAGCTGCCCCGCCGGCAGGGGCCACAGACCGTAATCGACGATGTCCGCGTCCCTTTCCTGCACCTGCCGGTTGGCCATCCGCCGATGCTCCCGCGAGCCGGACCGTCCCTAGTCGACGAGGCCGGGGAGGGCCTGCCGCGGCAGCTCCGCCTCGGTGGCCACGCCGCCCGCCGCCATGATCTCCCCGTGGAAGGCCTCGAGGGCGCGGAACCAGGAGCCGGTCTCGGAGCGGGCGGCGACGTCGTCCACGAGGGCGCGGGCCGAATCCTCCATCCCCACCGCGTCGGGCGAGATGGCCTGGGGCGCCGAGCCCACGTTGAGGTCCCCGCGCACCCGCTTCTTCTCCACGTACTGCTCGTAATGGAGCTGGTTTTCCTCGAGGACGAAGCCGGTGCGCTCCGCAAGTCCCACCAGCGTCGTCTCCGGCGCCTCGGCGAGGCTTTCGAGGGCGATGAAGGTGGCGCCCGTCTGCTTCGTGAAGGTGGAGAAGACCTGGAGCGACTCGCGCGAGCGCTGGCACCAGCGGGTGAAGAAGTCCTCGTCGAGGGACAGGTTGTCGCCCCACCACTCGTTCCGGCGGCGGAACTCGGAGAAGAAGGTGGCGGCGGGCTTGCGTACGATGAAGACGAGCTGGCGCGCCACGGGCGGCGGCAACGTCTGGAGGATGTGCCACAGCCGCCAGGGGTAGCGCAGGTCCGCCGTCGTCTCCTTCACGAGGAGGTTCTTGCCGGCAAGGTCCGGCAGCCGCGCCTTCTCGATCAGCGTCTCGAGGGACGTCTCCCCGTCCACCGGCAGCAGCTTGGCGTTCCACGGCTCGTAGACCGCCTCGAAGCGGCTGTGGACGGCGAAGACGGAGGCGAGCAGCGTCGTGCCCGAGCGGGGCAGGCCGAGGAGGGCGAACAGGGCCTCCGGCCACTCGCCCCGCCAGGTGACCGCGGGCGGCGCCGCTGGCGGGCGCGCCTTCGCCTCGGCGCCCCGTTCCTTCACCGCCGTCAGCGTGAAGCCGCCCGGAAGGCCGCTGCCGAGGATGCCGAACTTCGACGACCCGATGAAGTTGAACCGGGCGTCCTCGAAGCCGGCCGCCGCGAGCGCGTCCAGGATGTCCCAGCCGATGGCGCGGCGGGCGGCGGAGGGCGCGCCCGCGGCCTCGGTCCCCGCGGCATCGCTCCCTGCCGCATCGCTCCCCGCCGCCTCGCCGGCCGGCGGTTCCTTGGTTGCCGTCGTCTCGTTCCGCGGTGCGAAGGGAAAGGCCGTGACGAGGAGCCCGCCCGGCCGAAGGACGCGGGCGATCTCGCCGAGCACGCCCTCGAGATCCGCCACCTGGTGGAGGAGGTCGCGCCCGAAGAAGACGTCGAAGGTCTCCCGATCGAAGGGGATGGCGGACGGGTCCATGTGCGGGATCGGGAACAGGCGGTCCCGCTCCGCCTCGGTCGGCAGGAACTCGGTCCCGAGGAAGCGGGGATAGACGCCGCGCAGGATCCGCGCGGGTCGCGTCGCCCCTTCCGGCGACAGGATGCGCAAGCTGAGGTCGTCGAGGCGGCCGGCGGCCTTCAGCTCGAGGAGGAGCTGGGCGAGGACGGCGCGCTTGCGCGCGTTGAGTTCGTGGGAGCGGACCGTCTCCTCGAGGTTGTCCGGGTCGATCAGGATCTCGTGGGGGCGGCGGCGGATGCCGGTGAAGGGCTCCACGAGGCCGTGGGCGGCGACGGCGGCGAGCATGGCCCGGCCGACCTCGCGCGGGCGGGCGATGCTCTCCCACCAGGAGCGCCACTCGTCGCTCGAACGGAATTGGACGCGCAGCTCCGGCATCTCACCTCGTCTCGGCGCAACGGGCCCCCGCGCCCTGAACCGCTAGCCAATAAGGCGCCGCGCGCTGGCCGGCAACACCGCGGCCCCGCTCTTGCAAGGCTCGCGCAAGGGTTTTCGAGGGGCGATGGGGAACGGGGCTTTCCAACGGCGGAAAATGGTGGTTCCTGTCCGCCGGGGCCGGACGGGGCCGGACGGGGCCGGACGGGGCACGGCGGGACGGTGCGGCGCCATCCGCCCGCCCCCCGGGCACGGGAAGCGCAAGCGATTTCAGGACGGTTTTCATGAAGGGTATCATTCTGGCCGGCGGGTCCGGCACGCGGCTGATGCCGGTCACCCACGTGGTGTCCAAGCAGCTCCTGCCGGTCTACGACAAGCCGATGATCTACTACCCGCTGTCGATCCTCATGCTCGCGGGCATCCGCGAGGTCCTGGTGATCACGACGCCGGCCGACGCGCCGCTGTTCGAGCGCCTCCTCGGCGACGGCGCCCACTGGGGCATCTCCATCTCCTACGCCGTCCAGCCCTCGCCCGACGGCCTCGCCCAGGCCTTCCTCATCGGCGAGGACTTCATCGGCGACGACCCGGTCGCCCTCATCCTGGGCGACAACATCTTCTACGGCCACGGCCTCGAGGACATGCTGAAGAGCGCGGCCGCCACCCGCGAGGGCGCCACCGTCTTCGCCTACTACGTGACGGACCCGGAGCGCTACGGCGTCATCGCCTTCGACGGCGACGGCCGGCCGAGCGACATCGTGGAGAAGCCGAAGGTCGCCCCGTCCCCCTACGCGGTGACCGGCCTCTACTTCTACGACAACCGCGTGGTGGACATCGCCCGGGGCGTGAAGCCGTCGGCGCGGGGCGAACTCGAGATCACCGATGTCAACCGCGCCTACCTCGCCGACCGGACGCTGCGGGCGGAGGTGATGGGCCGCGGCTTCGCCTGGTTCGACACGGGCACCCACGACAGCCTGGTGGACGCGGCCATGTTCATCCGCTCCCTCGAGCAGCGCCAGGGCCTCAGGATCTCGTGCCCGGAGGAGATCGCCTGGCGCGCGGGCTGGCTCGACGACGCGGGCCTCGAGGAGGCCGCCGCCCGCGTCAGGAAGAGCGGCTACGGGCAGTACCTCCTCGAACTCATCGCCCGGGCCTGACCTCCACCGCGACGGCCCCGCGCCCACCGCCCCGAAAGACCCCAGAAGGTTGACGAGCCATGCGGATCACGGCCCTTCACCCCGTCCGCCTCTACCACGAGTACAAGTGGTGGCGGGGTCGCAAGCGCTTCGAGACCGTCCGCCGCAAGATCCGCAAGGAATTCGATCCTGAATTCTATTTGAAAACCTATCCGAAGGTCAAGAGATTCCGGATCGATCCGATCAAGCACTTCGTGATGTACGGGTGGCGCCAGGACTACGACCCCAACCCGCTGTTCTCCTGCCGCCGCTACCTGGACGCCTATCGCGACGTGCGGGAGGGCGGTCTCAACCCTTTCCTGCACTACGTGGAGCACGGCCGTGCCGAGGGCCGCGTCGGCTTCGCCTCCGCGCGCGGGGGCATGACCGTGCCGCTGCCGTCGCCCCGCTTCCCGTACGTTCCGGACGACGAGGCCTTCGAGGGCCTCGCCCCGCGCGTCCTCGAGGGCCACCGGCCGGACGCGGTGGACGTGGTGATCCCCGTCTACAAGGGCTTCGGCTACACCCGCGCGTGCCTGTACTCGGTGCTGTCGGCGCTGTGCGAGAGCGACTTCGAGGTCGTCGTCGTCAACGACGCGAGTCCGGAGGACGACATCGTCCGCTTCCTGCGCGAGCTCGAGGGGATGGGCCTCGTCCGCCTGATCGAGAACGAGGAGAACCTCGGCTTCGTGGAGAGCGTCAACGCGGGGATGGCCCTCCACGCCGAGCGCGACGTCATCCTCCTCAATTCCGACACCACCGTCTATCCGGGCTGGATCGACCGGATCGTCGCCGCGGGGCGGCGGGACGGGCGCGTCGCGACCATCACGCCCTTCTCCAACAACGCCACCATCTGCAGCTATCCCGTCACCGCCAAGGACAACCCCCACGACCTCGAGGTCCCCTCCGCCGACCTCGACCGGCTCGCCGCCCGCGCCAACCGGGACGCGCCGCTCGTGGAGGTGCCCACCGGCGTCGGCTTCTGCCTGTGGATCCGCCGCAAGGCCCTCGACGAGCTCGGCCTGTTCGACGCGCAGACCTTCGGCCTCGGCTACGGCGAGGAAAACGACTTCTGCATGCGCGCCATGCGGGCGGGCTGGCGCAACGTCCTCCTCACGGATACCTACGTGGAGCACTACGGCTCGGTCTCCTTCGGTGACAGCCAGTCGCCCCGCTCGCTGAAGGCCCAGAAGCTCCTCGCCGAGCGCCACCCGGACTATGCCGCCCGCGTCATGCGCCACATCGGCAACGACCCGGCCCTGCCCGCCCGCATCCGCCTCGACGCCGCCCGCCTCGCCCGCCACATGGAGCTGGTCCCGACCGGCGACGGCGTGCCGTCCTACGGGGCGGGCATCGTGTTCGTGACCCATCGCTGGGGCGGCGGGATCGATTCCTACCTCGCCTCGCTCCGGGAGGCGCTGACGAAGGCCGGGCGGAAGGACCTCGTCGACACCTCCCTCGTCGTGCGCTTCAACCGGGACGGGGCGATCACCTTCGAGGCCTTCGGCACGGGCTGGCTGCCCTTCACGCCCAACCTGTGGGCGCTCAACATCGAGCGGCACCCCGAGCTCGTCGCCGAGGTGCTGGCGCTCCTGTCGCCCCGCCTCGTCCACGTCAACAGCTTCGCGGGGCTGAAGCTTCCCCAGATCCGCCACGCCATGGCGGCGATCCGGGCGGCGAACGCCCCCGTCTGGCACGTGTGGCACGACCACCAGCCGCTCACCCCGCGCCTCACCTTCCTCGACCGGGAGAACCGGCTCGTCGACCCCCTCGACCTCGGCGAGGAGGCGATCGCCGCCATGTCCAGCATCGAGCCCCTGGAATGGGCCGCGCCGGCCGAGTGGCGGGAGGCCTTCGCCGCCTACTTCGAGGGGGTGGAGCGGGTCGTGGTGCCGAGCGCGTCGGCGGGTAGCCACGCGGCCCTCCTCGCCCGGGCCGACGCGATCCACGAGGAGCCCCACCCCGAGCCGCACCTCATGGAGGTGGTTCCCTTCGCCCGCCGTCCCGCCCGCGGGCGTGCCCGCAAGGACCTGCACGTGGCGGTGGTCGGGGCCATCGGCGCCCACAAGGGGGCCCACGTCCTCCACGGCATGATCGAGGACGCGAAAACGCGGGACCTGTCCATCGCGGTGGACGTCGTCGGCTACACCTCCGTGCCGGAGATCCGGACCGAGGGCGACGTCACCGTCCACGGCAAGTACGACGGGGAAGGGGAGGCGATGGCGCTCCTGCGCAAGGTGCGGCCCGACCTCGTCCTCATCCCCTCGATCTGGCCGGAGACCTACGTCTTCACCCTGTCGCTGGCCTTCGCCATGCACCTGCCGGTCGTGGTGTTCGACCTCGGCGCCCAGGCCGAGCGCGCGCGGGCCTACGGCCGCGGCGTGGTCCTCCCCGCCCACCTTTCCAACGACCCCGCGGCCGTCAACGACGCCCTCCTCGAGATCGACCTCGACGAATTGTGGTCGGCGCCCGTCGCGCCCGCGTTCACCGACCGCACGTCCCTCGCGGATCTCGACCTCGTCGCACCCGCCGCACCGGCCGGCAGCCGCGCCCGGGCCGTCCCCGAGGGCCTCGTCGCCTGAGGGCAGGCCGCCGACCCCGCGCCGGAGCGCGGCCGCCGACCCGCCGCCCCGGCCCTGGCGGATTCGCCCGGCCGCGCACCCGTCTTTGACCCCCGCGGCCCGATCGGGGAGTATGGGACGGGTGGTCCGCATCACGGGAGACACGCCATGACGCTCCGCCTCGTGGCGACGGGGATCCTCCTCGCCGCGCTGGCCCTCGCGCCCGCCGGCCCGGCCGCCGCGCGCACCCCGCCCGGCGTCCTCGTGGTCGCCCAGATCGCCGAGCCCCGCTCCCTCGACCCCCACGCGGTCACCGCCCTCAACGACTTCCGCATCCTCGTCAACGTCTACGAGGGCCTCGTGCGCTTCCGCCCCGGCACCCTCGACGTCGAGCCAGCCCTCGCCGAAAGCTGGGAGATCTCCGAGGACGGCACGGTCTACACCTTCACCCTGCGGGAGGGCGTCACCTTCCACGACGGCACGCCCCTCGACGCCGAGGCGGTGAGGTTCAACTTCGAGCGGATGCTGAACGAGGACCACCCCTTCCACGACACGGGTCCGTTCCCGCTCGCCTTCTTCTTCGACGCGGTGGAGCGGGTGGAGGCGGCGGGCCCGCGGACCGTCGTCTTCCACCTCGCCGAGCCCTACGCCCCGTTCCTGTCGAACCTCGCCTACCCGACCGGGCTCGTCGTCTCGCCAGCGGCCGTGCGCGCCCACGGGGACGCCTTCGGCCGCAACCCGTCGGGCACGGGGCCCTTCCGCTTCGCCGAGTGGCAGCCGAACCGCCGCGTGGTGCTGGAGGCCAACCCGGACTACCGGGACGGGCCGCCGGACCTCCGCGCCGTCGTCTTCCGCCCGATCACGGACGAGAACACCCGCGTGGCCGAGATGCTCTCGGGCGGGGTCGACGTGATGGTGGAGGTCCCGCCCGACAACGTGGCGACGTTCCGGGGCGCGCCGGGCTTTGCCGTCCACGAGGCGTCGGGCCCGCACCTGTGGTTCGTGATCCTCAACACGCGGGAGGGGCCGCTGTCGGACGTGCGGGTGCGCCGCGCCGTCAACTACGCGATCGACAAGGAGGCGATCGTGAACGACGTGCTGTCGGGCACCGCGGAGGTGGCGGCCGGCCCGGTCCCGCCCGCCTTCGCCTGGGCCCACGATCCGGACCTGTCCCCCTATCCCCACGACCCGGAGCGGGCGCGCGCCCTCATCGCCGAGGCGGGGGCGGAGGGCGCCGAGCTCGTCTTCTACGTGACCGAGGGGGGCTCGGGGATGCTCTCGCCCGTCGCCATGGGCGCTGCGATCCAGGCCGACCTCGCGGAGGTGGGCCTCGACGTCTCCATCGAGACCTACGAGTGGAACACCTTCCTGTCCCAGGTGAACGCCGGGCTCGCGGGCAAGGCCGACATGGCCGAGATGGCTTGGATGACCAACGACCCGGACACGCTCCCCTACCTGGCGCTGCGCAGCGAGGCGCTCCCGGAACGCGGCGGCTTCAACGCGGGCTACTATTCCAACGAAGAGGTCGACCGCCTCCTCGAGGAGGCGCGGCGCGAGACCGACAGGGAGCGGCGGGCCGCGCTCTACCGCGACGTGCAGCGGATCGTCCATGACGACGCGCCGTGGGCCTTCGTCGCCAACTGGAAGCAGAACGCGGTGACGACGGACCGGGTGGAGGGGTTTCGCCTGGAGCCGTCCTTCTTCCTCCTCCTCGACGGCGTGACGAAGAACTGACGGCGGCCGGACCCGTCCCGTGGCCGCCACCCTCCTCACGCGCCTCGCGCTCCTGCCCGTCGTCCTCCTCGCCCTGTCGGTCGTCGTCTTCGCCATGATGGCGCTGATCCCGGGGGACGAGGCGACGGCGATCCTCGGCAGCTTCGCGACGCCGGAGAACGTCGCCCGGCTCGAGCGCCAGCTCGGCCTCGACGAGCCGCTGCCCCTTCGCTACCTCGGCTGGCTCGGCAGCGTCCTTTCCGGCGACCTCGGCACCAGCGTCTCCCTCGACCGGCCGGTGGCGGCGGTGGTCCTCGAGCGCTTCGGCGCGACGCTCGTCCTTGCCGGGACGGCGCTCATGCTCGCCTCCCTCCTCGGCGTCGCGACCGGCGTCCTCGCCGCGACGCGCCAGTTCGGGGCGAGGGACAAGGTGCTCACCCTCCTCGTCCTCCTCGGCATCTCCACCCCGTCCTTCTGGCTCGGGCTCCTGTTCATCATGCTGTTCGCCGTGCACCTTCAGTGGCTGCCGGCCTCGGGCATGTTTTCCGTCTACGGCGGGGGCGGGCCGATCGACCTCCTGTCCCACCTCGTCCTTCCCGCCCTCACCCTCGCGGTGGTGGCGACGGCGGTGATCGCGCGCCTCACGCGGACGGCGATGCTCGAGGTCCTGCGCCAGGACTACGTGCGCACCGCCCGCGCCAAGGGCGTGCCGGAGGGGCGGGTCGTCAGCGCCCACGCCTTCCGCGCCGCCCTCGTGTCGGTGATCCCGGTGATCGGGATCCAGGCGGGCTTCGTCCTCGGCGGCGCGGTCTACGTGGAGACGGTGTTCGCCTGGCCCGGGATCGGGCGGATGCTGGTGGACGCGGTCCAGGCCCGCGACATCCTCCTCGTCCAGGGCGGCGTCCTCGTGGTGGCGACCGCCTACGTCCTGGTGAACCTGTGCGCCGACCTCGCCCAGGCGGCCGTCGACCCGCGGCTGCGCTGATGGACGCGGCGCCGCGAGCGGCCGCGGGCGCGGCGCAGGCCGCCGCGCGCCCGTCCGCCCTCCGCCGCTTCCTCGCGAACCGTCTCGCCGCCGCGGGCCTCGCGGCGCTCGCCGCGATCGTCCTCCTCGCCCTTCTCGTCCCGGTCCTGCCGCTCGCCGACCCGGCGGCGACAGAGCCCGCCCGCCGCCTGCTCCCGCCCCTTTCGGACGGTCACCTCCTCGGCACCGACCACCTCGGCCGGGACCTGTTGTCCCGCCTCCTGTGGGGCACCCGCGTGTCGCTCGCCGTCGGCGTGTCGGCGACGCTGATCGCCGCCCTCGTCGGCGCGGCGATCGGCCTCGTTGCGGGGACGCTCGGCGGCGTCGTCGACGGGGCGCTGATGCGTGGCATCGACCTCGTCATGGCCTTCCCGTACGTGATGCTCGCCATCGCCATCGTGGCGGTGCTCGGCCCCGGCCTCCTCAACGCCCTCTATGCCATCGCGGTCGTCAACATCCCCTTCTTCGCCCGCGCCGTGCGCGGCGTGACGCTCGAGATCGCGCGCCGGCCGTTCGTGGACGCCGCACGCCTGTCAGGCGCCTCCCGGGCGCAGATCCTCTTCGCGGAGGTGCTCCCGAACGTGGCGCCGGTGATCGTCGTCACCATGTCGACCACCCTCGGCTGGATGATCCTGGAGACGGCGGGCCTGTCCTTCCTCGGCCTCGGCGCCCAGCCGCCCCGGGCGGATCTCGGCTCCATGCTGGGCGAGGCGCGGGCGCTGATGTTCACCGCCCCGTTCGTGTCCGTGGTGCCGGGCGCCATGATCTTCCTCCTCGTCGTCGCGGTGAACCTCGTGGGCGACGGGGTTCGCGACGTCCTCGACCCGCGCCTATCGGGCGGCGCCCTCGCGGCCCCCGCCGCGGCGACCGCGGTCTCCCGCCGCGCCGTCCCGGCCCCGAAGGCGCCGGACGCCGTCCTCGACGTCGTGGATCTCGTCACCGTCTTGCGGACCGGCGGGCGCACCTTCCGCGCGGTCGGCGGGGTGGATCTTGCCGTCCGACCGGGAGAGCGGCTCGCCCTCGTCGGCGAATCGGGCTGCGGCAAGTCGGCCACGGCCCTGTCCCTCCTGCGCCTCGTGCCGACGCCGCCCGGCGTCATCGAGGGCGGGCGCGCGGGCGTTCTGGGGCGGGACGTGCTGGCCGAGCGGGGGGAGGGGCTGCGGCAGGTGCGCGGCGGCCTCGTCGGCACCGTCTTCCAGGACCCGCAGGCGACGCTCCATCCCTTGATGACCGTCGGCGAGCAGCTCGCCGAGGCGGTCCGCGTCCACCAGCGCGTGGGCCGGGCGGCGGCCCGCGCGGAGGCGGAGCGGCTCCTCGAACGGGTGCGCATCCCGACCGCCCGGGCGGACGCCTTCCCCCACGAGCTGTCGGGCGGCATGCGCCAGCGCGTGACCATCGCCATGGCGCTCGCCAACGACCCGGCGCTCCTGGTGGCCGACGAGCCGACCACCGCCCTCGACGTGACGGTGAAGGCACAGGTCCTGTCCGTCCTCGGCGCCCTCGCGGCGCAGAAGGGGGCGGCGGTCCTGTTCATCACCCACGACTTCGCCCTCGTGTCCGCCCTCGCGGACCGTGTCGCGGTCATGTACGCCGGCCGCATCGTGGAAGAGGGGCCGGCGGCGGCGGTGACGGCGGCGCCCGCCCACCCCTACACGCGGCGCCTCATGGACTGCGTGCCCGTCCTCGGCCGGTCCGACCGCCCGCTCCGACCCGTCGAGGGCATGCCCCCCGCCCTCGACGCCCTGCCGCCCGGATGCGCCTTCGCGGACCGCTGCCCCCGCGCCGTCGCGGCCTGCCGCGCGGCCGACGTCCCGCTCGCGCCCCACGGCGAGGGCCGCGCGGTCCGCTGCATCCGCCCCCTCGGAGAGCCCGCGTGAGCCCGCCCGATCAGGCGCCGCGGCGCGAGGAGACCCTCGGCGGCCGGCATCCATGCCGCCGGCGGGCGGTCCGCGCCGCCCGCTCCGGCAGGCGGGCGAGACGACGTCCCCCGGCGAACGGAACGGGCGGCCGTCGCCCGAGGTCGCGGATGCTCCCGCGGCCCCGCGGGCCCATCGGCACGAGCCGACGCCCACCCTCTGGCGAGGGGCGGGCCGGCCGCGGCGCGCGGTCCGGCGGAGAGGCCGCGTGATCCCCGCCGTCGAGGCGCGGGGCCTCGCCCGGACCTTCCGGACCGGCTGGCGCCCCGGCGGCCGGCGGCCGGGGATCCGCGCCGTGCGCGGCGTGGACCTTCTCGTGGAGGGGGGCACCACCCTCGGGATCGTCGGCGAATCGGGCTGCGGGAAGTCGACGCTCGCACGGATGCTGGTGGGCCTCGAGACGCCCGACGCCGGCACGATCCGCCTCGAGGGGCGTGACGTGACGGCCCTTGCCGGCCGCCGCCCGCGCGCGCTCGCGGGCACCATCCAGTACGTCTTCCAGGACCCGGTCGCCGCCCTCAACCCGCGCCGCACGGTGGCGGCGACCCTCGCCGCGCCGCTCGCCCGCCTCCTCGGCCTCGGCCGGGGCGCGCGGGCCGCGCGCCTCACCGCCCTCCTCGAGGACGTCGGCCTGTCGCCCGCGCTCCTCGGGCGCTACCCCCACGAGCTGTCCGGCGGCCAGGCCCAGCGGGTCGGCATCGCCCGGGCGCTGGCGGCCGAGGCGCGGATCCTCGTCCTCGACGAGCCGGTCTCCTCCCTCGACGTGTCGGTCCAGGCCCAGGTCCTCGACCTTCTCGCCCGCCTGAAGGCGGCGCGTGGCCTCACCTACGTCTTCATCGCCCACGACCTCGCGGTGGTGGAACAGATCGCCGACGCGGTCGCCGTCATGTACCTCGGCCGCGTCGTGGAGGCGGGTCCGGCGCGCGCGGTCTTCGCGAACCCGCGCCACCCCTACACCGCCCTCCTGATGGCCGCCGCGCGCGATCCGGGCGGCAGCGCCGGCAACGCGAGCCCCGCCGAGCTCCCCGACCCGTCGGCCCCGCCCCCCGGCTGCGCCTTCGCCCCCCGCTGCCCGGCCGCCACGGCCCTGTGCCGGGAGCGCGACCCGCCGCTCGAGCCCCGGGGCGAGGCCGCGGTCGCCTGCTGGCATCCGGCGGGCGAATGAGCCGGTCCGCCGCGCCCGAACCGCCCCTCACCGGCACACCTCCGCCGGTGTCCCCGTTCCCCGCGCGGGAGCCGCCCGCAAGCCCCTTTCGGGGCGCGGGTCAGGTGTCGCCGAGGGGGACCTTGAGGCCCGTCTTCACCCGGTCCATCACGACCGCCGTGTGGAAGCGGCGGACGTGGGGGTTCTCGAAGAAGAACTGCTTGGTGAAGGCCTCGTAGTGGCGTATGTCCCGTGCCGTCACGATCAGGATGAAGTCCGTCTCGCCGGTCACGTAGTAACACTGCATGACCTCCGGCGTCGCCCGCATCGAGCGCTTGAAGTCGTCGAGGATGTCGGGCCGTTCACGCTCCAGCGTCACCTCCACCACCATGGTGAGGGTGCGCCCGACCGCCTCGGGCGCGATGACGGCGATGTCCGCCTCGATCACCTTCTTTTGGCGCAGCCGCTTCAGCCGCCGCAGGCAGGCCGACGGCGACAGCCCGACCCGCTCGGCGAGGGCGTCGGCGGTGATGCGGTTGTTCTCCTGCACCACGTCGAGGAGCTTGAGGTCGAAGGCGTCGAGATCGGCGTGGACCATGGCGTGCCCTTCTTCCGCGTATCCTGGGCAATCCTAGCCGGATCCCGTCGCGACCGGCCGCCTTTTTGCGCGATCCGGGCGTGGCGTCGCGTCTACCGCTTTCGGGGTGCCAACGGGCGGGACGGGCCTTCGATGCAGCCGAACCCTTTTTCCTCGACCATCCGTCCGGCCCTCGCGGGCGCGCGGGGGGCGGTCGCCGCCGCCCATCCCCTCGCGGCCGCCGCCGGGCAGGAGGTGCTCGCTTGCGGCGGCAGCGCGGCGGACGCCACCGTCGCCGCCCAGGCGGCCCTCGCGGTGGTCGCGCCCCAGGCCTGTGGCCTCGGCGGCGACGGCTTCTTCCTCCTCGCGACGCCCGACGGGCAGGTGAGCGCCGTCAACGGCGCCGGTCCCGCCGCCCGCGCCGCCGCCGCGCCCGCGACCGACGGCGGGGCGAGCGTCACCGTGCCCGGCCTCGTCGACGCCTGGTCGATCCTGTCCGCCCGCTTCGGGCGGCTGGGCCTTGCCCGCGCCCTCGCCCCCGCCATCCGCCTCGCCCGGACCGGCTTTCCCGTGGACGCGGGGCTGGAGGCCGCGCTCGATGCCCAGCGGCCGCGGCTCGAGCGGGGAGGGGCCGGGGCCGCGGCCCTCCTCGCGGCGCGCACGGGCCGCACGCTCGAGCAGGCCGAGCTCGCCAACACGCTGGAGCGGATCGCCAAGGACGGGCGCGCCGCCCTCCATGAAGGCGACCTCGCCCGGGCGATCGCGGCGGCCGTCCGCCGCACCGGCGGCGCCCTGTCGGTGGAGGACCTCGCCCCGCCCGCCGCCACGGTGGAGCGCCCGATCGCCGTCCCATTCGCGGGGCGCACGGTCCACGTCCAGCCGCCCCTTTCCCAGGGCGTCCTCCTCGCCATGGCCCTTGCGGGGCGGGTGCGCCTCGGCGACCTGCCGCCGGACCGCGCCGCTCACGCGGGGGTGGAGCTCCTCGAGGCCGCCTTCGTCCACCGGGACCGCGTGGCGCGCGGCGCGGCTCTCCTCGACGAGCCGCTCGACGTCCGCCTCGACCGGGCCGCGCGACGGGGCGGGCCGCGCAGCTACCTCCACACGGCGGGCGTCGCGGCGGCCGACCGGTACGGGCTCGTGGTCGCCTCCCTCGCCAGCGTGTTCGACGATTTCGGCTCCGGCGTCTTCGTGCCGGAGGGGGGCTTCGTCCTCAACAACCGCGCCGGCGGCTTCACGGCCGCGGACAACGCCTTCGCGCCGGGCAAGCGCCCCGTGCACACCCTCGCCCCCGCCCTCGTCACCGGCGGCGGGGAGACGGTCGCCCTCGCCACCCCCGGCGCCGACGGCCAGGTGCAGACCCTCTACCAGGTCCTGACGGCCTGGCTCCTCGCCGGCACCCCGCTCGACCGGGCCGTTCACGCCCCGCGCTGGCGCGGCGAGGACGGCCGCCTCCTCCTGGAGGCGGGGCACCCCGCGCGGGCGGTCCTCGCGGCGAGGGGCCACGCCGTCATCGACCTTGCGGCCGGGGACATGCGCTTCGGCGCCGTCACCGCCGCGGGCACGACGGGCGGATTGCCGTTCGCGCTCGCCAACTGGCGGCGCACCGGCTGGGCGGGCGTCGCGTGAGCGGGCGCGCACGCCGCGCGCGCGGGGGCCTCCTCCCTGACCGCCGTCGAGGGCCGCCGACGGACGCGGCCCGCCACCGTCGAGCGCGTTCCCGGGCGAGGCACCTCGGGCTCGGGCGATGCCCCGCCGACCGGGCGCCCGCCGCCCTCCCCGCCGCGCCGGGGCGGCGTTTCGGACGGCGCTGCCGGGCGCGTTGACGCGGCCCGTCTCCGGCGGGAGCCGCGGCGTCGGACCCGCGACGGCCCGACCCGCGCAGCCCGCTTCGGCGCGTCGCCGTCGGGCCTCGCCGACGGGGGAAGCTCGGCAGCCGCTTCCCGTGCCGCCGGGCGCGCCCGCCCCGTCCGGCCTCGCCCGCCGACCGTGCCCGCTGCCGAGCGTCCCGCGTCCGGGACGGACGGCAGCCTCGCGCCGCGCGCCCACCCGCGGACCGGTCGGAGCGACGACGGCCGCCCTTCGAGGCAGGCCGCCGATAGCGGCCGCCGCGCCCGCGCCCTCCGCGCCGGCGCCGTCCGGTCCGGCTCGGGCAGCCATGCCCGGAGCGGGCGAATGCTGCGTTGCATCCATCATGTTGCAGTGCGAAGAAAGCGGCGTGGAGCGGTCGGGCGGCGGGCGCTTTCCGCTGCGTCGGCCGCGGCGCCAGGACGGGCGACGCCCCGCAGGCGTCCGCGAGGGGAGGGATCGTGGCGGCGCTGGGCAGCTACCCGCGGCTATTCCGGGCGAAGGCGGTCGGGCTCGCGGCGAGCGGGCTGTCCGTGATCGCCCTCGCGCTCGTCGCCTTCAACGTGGCGGGCGAGGATGCGGGCGCCGTCCTCGGCACCGCCCTCGCCATGAAGGCGCTGGGCGCCTTCCTCGCGCCGTTCGCCTTCGCCGCGCTCGCGGGCCGGGCGAGCCCGGGGCCGCTGCTCCTCGCCGCGGACGCCGGGCGCGCCGCGTCCGTCGCCGCCCTCGCGTTCGCCACCGCCGCCTGGCAGATCCTCGCCCTCGCCGCCGTCTTCTCGGTGGCCGCGGGCCTTCACAAGGTCGCCTACGACGCGGCCGCGGCGACCCTCCTGCCGGAGGAGGACGGCTTCGCGCGCGCCCTTTCCAAGTCCCGTGTCCTCGACGAGACGGAGGGGCTCTTCACCGCGCTCCTCGCGACCCTCCTCGTCCTCGTGGCGGCGCCCGCCGGGATCCTCGCCGTCGCGGCGGCGGGCTTCGCGCTCGCGGCCGCGATGGCCGCTCGGGCGGTCCCGCGGCGCGGCGTGGCCGGGGCGGCGGACGCGCGCGGTCGCCTCCGTGCGCTGTTCGGCGCGATCGGCACCGTCCTGCGGACGCCCGCGCTCCGCCCCGCGCCCCTCCTGATGGTGTCGGCGGCCGCGGCCGCCGCCGTCGCGGCCGTCAACACGGTGGTGATCGTGCAGGGCGAGATGGCCCTCGGCGAGCGGGAGACCACCATCGCGCTCGCGGTGTTCGGCGGCGGCTCGGCCGCCGGCGCCTTCGCCGCCCCCGGGCTCGTGAAGCGGGCGGGCCTGCGGGCCACGGTGACGGCGGGCGCGCTTCTCGTCCCGGCGTGCCTCCTCGCCGGCGCGCTCGCGTCCGCCTACGGCACGCTCCTCGTCCTGTGGCTGTTGCTCGGGGCCGCCCACACCCTCGTCCAGCCGCCGCTCTTCTCGCTCGTGCGGCGCCACGCGCGGCCCGGCAACGTCGGCGTCATGTTCGCCGCCGGCCACGTCCTGTGGCAGCTCGCCCTCGTCGCGGCCAACGCCCTCGCGGGCTGGGCGGGCGCCGTGGCGGGGGGCGGGGCGGCCTTCGCCCTCCTCGCCCTCCTCGCGGGCGGGGCCGCCGCGTCCGCGGGCCTCGCCTGGCCCGCCGCCTCCACCCTCGAAAGGAAGACCGCGCCATGACGGAAGACACCGCTCCCGCCCCCGAGCCTCCGCGCGGGGAGGGCCGGCCCATCCTCGTCGACATCGCTCTCCAGGGCGGCGGCTCCCACGGCGCCTTCGCCTGGGGCGCCCTCGACCGCCTCCTCGATTTTGCCGACATCGAGGTGGAGGCGATCTCCGGCACCTCGGCGGGCGCCATGAACGCGGCCGTGTTCGCCCACGGCTTCGCCACCGGCGGGCGCGAGGGGGCGCGCACCGCGCTCAAGACGTTCTGGCGCAAGGTTTCGCGGGCGGCCGCCTGGGGCCCGTTCCAGCGCTCGCCGATGGACCGGATGCTCGGCAACTGGACCCTCGACAACTCGCCCCTGTACCTCGCCACCGACATCATGGCACGGCTCGTCTCCCCCTATGCCCTCGGCGGGGTGGGCGCGGCCTTCAACCCGCTGCGCGACATCCTGATCGAGACGATCGACTTCGAGGCCATCGCGAGCGGGCCGATCAAGCTGTTCATCACGGCCACTAACGTGCGCACGGGCCGCGGCCGCGTCTTCCGCAGCCACGAGATCACGGCCGACGTCCTGCTCGCGTCCGCGTGCCTGCCGTCCATGTACCAGGCGGTGGAGATCGACGGGGAGTTCTACTGGGACGGGGGCTTTTCTGGGAATCCGACCATGACCCCGCTGGTGCGCGAGTGCGAGGCCCACGACACCTTTCTCGTCCAGATCAACCCGGTGGAGCGGCCCGAGATCCCGCGGACCGCGCGGGACATCGTCTCGCGTGTGAACGAGGTCTCCTTCAACGCCACGCTCCTGAAGGAGCTCAGGATGATCGCGATCCTGCGCCAGATCGCCGACCCCGGCAATTCGGAGGGGCGCCTGTGGGCGGAGATGCGCCTCCACCGCATCACCAGCGACATCATGGTGCAGCTCGGCGCCTCCTCCAAGCTAAACGCGGAGTGGGCGTTCCTGAAGATGCTGCGGGACGAGGGCCGCCGCGCCGCCGTCCGCTTCGAGGAGGCGCACGGCAAGGACGTGGGCGTGCGCTCCACCTTCGAGATCGAAAGCCTCCTGGAAGGGGTCTGAGCCATGGGCCTTCTCGGCATTCTCGCGGGTCTCGCCCTCCTGATGGCGCTCGCCTTCCGGGGCTGGACCATCCTTCTCCTCGCCCCCGTCGCCGCGCTGGTGGCGGCGGCCTTCTCCGGCGAGCCGCTGCTCGCCCACTGGACGCAGACCTTCATGGGGGCGGCGGCCGGGTTCGTCGCCCAGTTCTTTCCCCTCTTCCTGCTCGGCGCCCTGTTCGGCAAGCTGATGGAGGATTCGGGCGCGGTGGGCGCCATCGCCGACACCATGACGGTGAAGCTCGGGCCCGAGCGGGCGATCCTCGCCGTCGTCCTCGCGGGCGCGCTCGTCACCTACGGGGGCGTGTCGCTGTTCGTGGCCCTGTTCGTGATCGCGCCCATGGGCGAGGCGCTGTTCCGCGCGGGCGCCGTGCCGCGGCGCCTCCTGCCCGCGGCGATCGCCCTCGGGACCATGACCTTCACCATGTCGGCCCTGCCCGGCACGCCCGCGATCCAGAACGCCATCCCGATGCCCTTCTTCGGGACCACCGCCTTCGCTGCGCCCGGTCTCGGGATCATCGCCGCCCTCGTCATGTTCGGATTCGGCATGTGGTGGCTCACCTTCCGCTCCCGGCAGGCGCGGGCCGCGGGGGAGGGGTTCGGGGACCCGCCGCCCGTCATCGCGCGGGACGAGGTGGCGCTTCGCGAGCTCGCCACCACCGCGCGCGAGTTCGACCCGGCGGAGATCGGGGCGGGTGCCGTCGCCACAGAGCGGCCCTCCTTTGCGGTCGCGGTCCTGCCCCTCGTCGTGGTGATCGTCGTCAACCTCCTGATGGCCCAGGTGATCCTGCCGCGGCTCGACTTCGCCTTCCTGTCCGAGCCGCAGTGGGGGAGCACCTCCATCGGTGCCGTGGGCGGGGTGTGGGCGGTCGCGGTGGCGCTCGTGTCGGGCATCCTCGTCCTCGTCGCGACCGGCTGGCGGCGCCTGCCGGCGATCCGCGACAGCGTGGATGCGGGCTGCAACGCCTCGGTGCTGCCGATCCTGTCGGTGGCGAGCCTCGTGGGCTTCGGCGCGGTGGTGGCGGCGATGCCGGCGTTCGAGGCGGTGAAGGAGTGGGTGCTGGGGATCGGCGGGGGGCCGCTGGTGTCGCTGGCGGTCGCCACCAACGTGCTCGCCGCCCTCACCGGGTCCGCCTCGGGCGGCATGACCATCGCGCTCGAGGCGCTCGGGCCCACCTTCATGCAGATCTCGGCCGAAACGGGCCTGTCTCCCGAGCTCATGCACCGCGTCGCCGTGATCGCGTCCGGCACCCTCGACAGCCTGCCCCACAACGGCGCGGTGGTGACGCTGCTCGCCGTGTGCGGCACCACCCACGGCAAGAGCTACCTCGACGTGGTGATGGCGGCCGTGGTCGGCGCCCTCCTCGCCCTCGTCGTGGTGATCGTCCTTGGCGGGCTGGTCGGCTCGTTCTGAGCGTCGCTGGCGGACGTCCTCGGGCGCCGGGGCCTTCCGGGCGGACGCCGACCGGGTTCTGGCGGTCCCTCGCGCCGGCCCACGCCGTCCGCGCCGGGCCGGGGACCGCCCGCAGCTGGCGCGCCTTCCCCCGACCAGCCACGCGCAGGCGGGCGTACGCCTCCCGGCCCGCGTCTGTCCGGTCGGGTGACTGTCGGACCCGGTCGACGTCGTGCCGGGTGCGCGCGGCACGGCCGGGGCCTCGGATGCGTCGAGGCGGCGAGCCCGCAGGCCGGTCGACCACCGTCGCCGACCGCTCGTCGGGGCGGGGGCGGGCGTTCCATCTCGCCTCGTCCTTCTCCGCCCCGTCTTCCTTGCCTGTCACCTCGCCTTCGACCGGCTGACCTCGGACACCTCGCGGGCGCCCCTCCGGTCACGGTGATCGGAATCGCGCCGAAGGCGTCTTGCGCCATCGTCGAGGCGGGGGTCTGCGACCACGAACGGGTGGAGATCGGGGCCGGCCTTCGGTTCCAGGCCGGCCCCGACGATCAAGCTCGCCACCGACGCGGCGATGTCGCCGCGACGCTCGCACCCGCCGACGGGACGGTCCCGGCGTGGAGGTCCTTTGTCGTCGGTCGAAGGTTCTCCGCCGCCCGAGGCATCGTGATCGTCTCCGTGCACGTTGGTGCGAACGATCGTCCGACTCGATCGGGACTGGTAACGAACACGACGACCTGCCGTCGTGTCAGCCACTTGCGACTTGCCGTGCGCCCCCTCGGCATGTGCACCGGGAGCGCAAACTGCCAGCGGTTGCGCCACGCCGGCCCGGCGACGGCCGGGCCTAAGGCACGTCTGGCCGGACCTGCCGTCAGACGAACAGGAAATCGTCGATCGTCAGCGGCGTTCCAGGGTCGAGTCGCGCCACGTCGACGGCATCCGCTCCGCCTGCGCCATCGGCATCCCAGGCGAGCGTGCCGCTGGTCCGGTCATAGACGAACTGCGCGTCGTCTCCAACCGCCGCCGCCCCCAAGGTCAAGACAGGCATGTTCGCCGTGTCGACCGTCAGTCCTGCGGCCGTGGCGCTGAACACGAGCAGATCCTCGCCGGTTGCGAAGGCCTCCACGATCCTCGGGCCCACGCCATCGGGTGTGATGGCGAACCGGGTCCCGAGTGGGGCATCGCCCTCGGCTTCCCCGCCCACCGCCGGCGCCGTGAACTGGACACCTGCGTAGCCCCCGGTGCCACCATCATCGTAGAAGAAAGTGCCTTCAGCGAACACGGTCTGCCCGTCGATCGTCTTGTTGACGGGTGTCTCTTCGACCGAGATCCCGACGATGCCGAGGTCGGCGAGCGACTGCAGCTCTCCGGCCTCGCTTAACCCGTTTCCGTTGAGATCCTGCCAGACCAGCAGATCGGCGAACGTGTCGTCTGCGGCATCGACCATGCCATCCAAATTGACGTCGAGCGATCGTAATGCCTCCATCGAGGTGCCGTAGCCGAAGCCGTTGAAGACTTCGGACAGAACCTCGGTGCCGTCTTCAATATTTTCTGAACCGTCGAGGTCGACAACTAACACAGCGTCACCAGCTGAAGACCAAGTCAGATTTTCCGCATTGCCATCTGCATCCAAATCAAAATCTATAGTTCCGTCTAGGGATAGGCCATTGCCGTCAAGGTCGAGCACAATTGGATCGTTGCGTATCCCCAAAGCAACGCCGGCACCGTACGCAATGAGATTCGCACCATACGTGTCAGCTTCCGAAGATGTAAAGCCGAGGGAGTTAGAGCGCGAATAAAGATCGTACGGGATCGTTGAGTAGATAACATATCCGTCCCCGTGGTCATATCCCACTGTACCGGTCCACGGTTTTGAGACAGGACTTTGGGTTAGGCGGCGTTCTGCA
>CAZJNX010000036.1:0-12211 GCA_964547415.1 uncultured Hyphomicrobiales bacterium
GGACATCCGCGCCGCCGCCCCCGCCGCCGCCGCCTTCCCCGGGGTCGCGGTGATCCCGGCGAACGTGCCGCGTCCGGGCGTCGTGCGCCACGAGGCGGACGTGTGCAGCCTCGTCTTCGGCGCGCCGGGGGGCGACCATCCCCCGGCGCTGACGGCCCTCGCCGAGCGCCTTGCGGCCGCGCCGGGCATGGAGGCGGCGGTGGTCGACGACATCGTGCCCCGCCTGTTCGACAAGTTCGCGTTCCTTGCCACGCTCGCCGCCATGACGGCCCTCGTGCGGCTCCCCCTCGGCGCGATCCTCGCCGACGGGCGGGCGCGCGACACCTACTTCCGGGCGCTCGCCGAATCCGTCGACGTCTCGCGCGCCGCCTGCCCGGACCTTCCCGAGGACCTCCTCGAGCGGGAGACGGAGCGGGTGCGTCGCCTGCCGCCGGGCGTGCGCGCCTCCATGGCCGACGACCTCGCCCGCGGGCGCCGCCTCGAGCTCGACTATCTCTCGGGCACCGTCGTCCGCCTCGGCGAAACCCACGGGATCGCGACGCCCGTGCATCGCACGGCCCACGGCGCCCTCCACCCCTTCATCGACGGCGCGCCCGCCATCTGAGCCGACCGACCGGAGACCACCGATGCCTCCCCCAATTCGCCGATCCCGCGCCGCCCTCCTCGCCGCGGCCCTTGCGAGCCTCCTCGCCGTGCCCGCGGCGGCGGCGGACGTCTCCCTCGCCGGCGAGTGGCGGGCCGTCGCCGTCGGCGACCGAGCGCTGCCGGACGAGCCGGAGGTCCTCCTCGCCTTCGACGCGCTGGAGGGCTGCGTCTCCGGCACCACCGGCTGCAACCGCCTGTCGGGCGGCTACGCGCTCGAGGGCGACGGCCTCACCTTCGGCCCCGCCGCCTCCACGCGGATGGCCTGCCCGGAACCGGCCATGGCGATCGAGAACGCCGTCCTCGCCGCGCTCCAGGCGACGCGGGCGGTCGTGTCGGAGGCGGGCCGCCTCGTCCTCCTCGACGGGAACGAGACGGCGGTCATCACCCTCGCGCCCGCGGACGGCGGCTGAGGGCAGAAGACGGAGAGACCCGTGGCCGAGTTCCTGCAGTTCACCTTCTCCGGGCTGACGGTGGGGGCGGTCTACGCCCTCGTCGCCCTCGGCTTCACCCTCATCTACAACGCCTCGGACGTCGTGAACTTCGCCCAAGGGGAGTTCGTGATGCTCGGCGGGATGGCGACCGTCTTCATCGCCGCGGCGGGCGTGCCGCTCCCCCTCGCAGCGCTCGCGGCCATCGTGCTGACGGTCGGCGTCGGTCTCCTCCTCTACGTCCTCGCCATCGAGCCCGCGCGTGGGGCGAGCGCGGTGACCCTCATCATCATCACCATCGGCGCGTCGATCTTCCTGCGCGGCATCGCCCAGATCGTGTTCGACAAGCAGTTCCACTCGCTGCCCGCCTTCTCCGGCGATGCGCCCATCCTCATCGCGGGCGCGGCGGTCCTGCCCCAGACCTTCTGGGTCCTCGGCGGGGCGCTCGTCATCGTCGTGGCGCTTTGGGCCTTCTTCAACCGGACCCTCACCGGCAAGGCGGTGCTCGCGACGGCCGCCAACCGCCTCGCCGCCCGCCTCGTCGGGATCGACACGGCCTTCGTCGTCGGCCTGTCCTTCGCCGTCTCGGCGGCGATCGGGGCGCTCGCGGGGATCCTCGTGACGCCGATCACGCTGACGAGCTACGACGTCGGCATCCTCCTCGCCCTCAAGGGCTTCGCCGCGGCGATGCTGGGCGGCATGGGCAACCCCGTGGGTGCCGTCGCGGGCGGGCTCCTCATCGGGCTCCTCGAGGCCTACACCGCCGGGTACGTGTCCTCCGAGTACAAGGACGCGAGCGCCTTCGTGGTGATCCTCGCGGTCCTCTTCTTCATGCCGCGGGGCCTTTTCGGCTCGCGCCACGTGGAGCGGGTCTGACAATGGGCGCGCTCCTGTCCCACCGCCTGTGGACGCCGCTCCTCCTCGCCGCCATCGTGGTGGCGCTGGGCCTTCTCAACGAGTCCAGCTTCTATTTCCGCATGGCCGCCCTCGTCGCCGTCTTCGGCCTCGCGGCCATCGGCCTCAACGTGCTGATGGGCTTCGCGGGGCAGGTGAGCCTCGGCCACGCGGGATTCATGGGGATCGGGGCCTACGCCGTCGCCGTCGGGCCGGCCCACCTCGGCCTGCCGCCGCTCCTGTGCCTCGTCGTCGGCCCCGTCCTCGCCGCGCTCCTCGCCTTCGTGGTCGGCCGGCCGATCCTGCGCCTCAAGGGCCACTACCTCGCCGTCGCCACCCTCGGCTTCGGCATCCTCGTCGCCATGGTCCTCAACAACGAGGCGCAATGGACCGGCGGGCCCGACGGGATGGCCGTCGCCCGGATCGAGCTGTTCGGCTGGCGCGTGCGCGGGGCCGAGACCTGGTTCTGGATCACCGGCATCGTCCTCGTGGTCGGCGCCTGGCTCGCCACGAACCTCCTCGACAGCCCCACGGGCCGGGCGCTCCGGGCGGTCCACGATTCGGAGGTCGCCGCCAGCGTCGCGGGGATCGACGTCGCCCGGGCGAAGCTTGCCGCCTTCGTGATCTCGGCCGTGTTCGCGGCCCTCGCCGGGGCGCTCCTCGCGCTCATGAACGGCTTCATCACGCCGGACGCGGCGGGCTTCCTCCACTCCATCGAGCTCGTCGTCATGATCGTGCTCGGCGGCCTCGGCTCGGTCTTCGGCGCGGTGGTGGGGGCGGCGGTGCTCGTCTCGCTCCCCCAGGCGCTCACCGGCTTCCAGGAGTACGAGTACGCCATGCTCGGCCTCGTCCTCATGCTGGTGATGATCTTCCTGAGGGCCGGGATCGTGCCGTCCGTCCTCGCGCGCCTGTCCCGGAGGCGGGCGGCATGAGCGGGGCGGCCCTTTCCGTCGCCGACATCGGGATCTCCTTCGGCGGCATCCGCGCGGTCGACGGGGTGAGCCTTGCCGTCGCGCCCGGCGAGGTCTTCTCCATCATCGGCCCCAACGGGGCGGGCAAGACGACGCTGTTCAACCTCGTGTCGGGCGTCTACCGGCCCATGCGCGGTCGGGTCGAGCTCTTCGGGGAGGACGTGACGGGTCTGCCGCCCCATCGCCTCGCCGCCCGCGGCCTGTCCCGCACCTTCCAGAACCTGCAGGTCTTCTTCCGCATGACGGCGGCGGAGAACGTGATGGTGGGCGCGCACCTGAAGGAGCGGCAGGCCGTCCTCGCCCACCTCCTCGCGCTGCCCTCCGTCGCCCGCACGAACCGGGAGAGCCGGGAGCGGGCCCTTGCCCTCCTCGAGCGGGTCGGCCTTGCGGGCCGGGCCGACCAGGAGGCCTCGAGCCTTCCCTACGGCGCGCTGAAGCGCCTCGAGATCGCGCGGGCCCTCGCCGCCGAGCCGCGCGTCCTCCTCCTCGACGAGCCGGCGGCGGGCTGCAACGCGGTGGAGACCGCCGAGATCGAGGCCCTCGTCCGCCAGATCGCCGGGACCGGCGTGACGGTGGTCCTCGTGGAACACGACATGAAGCTCGTCATGCGCCTGTCGGACCACATCCACGTCCTCGACTACGGCAGGACCCTCGCGGAGGGGACGGCCGCCGAGGTGCGCGCCGACCCGGACGTGATCGCCGCCTACCTCGGGGCCCACGGCGCGCAGGAGGTGGCCCATGCTGTCGGTTGAGGGGCTCGTCTCCGGCTACGGGCGCATCGAGGCGCTCCACGGCGTCTGCCTTCACGTGGCGACGGGGGAGATCGTCACCCTCGTCGGCGCCAACGGGGCAGGCAAGACGACGCTCCTCAAGGCGATCGCGGGCGTGCAGCCGGCGACGGCGGGCCGCATCCTGCTGGCGGGCGAGGACGTCACGCGGGAAAAGCCCCACCGGCGCGTCGCCCGCGGCATGGCGCTCGTCCCCGAGGGCCGGCAGATCTTCGGGCCCCTGTCGGTGGAGGACAACCTGCGCCTCGGCGCCTACCGGACCGGGAAGCGGGGCGAGGCGGCGGCCGACATGGGCCGCGTCTACGAGATGTTCCCGATCCTTGCGGAGCGGCGGCGGCAGGCGGCGGGCGGCCTGTCGGGCGGGCAGCAGCAGATGCTCGCCATCGCCCGCGCGCTCATGAGCCGCCCGCGCCTTCTCCTTCTCGACGAGCCGTCCATGGGCCTCGCCCCGATCCTCGTCGACCAGATCTTCGAGGCGATCGGCCGCCTGAAGGGCGAGGGTGTGACCGTCTTCGTGGTGGAGCAGAACGCCTTCGCCGCGCTCTCGGTGGCCGACCGCGGCTACGTGATCGAGACCGGGGAGATCGCCCGGGAGGGGGCGGCCCGCGTCCTCCTGCACGATCCGGCGGTGCGGGAGGCCTATCTCGGCGTCTGACCCTCCGACGGTGCGTGCAAGGCTCGAACGAAGGTTGTATAATGCCCGCGATGGGGACGGCGCGGCCGGCGCGACGGCGCTTGCGTGCGGGGGCGGTCTGCCCGTGCGGCATTTGAAACCGGCCGCGGCGGCTGCCACATCCCTCGGCAAAACGGACGTGGAACCTTGGTCATGCTTGGCAAGCTCGTGCCGATATCGGGCTCGCGCGCCCTCACGCCGGCGCCCGAGACGCGCTTCGTGCGCAAGAGCCGGCGGCTGTTCGAGACCGCGGACATCGACCACCACGTCTTCTTCGACGAGGTGGAGTTCGTCTACAAGGGTCGGCGCACCCGCACCGTCGTCTTCGACCGGATGAGCGCGATCGTTCCGAAGGGGCGGCGCGTCGCCGTCATGGGCGCCCGCCGCTCCGGCAAGAGCACGCTGGTGAAGCTGATCGCCGGCGTCGCCGTCCCCAACGCCGGCGAGGTGGTGCGCAATTCGAACATCTCGTGGCCGATCGGCGGCAACTATTTCATCTCGAACAATCTCACGGTTCGCGACAACGTGATCTTTTGCGCCAACATGCTCGGTGTTTCCGCTCGCGACATGCTGCGCTACTTGGACGATCTGTGCGGCTTCGGCTCGAAGAAGGAAGAGATCGTCAAGAACATCCCTGTTCATTTTCGTCAGCGACTCAACATCGTGCTGCCACTGGTCGTCGATTTCGACTGCTTTTTGATAGAAGGTCAGGTTAATTTGAAGAGGGCAAAATTCCCGCCCGATCATATCGAGTTCATCGAGGGGGAGATCCGGCGCAAGGATCTCATCGTGGTGACCGGCAACAAGAAGATGGCGCTCCAGTATTGCGATACGGGTGCGTTGATCGAGAACGGTCACATTCGCTATTGCGCCTCCGTGCAGGAGGCGGTGGACCAGATCAAGGACCTCGCACCCGACGACACGGACTTCTCCGACGACCAGGGCGACGAGGGGGAGTTCGGGGAGCAGTCCTTTGGCCCGTGGTAGCCGTGGTAGGGAGCGGCTGAGGGCCGTCCTGAGGCGGGGACGGAAGGCGGCCTCGCCCGCTGCCGGCGGGGCGGAGGAGCACTCGCCCTCGATGGGGCGGGGCGCTGCGTCCGCGCCGGACGGTCCGCGCCTCGCCGAACCCTGGGAGCGGCAGGAGTGGGAGCTGCCGCAGGAGGATCCGCCGGTGGCGCCGCCGCCCGGGGAGGGGCTCCTCCTGCCGGACGACGACCTCCTGCCCGGCCTTGCGGACGTGATCCCGCTTCCCGATCCGCCGCCGCCGGAGGGCGGCCGCCAGGGCTCCGGCGGCCACGGCCTCCTGTCGTCCGCCGGCACCCAGGCCCTCGGCGCCGTCCCCGACGCGGGCGGCCTCGAGGCCGCGACGGCCGATGCCGCCGCGCGCATCCGCGCCGTCGGGAAGGCGATCGCCGCCCGCGAACGGGGCGAGGCCGAGGCCTCGCCCGCCGATCCCGGCGGGACGGGGGCCGGAGGGCCGTTGCCGCCGGCCGACGGTGTCGCGGAAGCGGAAGGGGCGGAGCCATCGGCTGACGGAAGCGGCCAGTCGGACGCGCTGGCCGGGCCGCGCCCCCGCCGCGCTCTGTTTCCCGAGACCGGCTTGCCCGACATGCCCGAGCCGGCTTTCGCCAGCGCCGGGCCGGTCGGCGGCCCGGCCGCGGATGGCGGGCGCGGCGGGCGGGGGCCGTCGGTCGCCCCGCCTGCCCGTCCCGGTGCGCCGGTCGAGGCGGCGGGCGCGACCCTCCCCGCGCCGCGGCGGGATGCGGCGCTGGCGCCCGGTGGCGCCACCCGCGCGGACGAGCAGGAAGACCCCGCCCGCGCGAACGCCGAGGAGACGGGCGCCGACGACGGACCCCGGGGCCCGGACCGCCCGGGCGGCGAACCGGGCCCGCCCCCCGGTGCGCCGGCGGACGGCGCGCGCGCTCCAGCCACTGGCGGGGCGGTGTGGCCGTCGGGCGATGCGCTGGGCGAGGGCGCCTTCCCGGCGGCGGGTCGTCCGGCCGGCGTCGCGCCCGTCGCGGACGATGGCGAGGCCGTTTCCGCCGCACCGGACGGGGAGGGCCGCACCCGTGGCGACGGGCCATCCTGGCCGGATGCTCCGGCGGATGCGCTGGATCGACACGGCCAGCGGCCGGCTGCGATCGCCGCCGGCCCTGTCGCGGCGGGGGCGACCGTCGTCGGCGGGGCGGCCCCGGTGGCGGCGCGCGGCCGGACCGGGGGGGCGTCGCCGTCGGCGGCAACGGCGGGGGACGACGCGGGTCCGACCGGCCTCGACGGCGCGATGCCGCGAGCGGAAACGGGCGGCGGCCCTCGGGGACCCGACCCGGGCGTGGGTCCGTCCCTCCCCGGCGCCGCCCGCGGTGGCGGGGGGGAGGGCGAGGCGGCGGGTGATCCCAGCGCTGCCGCTTCGTCCCGCGCGGCGTTGCAGGGTTCGCCGCCGCGCGCGCCCGTGGGCCTCGCCGACGGCGGTGCGCCGGCGCCCGAGACGGCCGTCACGGACCACCCGGCTCCATCGGTGTCCCGGGCGGAAGAGCGTGGCGCCCACCGGCCGGCGGCCGGGGCCGGGGCCGGGGCCGGGGCCGGGGCCGGCGGCGATTCTCCCGCCGCCACCGCCGCCGGCGGCGGTGGGGCCTGCGACATCCACCGGCGGGACGGGACGGCCGGGCGCACGGGCGCGCGGGCGCGGAGAGCGACGGGGCCCGATGACGCACGCGCCCGGGCCGCCGCGGCGGAGGCCGGCGATGCGTCCCCGACGTCCGCTCGGGGCGGGACGGGTGCTGCAGCCGCTCCGGCGGATCTCCTCGTCGAGGCGGACGATGGGCCCGACGGCGATGTCCCCCGGACAGCGTCTGCCGGGCACCGTTCGAGCCCGGCGGGCGGGCCGGGCGAGGCGGCCTCGCCGCCGGCGGCCGCCGATCCGTCGGCGCGGGAGAACCCCGGCGAGGGGGCGAGCCGCACCGAAACGGCCCCTCCGGCCGACCATCGCCCGCCGGTGGGTCCGGTCCCGGACGCGGCGCCAGGGATCGCGGAGACGGCTGCGGCCGGCGAGGTGCTCGGGCCACGCGACGGGCGAAGACGGCATGGGGCCGCATCCGCGCCGACCCCTCCGGAGGGCGCCGGGGCATCGCCGCCGGGGGCCGGTGAGCCGGCCGCACCGACCGGGGCCACCGCCGATGCGACGGGACGGCGAAGGCGAGCGGGCGGCCCCGCGCCCGGGCCGATCCCGTCGCGGGACGAGCTGGCGGAAGCGACCGGGCCTGACGAGCCGCGCGGCGTCGGTCTCCTCGAGGGCGGGGCCGACGGCTGCGGAGAGGCCGCTGCCCGGCGCATGGAGCGGGGCGGCGGGACGCGCCCTTCCGGATCGGCCGGGCCGGTCGGCGAGGCAAGGGCGGGACGCGCCGAACCGGGCGGCCTGCCTGCCGAGGCGCCCGACCGCGAGCCGGGCGGCGCAGACCGGGATCCCGTGGACGGGATCCGGCAAGGGGAGGCGCGGCCGCTGGCCGATCGGGCGGTGGCGCCGGACGGCGAAGCCGGTCGAGCCGACGCGGAGGGCGACCGGCCGAAGGCGGGACCGGAGCGTGCGGACGGACCGGGCGCGACCGGTCGGGACGCGGCCTCGGCGGTCGTCGGCGCCGACGCTTGGCGGCCCGTGGCGCGCGAGGATGCCTCGCCGCTGGCGGTGCCGGCCGCCGACGCCGCCGGTTACGCCGGGGCTGGCGACGGTGCTGCGGGCGACGGTGCTGCGGGCGAGGGGGCGCCGCGCCGGGGCGAACCGGCCCGCGCGGCGGCGGGGGAGGCGAACGCCGGGCCATCCGGCATCTCGGGCCCCGGCGGGGCCGGGCGAAGCGCCAGCGAAGGGGGCGAGGCCGCCGCCGATCGGCCCCGGCGTCGGGCAAATCGCGACGGTGCTCTGGAGCGCGCGCCCTCGGGCGGTTATTTGTCTGTCTCGGCAAGCGATGCCGGAGCGGGCGCCGATGCGTCCGCGGGGGCGACCGCGGGCGGGCAGGGCGCGACCGGGCGGACCGGTCGCCGGGCGCTTTCGGGACGTCTCGCGCCCGCGGGCCCTCTAGAGGAAGGCGACGGAGCCGTGGACGAAGAGGCACGAACCGCCCCCTCGCCGGACGCGTTGGCGGCCGACGAGCGGGACCGTCGCGGGACCCGCCGCGCCGGGCGTCAGGCCCGACGCGCCGACGGGCCGGGCCCGGAACCGCGGGCGGCCGGGGGACGGGCCGTGCGCGACGGGCCGGAAGCCGGCTTTCCGGACGCGGGCGAGCGCGCCCGTGCGGAGCCGCCTGCGGGGACGGGCGAGGGGCCCGAAGCGGGCCGGTCGCCGCGTCGGCGCGCACGGGCCGAGCGGCGCGAGCCGGCCCTGTCGCAGGAAACGGACGCCCGCTCGCGATCGGGGGCCGTCCCCGCTGGCGGTGCCGGTGACGGAACCGGTGACGCCCGCCCCGAAGGCGGCGTGGCGGACGACGGCGCGGCGGCCGGCACGGACGGCGCCGGGCGTCGGGCCCGCCGCGCCGACGGGCCGGGCGCGGAATCGTTGGCGGCCGGGGGACGGGCCGTGCGCGACGGGCCGGAAGCCGGCTCGCCGGACGCGGGCGAGCGCGCCCGTGGGCAGACGCCTGCGGGGACCGGCGAGAGTCCCGAAGCGGGTCGGTCGCCGCGCCGGCGCGCACGGGCCGAGCGGCGCGAGCCGGCCCTGTCGCAGGAAACGGACGCCCGCTCGCGATCGGGGGCCGTCCCCGCTGGCGGTGCCGCGGACGGAACCGGTGACGCCCGCTCCGAAGGCGGCGTGGCGGACGACGGCGCGGCGGCCGGCACGGACGGCCCGGCTGCCGCGGCCCGTGGCGACGCCGCGCGGCCGGACCGGAACGGGGCGTCGGGTGCGCAAGGCGCGGCCGACGCCGACGCGGCGGCGAACGACGCGGCGGCGAACGACGCGGGAGCGCCGGCCGGAGCCGCCGCCAGCGGCGCACAGCGCGGCGACAAGCTCGCCAAGCTCGTCATGAAGAGGAAACGCAAGCGGGACCGCCGCGCGCGCCGGGGCGAAGACCCGGGCGAGGGGGTGTCGCGGGACGCCGGCGGGAAGGGGGCGGACACGGCCGCCGAAGCGGGCCCTGCCCCCGGGAGCGGCGATGCCGGGGAGGCGCCGCGCCTGCCGGCCGGTGAGCGGACGAACCTGTCGGCCCGCCGTGAGGCCCCGGCGGAGGCGGAAGGCACTGGCGACATGCCGTGGCCGCGCGCCGACCGTCGCCGGTCGCCGCCGTCCGGCGATCCCCCTCGCTGGCCGGCCGCCCATCCGGCCGCCCATGAAGAGGCCCCCGACGAGGCGCCGCTCGCCGAGCCCGTGGAGGAGACGGCCGAGGGCGGCCGTCGGCGTCGCCGCGTCCTGCGATCCTCTGCGGATGCGGCGAGCCAATCGACGAACGGCGGCGAGCGGACCGGCGGCTCCCGCGCCCTCGCGCGGGTGTCGCGCCGGGAGGCGAACCGCAGCCTCGCCCCGGTTCCGGAGGAGACGGGGAGCGCGGTCACCGCCCGGCAGGGCCGCCAGGGCCGGCGGACCCTCAAGGCGCGCCAGGAGCAGGAGCCCGCGCCCCGCACGCTGACCGAGCGGCAGACCCGCCGCCTCGCCCTGCCGGCCCAGGCGACGGAGCGCGGCCGCCGCCCCTGGTTCGCGCGCCTGCTGGTCGCCTCCCTCGTTCTCGTCGTTCTTCTGCCGACCGGGGCCATCGCCGCCTTCTACATGTTCAAGGCCTCGCCCCAGTTCGCGGCCGTCAGCCAGTTCGCGGTCCGCGGCGCCGCCATCGCAGAGGACGCGGAGGTGCCCTCGATCCTGTCGAGCGCTGGCCCGCCCTCCATGCCGGAGATCGCCGACAGCCTCATCCTGGTGGACTACGTGCATTCGCGCGAGGTCGTGGATTCTCTCATCGAGAACGTGGACTTCCTGCGCCTGTACAGCCGTCCCGGCATCGACTTCCACTACCGGCTCGACCCCGACCAGCCGATCGAGGAGATCATCGACTACTGGCGGATGATGAGCCGGATCGAGTTCGACGAGACGAGCATGATCATGACGCTCACCGTGCGCGCCTTCACGCCGGAGGACGCCGAGCGGGTGGCCGACCACGTGATCCGCCTGTCGGAAAACCTCGTGAACGAATTGTCCTCGCGCGCCCGGAACGACAGCGTGAAGCTCGCGCGGGAGGAGGTGGCCCTCGCCGAGGCGCGGTTCCGCAACGCGCGCACGGCGCTCGCCGAGTTCCGCGACCAGGAGTTCGAGATCGACCCGACCGCGACGGCCACGCAGCGCCAGAGCATCGTCGGCAGCCTCGAATCCGAACTCGCCTCCCAGGAGGCGCTGCTGTCGGCCCTGCGCTCCACCATGGCGGAGAATTCGCCGCGGGTCATCTACGTCAAGAACCAGATCGAGGCCCTGCGCCGCCAGATCGCCCAGCAGCGGGAGGACGTCGCCCGGCCGGAGGAGGGGGTCGCCGCCTCCGAACCGGTGCTCACCCGCCGCCTGTCCCGCTTCGAGGAACTGGAGGCGGAGCGCCAGTTCGCCCAGGAGGCCTACACTTCGAGCCTCGCCGCCCTCGAGACGGCGCGGATCGAGGCGGCCAAGCAGCAGCGCTACCTCGCCGTGTTCGTGCCGCCCGCGATGCCCCAGGAGGCGCTCTACCCGCAGGGCCTGCGCTGGACCATCATCGTCGGCGGCGGCCTGCTGCTCGGGTGGGGCATCCTCGCCCTCATCGGCGCGGCGATCCGCGACCACATGGCCTGACCCGGCCGCGGGCCGCCGGCGGCGCGGCGCCGCGCCGCCGGGCGCACCGATCGGCGGCGGGGCCGGTGCGCCGGGGCCGCTGGCCCCGTTGCCCGGGCGCGGCCCTTCCCGCGGAACCATCGTGCCGTCCGGCGGGGCGGCCGCCGTCGGGGATGGGTCGGCGCCCTTGCCGCGACCGAGGTGGTCGGCCGCGCGGTCATGGGCGGGCCGTCTCGCCGGGCGGGTCCGCGGCGGGCCGTCGGGGCGGGGCCGGCTCGCCCCCGCCGGAACGGCGCTGTCGCGCCCCTTCCCGGGTGACCGCCCGTCCCGGCGCCGGAAAGGGGGCCGGTCGTTCCGGTCGCTCCGCTGGCCAGGCCCGCCGGCGGGGGCGCGGGCGGCGACCGGCTGGCGGATGGCGCGCGGGGCCCGCTCGCCACCGGCGGCCGACCCGCCCGTCGGCGTGCGAGGGGCGCTCGCCCCGTTTGCGCGGCGAGCGGCACGATCGGGCCGGCATCGTCCGGCAACGACGGGTCGGGGAGGGACGGCCGCGCCACTCTCGCGCGTCGAACGGGCGGCGGTTCGCCCGAACGGTCCACCACCGGTCCCGCGACGGCAGGACGATCTCCGTTGCGGCCGTCGCGGAACCGGAAGGGAAAGCGGGCGGGCGAAGGGACCGGCAGGGCGCCGCTGGTGGCTTTTCCGCGCGCATTCCGTCCGCCGGGGCGGGCGCGCGGAGGGAAGGGCCCCTGAACGCCGCGCCCCGCGGTCGGCTGGCGGCCGCCGCGCCCCCGGGGGCCATGCACCGCAAAGGCGCGTTCGTCCGCGCCCGGCAGGCGGCGGCCCGTCGCCTGCGGGCGGGCGAAGGGACCGGCAGGGCGCCGCTGGTGGCCTTTCCGCGCCCATTCCCGTCCGCCGGGGTGGGCGCGCGGAGGGACGGGACCCTGAACGCCGCGCCCCGCCGTCGCCTGGCGGCCGCCCCGCCCCCGGGGGCCACGCACCGCAAAGGCGCGTTCGTCCGCGCCCGGCAGGCGGCGGCCCGTCGCCTGCGG
>CAZJNX010000036.1:12311-26307 GCA_964547415.1 uncultured Hyphomicrobiales bacterium
ACCCTGAACGCCGCGCCCCGCCGTCGCCTGGCGGCCGCCCCGCCCCCGGGGGCCATGCACCGCAAAGGCGCGTTCCTCCGCGCCCGGCAGGCGGCGGCCCGTCGCCCCCGGGCGTGCGCCACGGGACGGGACCGGGCGCACCCCGTCGGCATTGACACGGGCGGCGGCATCGGCGAGCCCCGGGCGGCGCGCCGGCGGGCGCCGGGAGCCAAAAGGGGGCGGCCGATGGAGACGATCGCGAGCTGGAAGAGCCACGGCGGCACGCAGGGCGTCCACCGCCACGCCTCGTCCGTGTGCCGGTGCGACATGACCTTCTCGGTCTTCGTGCCGCCCGCGGCCGAGGCCGGGCCGGTCCCGGTGTTGTGGTACCTGTCCGGCCTCACCTGCACCCACCAGAACGCCACCGAGAAGGCGGAGTACCGCAAGGCCGCCGCCGAGGCGGGCATCATGGTGGTGTGCCCGGACACGAGCCCCCGCGGCCCCGGGGTGCCGGACGAGGAGGGCTACGACATCGGCCAGGGTGCGGGCTTCTACGTGGACGCCATCCGTCCGCCGTTCGCCGACAACTACCGCATGCGCAGCTACGTCCTGTCGGAGCTGCCCGCCCTCCTCGCCGGCCATTTCCCGGCCGACCTCGACCGGCAGGCGATCACCGGCCACTCCATGGGCGGCCACGGGGCGCTGGTTTTCGCCCTGACGTCCCCGGGGCGCTTCCGCTCCGTTTCCGCCTTCGCGCCCATCGCCGCGCCTTCCGAGGTGCCGTGGGGCGAGAAGGCGTTTTCCCGCTACCTCGGCGAGGACCGGGCGGCCTGGCGGCGCAACGACGCGGTCGCCCTCGTCGAGGACGGGGCGCGCGTCCCGGAGATCCTGGTCGACCAGGGGGAGGCCGACGTCTTCCTCGCCGAGCAGCTCCGCCCCGAGCGCCTCGAGGCGGCGGCGGCCGCCGCCGGCATCCCCCTTAACGTGCGCCGCCACCCGGGCTACGATCACTCGTACTACTTCATCTCGACCTTCATGGCCGACCACGTGGCCTGGCACGCGGCGCGGCTCGCCGCCTGACGGGCGGCCGGGCGCGGGCGGCGCGGCACGGAACGGAACCCATCCGATGGACAGCGACACGCGCGGCCTGCGCATCCTCATCACCAACGACGACGGGGGCCGCGCGCCCGGCCTCGCCCTCCTCGAGGAGATCGCCGGGAGCCTGTCGGACGATGTCTGGACGGTGGCGCCGGAGGTGGACCAGTCGGGCGTGTCCCACGCCATCAGCCTGCACGAGCCCCTGCGCGTCCACCGGGACGGGGAGCGGCGCTTCCTCGTCCGCGGCACGCCGGCCGACTGCGTGCTCCTCGGCGTCGAGCACCTGATCCCGGGGCGCAAGCCCGACCTCGTGCTGTCGGGCGTCAACCGGGGCGGCAACATGGCCGACGCCATCGCCTACTCCGGAACCGTCGGCGCGGCGATGACGGCCCTGTCCATGGACGTGCGGGCGATCGCCCTGTCCCAGCTCTTCCGCGACGTGTCCACCGTCCACTGGGACACAGCCCGCCGCTTCGCGCCCGACCTCGTGCGCCGCCTCCTCGCCGTCTCCTGGCCGCGCAAGGTGATGTTCAACGTGAACTTCCCCCCCTTTCCCCCGGAGGAGGTGCGCGGCATCGCCTTCTGCCGGCCGGCCCACGGGCTGATCGGCGGGGTGCGGGTGGAGGAGCGGGTGGACGTGCGCCAGCAGACCTACCACTGGATCTCCTTCCGCCGCTCCGAGGCGGGGATCGACGATCCCGACAGCGACGTGGTGGCCCTCAGGGAACGCCGGATCGCGGTGACGCCGCTGCGACCGGACCGCCACGCCGAGCCGGACTGGGCGGAAATGGCCGAAAGCCACGGCGACCTCTTCACCGGCCTCGTGCCGTCCGCGGCGACGGACGCGGCCGAGTAGCGGGCCGGCGGCGATCGGACCTCGCACCGGCCCGGCGCCCGTGCGGAAGCCTCGCCTCCGGCGGACCATCGCCGGTCCGGCCCGGCCAGCGGACGCACCGGTCGAAAACGCGACGCCCGGCGGCGTCGCCACCGCTCGCGGCGGCCGTCTTCCCGGGCCGCGTGCCGCGGACGCATGCGCCTGAGGTCGATCACGACCCCGTGATCGCGGGGGCGCCGGGGGCTTCGGCGTCATCCGGTGGAGGATCGGCGGCGTGAGCTTCAGGAACGCAGGCGGCGCGCGCCCGCACGAGGCATCGCGATGGCGGCTCTGCACGTGCGGGGGGCGCGGCACGGCACGGGATCTGCTAGGGGACGGGCTTGTCCTGTCTCGGCAGGCGCGACACGGGAATGGATGGAACGATGACGGCAGTCTCGCGGCGCTCGAAGGCAGGCGGCGGCGGAGCCGCGGCGCGCGGCGCGCTCGCGCGGGCGTGGCTCGTCGCCCTCGCCCTCCTCGCGGCATGGGCCGGCGCGGCCGGCAGCGCCGCGGCGCAGGGGCGCGCGGCCTTCGTGGAGGTGGACGAGGTGCGCCCCGTGTCCCTGTCGGAGACGCGCCCCCTCATCGGGCGCTTCGTGTCGACGACCCGCAGCGTGCTCGCGAGCCGGATCGAGGGCGTCGTCGCCACGGTCCACGTGCGCGTGGGAGACCGGGTGGAGAAGGGCGAGCGGATCGCGGACCTCGACCGGGAGCTCCTCGAGATCGAGGCGTCGGTGGCCGAGGCCTCCGTCACCCAGGCCGAGGCCCTGCGGGAGGCCGCGCGGGCCAACGTCTCCCTCGCCGAGCAGTCGTTCGAACGCACGCGCCGCCTGCGCGGCTCGGCCGCCTTCTCCCAGGCCCGCTTCGAAGACCTCTCCCAGGAGCTCGAGCGGGCCCGCGCCCTCTACGCCGAGGCCGAGGGCCGCTTCGCCGACGCCCGCGCCAAGGCCGCGACCGCCCGCTATCGCCTCGAGAACGCCACCGTCTCGGCCCCCTTCGACGGCGTCGTGATCGAGCGCCACGCCCAGCCCGGCGCCTACCTGCCCACCGGCGCGCCGGTGGTCACCCTCCTCGACGACGCGGGCCTCGAGATCGAGGCGGACGTGCCGACCGAGCTCGTCGCCGCCCTGCGCATCGGGGAGACGGTGGACGTGGTTCTCGACGACGGCACCCGCCACGAGGCGCGGGTGCGCGCGGTGGTTCCGGACGAGGCGCCGCAGACGAGGACGCGCCCCGTGCGCTTCGAGCCGCTCCTCGGCGACACGGACAAGCCCCTCGCCTCGGGCCAGAGTGCCACTGTCATGGTGCCGGCGGCGCCGCCGCGGGAGGTGGTGTCCGTGTCGAAGGACGCCCTCGTGCAGCAGGCGGGCGGCTGGATCGTCTTCACCGACGCCGACGGGAAGGCGATGCCCCGCCCGGTGGAGATCGGGACCGCGATCGAGGACCGCTTCGAGGTGATCTCGGGCCTGAAGCCGGGGGATCTCGCGGTGGTGCGCGGCAACGAGCGGCTGCGCCCGGGCCAGGCCATCGAGTTCCGCCCGCCCGAGGAGACGGGCGACCGCCGCCAGGCCCGCGTCGCGGACTAGGGCGAGGACGAGCCGGGGGCTGGGGCCGTGGATCCGATCCGTTTCGCCATCGAGCGGCCGATCGCCGTCATCGCGGCGGTGCTGATGGCCGTCCTGTTCGGCGTCGTCGCCCTCGCGACGATCCCGATTCAGCTGACCCCGGACGTCAGGAAGCCCGTCATCACCATCGAGACCGTCTGGCCGGGCGCCGCGCCCGCCGAGGTGGAGCGGGAGATCGTGAACCCCCAGGAGGACGCGCTGAAGGGCCTCGAGGGGCTCGAGACGATGACCTCCCAGTCCTCCACCGGCCAGGCCGAGGTGACGCTCGAGTTCGCGATCGGCACCGACATGAACCGGGCGCTCCTCCTCGTGTCGAACCGGCTCGACCGGGTGTCGGGCTATCCCGCCGAGGCCCAGGAGCCGACGCTCGGCACCTCCGGCTCCGAGGACAACCCGATCGCCTGGTTCATCCTGACCCGCGCCCCCGGCAACGACACGCCCATCCACCATTACGGCGACTTCGCCGAGGACGTGATCGGCGAGCGGCTGGAGCGGGTGGAGGGGGTCGCGGGGACCAACGTCTTCGGCGGCTCGGCGCGCGAGCTGCAGGTGGTGATCGACCCGGAGCGGCTCGCCCGCTATCGTCTCACCATTCCGGAGATCGTCCAGCGCCTGCGCTCGGAGAGCATCTCCATCTCCGCCGGCGACGTGGAGGAGGGCAAGCGCCGCTACGTGGTGCGCACGGAGGGACAGCTCAACACCATCGAGGCCATCGAGGCGGTGGTCCTGCGCTCGGGCGCGGCGGGCGGCGGCACGGGCGGCCTCGGCCGCGTCCTCGTGCGCGACGTCGCCGACGTCACCTTCGGCTACAAGGAGCCGACGACGCGCATCCGCCACCGGGGCGAGCCGGCGATCGCCGTCAACGTGGTGCGCGAGACCGGCGCCAACGTGATCGAGACCATGGAGGGGGTCCGCCTCACGGTGGACGAGCTCGTCGCCGGGCCGGTGACCGCGAACGGCCTCCTCTTCCGCCAGGTCTACGACGAGACCGTCTACATCGACGGGGCGATCGACCTCGTCATCTCGAACATCTGGATCGGCGGCGTGCTCGCGGCGGGCATGCTGATGCTGTTCCTGCGCTCGCCGCGGGCGACGCTGATCGTCTCCATCGCGATCCCCGTCTCGGTGGTTGCCTCGTTCGTCGCCATGAGCGCGCTCGGGCGCACCCTCAACGTGATCTCGCTCGCGGGCATCGCCTTCGCCGTCGGCATGGTGGTGGACGCGGCGATCGTGGTGCTCGAGAACATCTATCGCCTGCGCCAGGAAGGCCGGCCGCCCGCCGAGGCCGCCTACGAGGGGGCGAGGCAGGTATGGGGGGCGATCCTCGTCTCCGCCCTCACGACGGTGATGGTGTTCATCCCGATCCTGACCATGGAGCTCGAGGCGGGCCAGCTCTTCCGCGACATCGCGGTCGCCATCTCCGTCGCGGTGCTGTTGTCCCTCCTCGTCGCGGTCACGGTGATTCCGGCCCTGTCGCGCCGCCTTCTCACGCGCGACGTGTCCCTCGGGGCGGTGCGCCTTCCGGTGATCGACTGGCTCGCGGGCCTGTTCGCGAGGGTCGTGACCGGCTACGTCAGGGCGACCAACGCGAGCCGCCTGTTCGGCGTCCTCGTGGTGGTGGCGATCACCGCGGGCGCCGTCACCTTCACCTTCAAGTTCCTGCCGGACGCGGAGTACCTTCCCGAGGGCAACCGCAACCTCGTGTTCGGCCTCCTGATCCCGCCGCCGGGCTACAACCTCGACACCACCTTCACCATCGCCGAGCGGGTGGAATCCGTCGCCCGGCCGCTGTGGGAGATGACGGGGGATCCGGGGCCGGACTCGGCGCCCGCGATCGAGAACTTCTTCTTCGTGGCACGCCCGGGCGTTTCCTTCGTCGGCGCGACCGCCCTCGACCCCACCCGGGCGGCCGACCTCATCCCAGTACTCTCCCGCCCCGTCTTCGCCGAGCCCGGCACCTTCGGCTTCATGTCCCAGCCGTCCATCTTCGGGCGAGGCATCGGCGGCGGCAAAGTGATCGAGCTCAACGTGTCGGGGCAGGACCTGCCGGAGATCCTCGGCGTCGCTGTACGCGCGGCGGGGCTGATCGCGGGGCTCTTCCCCCGCTCCGAGGGCCACCAGTTCCGCCCGCTGCCCGGCCTCGAACTCGGCTCGCCCGAGATCCGCATCGAGCCCGACCGGGTTCGCCTCGCCGACGCGGGCGTCGACGCCGACACCCTCGCGGCCACCATCGACGCCTTCAACGACGGCCTCAGGATCGAGGAGATCACGGTCGGCGCCCAGCGGATCGACCTCACCCTCAAGGGCGACGTGGCGACCGCGGCCGCCCGCACCCAGGCGATCGACCAGCTGCCCGTCGTCACGGATTCGGGACGCATCCTTCCCGTCTCGGCCCTCGCCACCGTCCGCGTGACGGCCGGCCCCACCGAGATCCGCCACCGCGAGCGCCTGCGCACGGTGACGCTCGAGGTGAAGCCCTCGCCCGCCGTCCCGCTGGAGACCGCCGTCAACGTCATCCGCTCGGAGGTGATCGCGCCGCTCGAGGCGGAGGGCCTGCCGCCGGGCATCCGCCTCGGCGTGTCGGGTACGGCCGACGAGCTGACCCGCACGCAGGAGGCGATCGGGGTCAACCTCCTGATCGCCCTCGTCATCGTGTTCCTGGTGATGGCGATCCTGTTCGAGAGCTTCGTGCTGCCGCTGGTGGTGCTGATCTCGGTCCCGGTGGCGGCGTCGGGGGGCGTCGCGGGCCTCGCCGTCCTCAACACCTTCCAGACCCAGCCCCTCGACATGCTGACGATGCTGGGCTTCGTCATCCTGGTCGGGATCGTCGTCAACAACGCGATCCTGATCGTGCACCAGACGCTCTACCACCTGAAGGAGGAGGGGTTGTCCCCGCCCGACGCCATCCTGACGGCGACGCGCAACCGCATCCGCCCGATCTTCATGTCGACGCTCACGAGCGTGTTCGGGATGCTGCCGCTGGTGGTCGTTCCGGGCGCGGGGGCGGAGCTCTACCGCGGGCTGGGCTCGGTGGTGGTGGGGGGCCTTGCCCTCAGCGCGCTCCTCACCCTGTTGATGGTGCCGCCGCTCCTGCGCGTCCTCCTCGGGTCGGGTGCGCCGGCCGGCGATGCCGCCGTGGCGCCCGCCGCGCCGGCCCGCGAGGGCATTCCCGAGCCGGCCGAGTAGGCGTCCGCCGGCAGCGTCCCGGCGCCGGCCGGCCCGTCCGCCGCGCCGCGCCGCAGGAGGCGCCGCCTCGGTCCGTGCCGCCTCGATCCGTGCCGCCGACGCTCGTTCCGCCCGTTCGCCCCTCGCCCCACCATTTTCTTCGGCCGGAATCGGAAATCGGCTCGGCGACGTTCGTCAGCCAAGCCTCGCCCAAGGTCGATCCGCTACCCAAGCGGGCATCGAACCCGTCAACGCATCCAGAGGGCGAGAGGTTCCATGGAACCCGTGTTTCTCTTCGGCCTGTCCTTCGACCATGCGGAGTGGGCGTCCGTCCGCCAGGCGACGGTCGCAGGCAACATCGCCAACGCCGACACGCCGGGCTACCGCGCGCGGGACATCGAGCCGTTCCGCAGCGCGCTCGATCGCTTCTCCCTCGCCATGGAGGCCACCCACCCGTCCCACCTCGCCGTCGACTACCGGGAGATCCGGGTGGGCGACACCGAGCGGCGGGACGGCTGGGAGATCTCCCATTCCGGCAACTCCGTCAGCATCGAGGAGGACCTGATGAAGGCGAGCCAGGCCAGCCGCGCCCACCGGCTCGACATGTCCGTGATGCAGTCCTTCCACCGCATGCTTCTGACCAGCGTGAGGAGCCAATGACCGTCGATGCCCTCTCGGCCGTGAGCCGCCTCGCCGGCGCGGGCATGGAAGCCCAGGCCCACCGCCTCAAGATCGTGGCGGAGAACATGGCCAACGTCCGCTCCACGGGCGTGGAGCCCGGCGCCGATCCCTACCGCCGCCAGACCATCGTGTTCGAGGCCCATCTCGACCGCGAGCTCGGCGCGCAGACCGTGGACGTCGAGAAGATCTCGCGCGACCCGACGCCGTTCCGCGTCGAGTTCCTGCCCGGCCATCCGGCTGCGGACGCGGACGGCTTCGTCAAGTTTCCGAACGTCAACATGCTGATCGAGATGGCGGACATGCGCGAAGCCAACCGGAGTTACGAGGCGAACCTTCAGATGATCAAGCACGCGCGGGCCATGGTCGCCCAGACGCTGGACCTGTTGAGGGGGCGGTGATGCTCTCGGCCGTCACCCGCATCCCGACCGTCGGCGAGACCCAGGCCCTGAGGCCCGCCGAGCCGACGGCGACGCAGACCCGCCCGGACCCCACGGCGAGCTTCGCGGAAGTCCTCGCCACCCTCTCGCGCAACGGCATCCGGACGATGGAGACGGCGGAGGCGACGGCCATCCGCGGGATCCACGGCGGCGCCTCGGTGCAGGACGTGGTGGAGGCGATCGTCACCGCCGAGCAGACGCTGCAGGCCGCGGTCGCCGTGCGCGACCGCGTCGTCGCCGCCTACCAGGAAATCAGCCGCATGGCGATCTGACGGCCCTGCCGGGTCGAGGCGCCCCGCCTTGCAGAGAGCCACCAGGACGGACGAAGCACCGATGAGAGCACTCGCCATCGCCGCCACGGGCATGGACGCCCAGGAAACCAACGTCGAGGTGATCGCGAACAACATCGCGAACATCAACACCACCGCCTTCAAGCGCTCCCGTGCCGAGTTCGCGGACCTCCTGTACCAGTTCGAGCGCCTGCAGGGCGTGCCCAACCGCGGCGGGGAGAACCCGGTGCCGGAGGGCGCGCGCATCGGCCTCGGCGTGCGAACGGTCGCGATCCGGAACCTGCACATGCAGGGTTCCCTGTCGATCACTTCCAATCCGCTCGACCTCGCCATCAACGGCCGCGGCTACTTTGAGATCGTGGGTCCCAACGGCGAGGCGCTCTACACCCGGGCAGGCTCCTTCAACAAGGGGCCGGAGGGCGAGCTCGTCACCCTCGACGGCTACCTCGTCCAGCCCGCCATCGTCTTTCCGGACGACACGAAGCGGATCGTCGTGAACCGCTCGGGCGAGGTGTTCGCGGAACTGCCGGACGAGCCCGCGCCTCAGTTCCTCGGCCAGCTCAACATGGTCACCTTCGCGAACGATGCGGGTCTCGAGCCCCTCGGCGACAACCTCTTCCGCGAGACCGCCGCCTCGGGCGCCCCGGTGGAGGGCGTCGCGGGCGAGGAGGGCTTCGGCACCATCAACCAGGGCTATCTCGAGGCGTCGAACGTGGACCCGGTGAAGGAGATCACCAACCTCATCGCCGCCCAGCGCGCCTACGAGATGAACTCCCGCGTGATGCAGGCCGCCGACAGCATGGCCGGCACCGTCTCCACCGGCATCCGCTGAGGTCGCGCCGATGGTCCGCCCGTTCGCCCGCGCCGTCGCGGCGCGCTCCTTCCGCCGGCGCGTCGCCTTGCTGTTTCTCGCGTTCGCCGCGCCCGCACAGGCCCTCGCGGCGAGCGGCGGGCTCCTGCCCGTCCCGTCCGTCACCATCTACCCGGGCGACCGCATCACCCGCGAGATGATCACCGACAAGCACTTCTACTTCGATCCGGCCCGTCCGCTGCCGGTGATCGACGACGCCGGGCCGATCATCGGCAAGGTGGCCCGCCGCACGCTGCCGGCCGGCCGCCCGATCCCGCACAACGGCGTGGGCGAGCCCGATCTCGTCTTTCGCGGCACACCCACGACGGCCCGCTTCCAGCGCGGCGGGCTCATCCTGCAGACCACCGTCCTGCCGCTGGAGAACGGGGGCCTCGGCGAGCGGGTGCAGGCCCGCAACATCGACACCGGCCGCATCGTCAACGGCATCGTCCTGAAGGAGGGCGTCCTTGCCGTCGGCACGGTCGTGGGCGGCGAGGGTTGAGGAGGAGGATGCGGCCATGGCCGTGAAGTCGTCGGCCAGCGGGGCGCCCGCCGGATTTTCTGCGCTCCGCGCGCCCGAAGAGGGCCGGGTCGCGGCCTGCGGCCGTCCGGCCGTGGCGGGGGAGGGCGTGGTCCATGCGGCGTGCCCGGACCAGCTGCCATCGGCCCTTTGCCTCTACGCCAGCCGGCGCAGCCGGCGTGGCCCCGGCGAGGGCGGCGGCGGATCCCTGGCACCCGAGCTCGGATCCGTTCTCGCCGCCACCGTCCTCGCTACCGCGCTCGCGCTCCTGCCGCTCGCGATCGACGCGCCGGCCCGTGCCGACGGGTTTCTCGGTGAGGACGATGCCCTCGAGACGCTCCAGGCGACGGGCGTGCGCATCAAGGACATCACCGACGTCCAGGGCGTGCGCGACAACCAGCTGATCGGCTACGGCCTCGTCGTCGGCCTGCAGGGCAGCGGTGACACCTTGCGCAACTCGCCCTACACCGAGCGCGCCCTCGCCTCCATGCTCGACCGCCTGGGCGTCGACGTGCGCGACACCCCCTTGAGGGCGCGCAACGTCGCCGCCGTGATGGTGACCGCGGACCTGCCGCCGTTCGTGGGCCCCGGCGCCCGGATCGACGTGACCATCTCCTCGATCGGCGATGCCACGAGCCTGCGCGGCGGCACGCTGCTGATGACCCCGCTCGCCGGGGGCAATGCCGAGGTCTATGCCGTGGCACAGGGCCCGGTCGCCGTCTCCGGCTTCGTGGTGGAGGGGGCGGCCGCCGAGCTGACCCAGGGCGTCCCGACGGCGGGCCGGATCCCCAACGGCGCCCTCGTGGAGCGGGAGGTCCCGGGCCGCCTCGACGGGATCGACCCGCTCGTTCTCGAGCTGCGCAACCCGGATTTCCGCACCGCCGCCCTCATCTCCGACGCCATCAACCATTTCGGCCGCAATCGCTACGGCCGGCCGCTCGCTCGCGCCCGTGACCTCAGGTCGGTGGTCGTCCACCTCCCGGACGGGGTAAACCCGACCCGTTTCCTCGCCCGGATCGGTGCCCTGCGGGTGACGCCCGACACCCCCGCCCGCGTCGTCATCGACCAGCGCACGGGAACGGTGGTCGTCGGCCAGAACGTGCAGATCACCACGGTCGGCGTCGCCCACGGCAATCTCGTGGTGCGCGTCACGGAGGAGCCGCTCGTCGCCCAGCCGCTCCCGTTCTCCGACGGGGAGACGGTCGTCGTGCCTCGCACCGAGGTGGAGGCGGAGGAGCAGGACGGGCAGATGACCATCGTCGGCGGCACCGACCTGCAGACCCTCGTGGACGGCCTCAACCGCCTCGGCCTGACGCCGACCGACATCATCTCGATCCTCCAGGCGATCAAGACCGCTGGCGCCCTCCAGGCGGATCTCGTCATCCAGTAGACGCGCGACGCAAGCTCCGGGCAAGCATGATGACCTACTGGAACGAAGGCCGGACATGGATCGAACGAAAAGGGAGGTCCGCCATGGGAACGCGCGTATGTGCGGCGTTGGTCGCCTTCGGCCCGCTCTTCGCGCCGCCCGCCATCGCGGAAGAGGTGCGTGTCGTCGGCGAGCGCACGGCGAGCGCCTTCGCCGAGCTCGAGGCCGGCGCCGCCCGGTATTGCGAGAACATCGCGGACGCGGCTGCCGACGCCCGCCTCCAGCGCCAGGCCGAGGCCCTGCGTCGCCTCGAGGGAGAGATCGAGACGCGGATCGCCGAGCTCGAGGCCAAGCGCGCTGAGACCGAGCGTTGGCTCGCCCGGCGTGAGGAATTCCTCGCGATGGCGGAGGAGGGGCTCGTCGAGATCTACCGGGGCATGCGCCCGGAGGCCGCTTCCGCGCAGCTTGCCATCATGAACGAGGTCGCCGCCGCGTCCCTGCTCACCCGCCTGCCTTCCCGGGCCGCGAGCGCGATTCTCAACGAGATGGATCCCCAGAAGGCCGCGCGCCTCGCGTCGATCATGGTGGGAATAGGCTCCCGCCAAAGCTGACGAGCGCCCCGAAGGCGAGTGCTCGGCAAGGAAGTCGAGGGCGGTGACGCCCGCGTGGCCCCCCGGCGCCGCGCCAAGCTGGAGACTGCGACCATGCGCCGTGCGACGCGTACCGTCCTGGCGGTCGGATTGGCCGGTGCCCTCGCGGCCTGCCAATCCGACGACAACCTGTTCACCGGCCCGACCCTGACGCCGGTCGGGGTGGGGCTGACGGCGCAACGGGCGCCGGTCCCGGTCAGCTACGTGCCCGCGGGATCCACGTCGTTCGGCTCGCTCTACGGCGCGCGCAGCGACACCCTTCTCACCGACATCCGCGCGGGCTCCATCGGCGATACGCTCACCGTGAACATCCGCTTCGACGATCTCGCCAACTTCACCAACGAGACGGACCGCAACCGCGCAAGCGAGATCGCCCTCGACCTCTTTGGCTTCCTCGAGGGCTCCGATTTCGGCGGCAACGGCGGCGGAGCCGAGGGGGCTGCGGGCCTCGGGATCGTCGGCGAATCCGGCTTCGAGGGGACGGGGGCGATCGACAGGCGCGAGCGGCTGCGCCTGAGCCTGGCGGCCGTGGTCACCGACGTCCTTCCCAATGGCAATCTGTTCATCAGCGGCACCCAGGAGATCAAGGTCACCAACGAGGTCCGGGTCCTCAACATCGCCGGGATCGTCAATCCGCTCGACATCTCCCGCGACAATACGGTGCCTTACACGAAGATCGCCGAAGCACGGATCAGTTACGGCGGGCGTGGGCGGCTCAACGACGTGCAACGTCCCGCGTGGGGGCAGCTCGTCTACGACACCGTCTCGCCATTTTGAATTCGCTCCTGCTCGAAACGAGGAACGCGGAGGCTGGCGATGGCCATGGGCACAGGCGACGACGCGGCCGGGGATGAGGCCGATGCCCGCGCGCAGCGCGCACGGCGGAACGACGACCGCGGTCGAGGAAACCGAAGCGCCGGTGGTCTTGCCGCGCTCTGCCTCCTCACGGGTCTCGCTCTCGCCGTCGGCGGCCTCGTCGGCGTCTACCTCGCCGACGCGGTCGAGAACATGGTCGAGGAACGGACGAAGGCCGCCGAACAGCGAGAGCCAGTGCAACTGCGCTTCACTGACGATACCATCCTCATGCGCCTCGAACCCGTGACGGCGAATCTCGGCGACCCTGCGGACGTCTGGGTCCGGCTCGAGACCGCGATCCTGTTCCGGAACGGAGACCTCGCCAACCCGGAGGCGGCAGCGGCCGAGATTGCGCAGGATATTTTGAGTTACATGAAGACGGTCACCCTCGAGGAGCTCGAGGGTGCGAGCGCTCTCCTGTTCCTGCGCGAGGACCTCAACGACCGTGTCGCGATCCGAACGGGTGGCCGCGTCGAGGAACTGCTGATCGAGACGATGGTGGTCCAGTGAACGGGATGATGCCGCCAGAGGTCGGAGCGGAACGCGCGTTCCTCGCCGCGCGTCGGCGGCCGTGGTCAAGGGCTGTAAGGTCTTCGCTTGCGCTCGTGGCCGCGCTGACTCTTACAGTCCTAGTCACCGCAGACGCGGCCCTTGCCCAGGAAGGAACGGCGCTCGACGGACTTTCGCTTGAGCAGTTGCTTCCGGAAGGTTCCGGATCGGCAACTGCCCGGATCGTGCAGCTGATTGCACTGATTACTATTCTGTCCATCGCGCCTGGTCTTCTCATCATGGTCACGAGTTTTACTCGTATCATCGTTGCGCTTTCATTCCTAAGGGCAGGTTTGGGTTTACAAAGTACGCCAGCAAATCTCGTCATGATCACGCTCGCTCTCTTCATGACGTTCTACATAATGGCGCCAACCTTTGATGCTGCATGGGAGCGTGGCATCTTGCCCTTGAGTCGAGAGGAGATCAGCGAAACGGAAGCCTATGAGAATATAATTGAACCTTTCCGCGCCTTCATGCTTGAGCATACGCGCGAGAAGGATCTCGCTCTCTTCGCCGACCTGGCTGGCGTCACTCACAGTTCGGTCGCTGAAATCGAGCTAAGAGTTCTGATTCCCGCATTCATGATTTCAGAACTACGCAGAGGATTTGAGATTGGATTTTTGATTGTCCTGCCTTTTCTTGTAATCGACATGGTCGTGGCGACGTTGGTCATGTCGATGGGGATGATGATGATGCCCCCCACCGTCATAGCGCTTCCCTTCAAAATACTTTTCTTTGTTCTCATTGACGGTTGGAATTTACTTGTCGGAAGTCTCATTCGATCGTTCATTTAAGAAATCTGGTGGACGGTACGAGCGTGAAATGCCATCTTGCGGTTTTCCGTCGAAATGGTAACGTAGTTTCTCATCATTCCGGGGCGTAACCGCAGGCGGTGAGGAAGGCGTGAGCGTCTGCGGGCGTGACGGCGTCGATGGCGTCGCGAACCGCGTCCCATTGCTCGGCGACGGTGCGGGCGGCGGCCTTCAGAGGTGGTGCCCTTTTTCCCGGACAGTCTGGCGGCTCGGCTACGCTTGACCCTGTTTCGGTTACGCCG
>CAZJNX010000037.1:0-25926 GCA_964547415.1 uncultured Hyphomicrobiales bacterium
GCCCCGTCCGTGAGCGGGAGCGGGCGCGCCGTCGCGTCCTCCGCGCGGGCGAGGAGCGCCTCGACCGCCTCCGGCCCGAGGGGGCGGAAGATCATGACCTGCGCCCGCGACAGGAGGGCGGCGTTGAGCTCGAACGAGGGGTTCTCGGTGGTGGCGCCGACGAGCGTCACCGTCCCGTCCTCCACGACGGGCAGGAAGGCGTCCTGCTGGGCGCGGTTGAAGCGGTGGATCTCGTCCACGAACAGGAGCGTGCCGACGCCCGTCGCCCGCCGGTGCCGCGCCGTCTCGAAGGTGCGCTTGAGGTCCGCGACGCCCGAGAAGACGGCCGAGATCTGCTCGAAGGCGAGGTCCGTCGCATGGGCGAGCAGGCGGGCGACGGTGGTCTTGCCCGTGCCCGGCGGCCCCCACAGGACGAGGGAGCCGACGCGCCCCGAGCGCAGCATCCGCGTCAGCGTGCCGTCGGGGCCGACGAGGTGGTCCTGCCCGACGACCTGCGAAAGGTGCGCCGACCGCAGCCGGTCCGCCAGCGGGCGCGGCGCGGCGGCGTCGAGGCCCGCGGCCTCGAACAGGTCACCCAAGGGGGGCTTCCGTCATGGCTCGTCTCCTCCGGCCGGCGGCGCCGCCGGCTCACCCGCGCAGGGCGAGGCGCACCACGCGCCCGCCCCGCTCGATCTCGATCCGCCACACCCGCTGGCGGGTGCGGGCGATGGTGGCGAGCCGGCGCGTGGTCCCGATCGCCTCGCCGTTCACCGACAGCACCCGGTCGCCGACGCGAAAGCCCACGCGGCTCGCGATCGATCCGCCCGCGACCCTCGCCACCACCACCCCCTCCACGTCGAAGGTGGGAAGGTCCAGCTCCTCGGCGACCGCCGGCGACAGGTTCATGACCGTGGCGCCCGCTAACGGGGAGGTGCCGTCGATCTCCCGCGCGTCCCGCGGCACCGTCTCGGGCGCGGGCGTCAGCCGCACCTCGAGGCGGATTTCCCGCTCCGAACGCATCACGTCGATGTCGACGGTGCCGCCGATCCCGCTGAGGGCGAAATGGTAGCCGAAGCCGTCCGGGTCCTCCACGGTCATGCCCCCCACGCGGATCACGAGGTCGCCCACCCGCATCCCGGCCTCGTGGGCCGGGCCGCCCCGGAAGACGTGGGTGACGAGCGCCCCGCGGGGCCGGTCGAGGCCGAGGCCCTCGGCGATGTCGGCCGTCACGTGCTGCATGCGCGCGCCGAGCCAGGGGCGCGCCACCGCGCTGCCCCCGTTCGCCGCCGCGCGGGCGACGAGCTCGGCCATCTCGGAGGGGATCGCGAAGCCGATCCCGTGGGAGCCGCCCGAGCGGGAGTAGATCGCGGTGTTGATCCCGACGAGGCGCCCCGTCATGTCGATGAGGGCGCCGCCGGAGTTGCCCGGGTTGATGGCCGCGTCGGTCTGGATGAAGAAGCGGTAGTCGGTGACGCCCACCTGCGTGCGGGCGAGGGCGGAGACGATCCCCTGCGTCACCGTCTGCCCGACGCCGAACGGGTTGCCGATGGCGAGCACCAGGTCGCCCACCTCGAGGCTGTTCGAGGGCGCGAACGCCACGTGCGGAAACGGTGCCGCCGATTGGTCCCGGATCTTCAGGACCGCGAGGTCGCTCCGCTCGTCCGTGAGCAGGATGTCCGCCTCGAACTCGCGCTTGTCGGCGAGGCCCAGCGTCACCTCGTCCGCCCCGTCGATGACGTGGTGGTTGGTGACGACGATCCCGTCCGCCGACACGATCACGCCCGAGCCGAGGGAGGCCTGGATGCGCCGCCGCTCCGGGTCGCCGAAGCCGCCGCCGAAGCCGCGGCCGAAGAAGCGCTCGAAGAACGGGTCGCCCGCGAAGGGGGAGCGGGGCGCCTGCATCAGCCGCGAGGCGGAGATGTTGACGACCGCGGGCGCGGCCCGCGCCACCACCGGCGCGAAGGACAGGCGGATCTCCTCCGCCGAGCGGGGCACCGCCCGCCCCTCGTCGGCGAGGACCGCGAGCGGGTGGAGGAGCGCGAGGAGAAGGGCGAGGAGGATCGTCCGCATGGGCTCGTCTTCAGCTTGGTCCCGGCGCGTCGCGCCCTTGGGTAGGAAGCCGCCGGTGCCGGGGCAAGGGCCGGCCGCGGCCGAGGCCTCAGCGGGGGCCTCAGCGGTGGCCGAGCGCGCCGGCCATCTCGTCCACCAGGGCGAGCTGGTAGGCGAGGAGGCGCTCGTCCGGCTGCTGGCGCTGGACGCGCGGCTGGAGCGGGTCGTCCACCGTCCCGGTCCGGCCGAGGAGGGTCTCGATGGTCTTGTGGCCGCAGAACGGCACGTGGGCCTCCGAGTAGCCCCCCTCGTGGCACAGGACGAGGCGGCCGCCGCACGTCTCCGCCGCGAGGTCCATCGCCATCCGCGTCAGCGCCGCGAAACTGTCCCCGTGGAGCAGCATCCGCGACAGCGGGTCGAGGCCCGATGCGTCGAAGCCGCAGGCGACGACGACGGCGTCGGGCCGGAAGGCGCGCACCGCGGGCGCCACGATCCGCTCGAAGGCGGCGAGGTAGGTGGCGTGCCCCGACCCCGGCGGCAGCGGGACGTTGAGGTTGGCGCCCTCGCCCGGCCCCTCGCCCCGGTCGGCGAAGGCGCCGGTGTCGGGCGGGAAGTTGCGATCCTGGTGGAGGGAGACGGCGAGGACCTCCGGCCGGTCGTAGAAGATCGCCTCGGTGCCGTTGCCGTGGTGGACGTCCCAGTCGATGACGGCGATCCGCTCCGCCTGGCCATTCGCGAGCGCCGCCTCCACCGCGATCGCGATGTTCGCGAACAGGCAGAAGCCCATGGGGTAGTCCGGCAGGGCATGATGGCCGGGCGGGCGCGTGAGGGCGTAGGCGTTCCGCGCCCGCCCGTCGAGCACGTCCGCGAGGGCGGCGACGGCGAGGCCCGCCGCCCGCGCGGCGATCCCGTAGGCACCCGGCCCGAACGGCGTCCTGAGGCCGAGCTCGCCGCCCCGCCCGTCGCTGAGGCGGCGGAACTCGTCCCGATAGCTCGCGGGATGGACGCGGGCGAGGGCCTCCTCGTCCGCCGGCGCGGGCGAGCGGAGGTCCACGGCGTCGATGAGGCCCGTCACCCGCATCAGGTTGACGAGGCGGCGCTTGCTCTCCGGGCTTTCCGGCAGGCCCCCGGCCGCCATGGGCTCGACGAGGCCGCCCGTCGGCAACAGGAACGAGTAGCCCTCGCCCCGGTGCCACAGGCATTCCTCGGCGTGGTAGAAGGCGGTCGTCATCGCGCGGCTCCCCTTTCGCGTGTCGGCCCCGGTCATGCCTTCGCCCGGATTTTGCAAAGCGGGCCTTGACCGGCGCCCGCTGGTCGGGCTTCCACCAAGGGCCGCCGTTCCGGTGGCGGGCTCCCCGCCCGCCGGCACGCCCGGGCGGCGCCCCGTCCACCCCCGCGCGGTGCTCGTCCATCGCCGTCAGGAGTGCCTCCCCCCATGACGCGGGCCATCCTCGCAGGCATCATCGCCACCATCGTCGTCTCGCTCATCCTCGTCGCCCAGTCCTACTTCGGCATCCTGCCCCAGTTCCAGCTGATCGCGGAGTGGGAGCGCCTTCTCCAGAGCTTCGGCCTCCCCGCCGGGGCGTGGGAGGCCTGGATCGCCCACGTGGTCGTCGGCACCGTCTTCTACGGGGTCGTGTTCGCCGCCCTCGAGCCGATCCTGCCCGGGAACGGGCTCGTGGAGGGGCTGACCTTCGGCATCCTCGCCTGGCTCGTCATGATGCTCGTCTTCATGCCGCTCGCGGGCTACGGCGTGTTCGCGGCCACCCTCGGGGCGACCGTGATCGTCGCGACGCTGTGTCTCCACCTCGTGTATGGCGCCGTCATCGGCGTCGGCTACAAGGCCCTCTCGGACGAGGACGAGTGGTAGGCCACCCGTCCCGACAGGCACGCCGCGCCCGGTCCGCCGGCCGCGGCCGACCGGACGAGGCCATCTCATGAGAACGGACGTCGCCATCGTGGGCGGTGGGCCCGCGGGGCTGCTCCTCGGCCAGCTCCTCACCCGCGCGGGGATCGACAACGTGATCCTGGAGCGCCGCTCGCGGGACTACGTGCTCTCGCGCATCCGTGCGGGCGTCCTCGAGCGGGGAACGGTCCGCCTCCTGAGGCAAGCGGGCGCCGCCGACCGGCTGGAGCGGGAGGGGCTCGTCCACGGGGCGGTCAACATCGCCCACGACGGCCGGCTCGAGCGGATCGACTTCGAGGACCTCACGGGCGGCGACGTCGTCACCGTCTACGGCCAGACCGAGGTGACGCGGGACCTTTACGAGGCCCGCGACGCCTCGGGCGCCCAGACGATCCACGACGCGGAGGACGTCGCCCTCCACGGCCTCGACGGGGACGAGGCGTCCGTCACCTTCGTGCACGGGGGGCGGGAGCGGCGGCTGTCGGCCCGGTTCGTGGCCGGGTGCGACGGCTTCCACGGCGTCAGCCGCCGCTCCATCCCTGAGGATCGGCTCACCGTCTTCGAGCGGGTCTACCCGTTCGGCTGGCTGGGCGTCCTGGTCGAGCGGCCGCCCGTCGCGGAGGAGCTCATCTACGCGAGCCATCCGGACGGCTTCGCCCTCGCCTCCATGCGCAACCCGCACCTGTCGCGCTATTACGTGCAGGTGCCGGCCGACGAGGACGTGGCCGCCTGGTCCGACGAGCGCTTCTTCGAGGCCTTCGCCGCGCGCCTGCCGGCGGAGGCGGCGGCCCGCCTCGAGACGGGCCCGTCCATCGAGAAGAGCCTCGCCCGCCTCAGGAGCTTCGTCGCCGAGCCGATGCGCCACGGCCGCCTCTTCCTCGCCGGGGACGCGGCCCACATCGTCCCGCCGACGGGGGCGAAGGGCCTCAATCTCGCCGCCTCGGACGTCCATTTCCTGTCCCGCGCCCTCATCGAGCATTTCCGCACCGGGGCGGAGGCGCCGCTCGCCGCCTACGAGGAGAAGGCGCTCGCAAGGGTCTGGAAGACCGAGCGCTTCTCCTGGTGGATGACGCGGCTCCTCCACACCTTCGATCGCGAGGACGCCTTCGACCGGCGCATGCGCAAGGCCGAGCTCGACTACCTGTTCTCCTCGCGGGCCGCGCTCGCCTCGCTGGCGGAGAACTACGTGGGGCTGCCGTACGACTGAGAAGCGAGAGGGAGGAAAAGGGAATGACCGACGACACGCGCCTCGAGGCGGGGCGGCGCCAGCGCCGCGCGGTGCTGGGCGATGCGCACGTGGACCGGTCGGAGGGCGGGGCGACCGACTTCGACCGGGACTTCGTGGAGTACATCACCGAGGCGGCGTGGGGGAGCGTGTGGACGCGGCCGCAGATCCCCCTGCGCGAGCGCTCCATGATCACCATCGCGCTCCTCGCCGCCCTCGGCCACCACGAGGAGCTCGCCCTCCACACCCGCGCCACCGTACGTACCGGGGCGACGCCGGAGGACCTGCGCGAGGTCATCATGCACGTGGCGGTCTACGGCGGCGTTCCGGCGGCGATCTCGGCGCTGCGCGTCATCAGGAAGGCGCTGGAGGAGGAGGGGGCGCTGCCCGGCAAGGGCGCGGCGGGCTGACGTGGTGGCGCTCGCGCGCCCGCTCTACCGCGGGCTGTTCGCCGCCGGCCCGGTCGCCGACCTCTTCACCGACCGGGCGGAGCTTGCCGCCATGGTCCGCTTCGAGGCCGCCCTCGCCCGCGCCCAGGCCGCCGAAGGCGTGATCCCCGCCGCGGCGGGGGAGGCGCTCTCGGACGCGCTGGAGGTCATCGCGGCGGACGATGAAGCGCTCGGCGCGATCGTCGGCGAGATCGACGAGGAGACGGCGCGGTCCGGGATGCCGGTGCCCGGCCTCGTGGAGGCGCTGGGGCGGCGGATGCCGGGCGATGCCGTGCACCTCCATTTCGGCGCCACCTCCCAGGACGTGATGGACACGGGCCTCGCGCTCCGCCTGTCCGCCGCCCTCGACGTCACGGCGGCGCGGCTCTACGGGGTGATCGACCGGCTCGCCGCCCTCGCCGACCGCCACCGGGGCGACGTGGTGCTCGCCCGCACCCGCTGGCAGGGGGCGGCGCCGACCAGCCTCGGCCTCAAGATCGCGGGGTGGCTCGACCCGTTGGTGCGCCTGTCGGACGACCTTCCGGGTGTCCGGGCGCGCACGCTCGCCGTCCAGCTCGGCGGGTCGGTCGGCAACCTCGCCCACATGGGCGGCCGAGGGCCCGCCGTGATGGCGCGCCTCGCCGCCGACCTCGGCCTTGCCGAAGCCCACCCGTGGCACGCGGCGCGCGACCGGCCGGCCGAACTCGCCTCCTTCCTCGCGCGCCTTTCCGGGGCGGGCGGCAAGATCGCGACCGACCTCCTGCTGATGGCGGCGAGCGAGATCCGCGAGGTGCGGATCGCGGGGGGTGGCGGGTCGTCCACCCTGCCGCACAAGCAGAACCCCGTGGGGCCCGAGGTCGCCGTCGCCCTCGCCCGCCACGCCGCCACCCTTGCGGGCGAGATGCACGGGACCATGCTCGCCGCCCACGAGCGGGACGGGGCGACGTGGACCGAGGAGTGGCTGGCGCTCCCGGAGATCGCGATCGCCGCCCACGGGGCGCTTTCCCTCGTGGATCGCGCGCTCGCCGCCGCAACGTTCGACACGGCGCGGATGGCGGCCCACGTCGCCGCGGAGGGGGGCATCGTCCACGCGGAGGCGGCGACCTTCGCCCTCGCCGTCCACATGCCCCGGGCCGAGGCGAAGCGCCTCGTGAAGGAGGCGATTGCGGCCGGTGCGAGCGGCGGGTCCTTCGAACTCCTGCCGGCGCTCGCCGCCTGCACGGACGCGCCCGTCGACTGGGCGGACCTCGCCGCCGCGGGCCCCGCCTTGCGCGCGGCGGGCCCGATGATCGACGCGGTTGTGTCGCGCGCCCGCGGTGGCGCCTGACCGGCGGGGGCCCTCGTCGAGGCGGATCGTCGGCCGGTCGCCGGATCGGCGGGCCGCCTGACGTCGTCTCGCCGCGCCGTCGCCGCCACCGGGCTTGCCGTCAGGTCGCACCGGGGCTCGGACGGTGCCGTCGTACGGTCGGGGCGACGGGCGAGCGGCCGGGGCGGCCGTGGCCGATCCGAATCCGGAGGGATGCACACGCCCGTGCCGGTCACGGGGGGCGGCGCGCCACCGGTTCGGCGGCGGCTCGCTTCGCCCCGCGAGTGGCTCGTCGCAGCGAGACCGTCCGGGGTTCTCCTGTCCGGCGAGACTGCGGCCGGACTACGGGAGGACGGGACGGGCGGACCCGCCTCGGCATCCATGCGACGCGCGCAGCGTTCCCCGCCTCCCGTCGACCGAGGCGGACCTTTTCGGGCCGAGGCGCCGCCGACTGACGGCGTCTCGCCGCGCCGTCGCCGCCACCGGGCTTGCCGCCCGGCCGCACCGGGGCTCGGACGGTGCCGTCGTGCGGTCGGGGCGACGGGCGAGCGGCCGGGGCGGCCGTGGCCGATCCGAATCCGGAGGGATGCACACGCCCGTGCCGGTCACGGGGGGCGGCGCGCCACCGGTTCGGCGGCGGCTCGCTTCGCCCCGCGAGTGGCTCGTCGCAGCGAGACCGTCCGGGGTTCTCCTGTCCGGCGAGACTGCGGCCGGACTACGGGAGGACGGGACGGGCGGACCCGCCTCGGCATCCATGCGACGCGCGCACCGTTCCCCGCCTCCCGTCGACCGAGTCGGACCTTTCGGGCCAAGGCGCCGCCGTTTTCGCGACCACATGCGGCAGGCGCCCGGGCGTTTACGCCGAACCCGCGCGCGTCGGTTCCGCGTTCGGCCGCCCGTCTCGTCCGGGCGCGGTTGCCGCGCCCGCGCATCGGCTTGTCGAGGGCGGCCACGCAGGCATTCGCCGAGGCGACCATCGTATCGCGTCCGCCCCGCGCCCGCTCTCGCTGCGAGCGTTCCGTTCAAGCCGAACCGAGAGCTCGGCCTGGGCGTCCGTCCCCTCCGTCTCGGCGTCGACCCGGTGGAGGGACAGGCCCGGCGTCGCCGCGGCCGCGAACGGGGCGAGGGTTCGTCGGAGAGGCGACCGCGGGCGATGGCGATCGGGCCGAACCGGTCGCCGCGGTCGCCGGCGCGCCCGCCGGGCCCCCGGGCCGCGCTCGCCTTCGCCGTGGCTCCGACCGGTCGCCGGATCGTCGGGCGCGCCCGCCGGGGCGGATGGGTCAGGCGGCGAGCGCCGCGCCGATGCGCGAAAGATCGCCCACGAAACGGGCGTATTCCCGCGCCTTCGCCTCCTCGTCCGGCAGGCGCAGGAGATAGGACGGGTGGACGGTCGCGAACAGGCGCGCGCCCGTGTCGAGGACCACCGGGGCGTCGCGCAGGGACGTGATCGACCGCGCCTTGCCGAGGACAGCGATGACCGCCGTGGTGCCGAGGGCGACCACGATCTCCGGCGCGATCAGCTTCAGCTCGTTGTCGAGCCACCAGCGGCAGGCCTGGATCTCGCCCGCGTCCGGCTTCTTGTGGATCCGCCGCTTGCCGCGCGGCTCGAACTTGAAGTGCTTGACCGCATTGGTCACGTAGACCTCCCGCCGGTCGATCCCCGCCTCCGCCATCCCCCGGTCCAGCTTCCTGCCGGCGGGGCCGACGAAGGGGCGGCCCTCGATGTCCTCCCGGTCGCCCGGCTGCTCGCCGACCATCACGATGCGCGCGTCCCGCGGGCCCTCGCCCGCGACGCCCCGGGTGGCGTCCCGGTGGAGCGGACAGCGCTCGCAACGGGCGACGCCCTCGGCGACGGCCTCGAGGGTGTCGATGTCGGTGAACAGCATGCGGCGCTCCTCTTCCTCCCGCTCGCGCGCCCGGCGGACCCGCGTGGAGCGGGCCGGCGGCAGGGGCCGGGCTGCCACCATCGCCCCCGCGCGGGCGGGCGCCTGTCGTACGAGCGGGTCAATCAGCCGGGCTTCGGGCAGGTTCCGCCAGTACTTCCGGGGCATTTCCGCCGCCATCGCCTTCACCTTCAGCCGCGCCGGGTTGAAGATAGAGCCGTAGTAGGTGCGCCAGGTCTCCTCCAGCGGGTCGCCGTCCGGGGCGTCGGCGCGGACGGCCGCCGGGCCGAAGGCGAGGCGCTGCCCGTCCCAGTGGGCCGCGCGGCGCGGCGTCAGGATGGACCAGGCCTGTCCGGCGAAGCGGCGCACGAAGAAGGGGGCGGTGCGCTCGACCACGTGGTGGTCCGGCTCGAACCAGGCGAGGAACCGCTCGCCCGCCTCCGCCGTCCCGTCCGGCAGGGCGCGGAAACGCACGAACGCCTTCATCTTGTGCCCGTCGCGCCGGACGGCCTTCCGGAGGCGGAGCGCACGGGCGACGTCCGCGTCCGCCAATTCGTCCATGAGCCGCGGCGCCGTCCGCAGGCGCCACAGGAGGCGATAGAGAAGGTCGAAGCGGGCCGGGTCGGCGTGGCAGGCGACGTCCCGGGCGAGCGCCACGAACGCGGCCGGCACCCGCCGCGGCGGGCCGGCGGGGGCCTCCGGAAGATCCTCCGCCTCGCCCGCGAACAGGTCCCCCGCCTCGCCCGCGACCGTCCAGGCGACGGCCTCGGGCGGGACGGCGGCGGCGTCGAGCCGCCGGGCGGCGTCGCGAAAGCCCGCGAAGTCGGCCGGGAAGGCGAGGCATGCGCGGCGGCGCACGGCGACCGGAGCGCTCATGCGGCGAACAGGTCGAGCTGGCGTGCGGGGGCGGCGAGCCGCGCCTCGAGGTCCGCCCGGTCGAGGAGGGCGGAGGGGCGCCAGCCGCGGGCGAGGATGAACGGCCGCGCGCGGGCGAGGGTGCGGGTGAGGCGCGACAGGTCCTCGAGGCCGAGGGTGCGGTGCCGCCGCGCCGACAGGATGCCGTCGACGGTGCGCACGCCGAGGCCCGGGACGCGCAGCAGCATCTCCCGCGGCGCGCGGTTCACGTCGACGGGAAAGAGGTGGCGGTTGGCGAGCGCCCAGGCCGTCTTCAGGTCGAGGGCAAGGTCCAGCATGCCCTCGCGGGTCGCCGAGACGACCTCGTCCACCCCGAAGCCGTAGAAGCGGGTGAGCCAGTCCGCCTGGTAGAGGCGGTGCTCGCGCCGCAGGGGCGCGGGCGTGGCGGGAAGGGCGGCCGAGGCGTTCGGGATCGGGCTGAAGGCGGTGTAGTAGACCCGCTTCAGGCGGTAGCCGGCGTAGAGCCGGGCGCCCGCCGCCAGGATTTCGGCATCGCTCGCCCCGTCCGCGCCGACGATCAGCTGGGTGGACTGGCCCGCCGGCGCGAAGCGGGGCGGCTTCGCCCGGTCCTTCGCCGCCGGCCTCGCCGCCTCGATGGCGCGGCGCACGCCGCCCATGGCGCGGCGGATGGTGCGCCCGTCCTTCTCCGGGGCGAGGCGCCTCAGGCCCCGTTCGGTCGGCAGTTCCACGTTGATGGACAGGCGGTCGGCGAGGCGGCCCGCCGCCTCGACGAGCGCCGGGGAGGCGCCCGGGATCGCCTTCAGGTGGACGTAGCCGAGGAAGCCGTGGGCCTCCCTGAGGAGGCGCACGGCGCGCACCATCTGCTCCATCGTGTGGTCGGACGAGCGCACGATGCCCGAGGACAGGAACAGCCCCTCGACGTAGTTGCGCCGGTAGAAGGCCATCGTGAGGTCGGCTACCTCCTCCGGCGTGAAGCGGGCGCGGGGCACGTCGCTGGACACGCGGTTCACGCAGTACGCGCAGTCGAAGATGCACGCGTTGGTCATGAGGATCTTGAGGAGCGAGATGCACCGCCCGTCCGGCGCGTAGGCGTGACAGATCCCCGAGCCCTCGGTGGAGCCGATGCCGCGGGAGGCGAGCGCGTTCCTTCCTGCGGCGCCGCTGGAGGCGCATGAGGCGTCGTACTTGGCGGCATCGGCCAGGATGGCGAGCCGCGCCTCGATGTCGGCCGCGGGCATGGGCACCTCGTTCGCTTTTCGTTCCATTATCGGGCGAAAGCCGTTCCGGTAAGCCCGGGGTGTGCGCCGCGGCGGCCGGTCGCGCCCGACGGGGCGCCGGGGCGTCGGGATGGCCGGTGGCCGTGGTCGATCCGCGACGGGACGGGCCGCACCGGCGCGCGCGTCGTCCGCCGCTTTCTGCCGCGCCCGGGGGCGAGCCCGTGGCTGCTTCGGCCGACGACCGAGGGCGGGTTCAGAGCGGGGGCGCGATGAAAAAGTTGTCCGCGTCGAGCGCGTCCGCAGACACGCCCCTCAGGACGACGGTCACGTCCCCGGCCTCCACCACGGTGCGGCTGCCGCGCGCGGCGATGGCGAGGTCGTCGACGCTTTCGATGCCGGCGATCGAGAAGCGCAGGACATCGACGTCCGTCTCGAAGTCGCGCACGCGGTCTCGACCGTCACCTGCCCCGAAGGTGAAGAAATCCCGCCCGGCGCCCCCGGCGAGCACGTCCTCGCCGGCCCCACCGGCGAGGGTGTCGCTGGCGTTCCCTCCGAAGAGGCGATCATCGCCGTCTTCCCCGTTGAGGTTGTCCGGGCCCTGGTTGCCGGCGAGGGTGTCGTTCCCCTCGCCCCCGAGGAGGCTGTCGCGGTCCCTGCCGCCGGCGATCCGGTCTTCCCCGGCGCCCCCGTCCGAAAAGTCGCTTCCGCGTCCACCGGAAAGGGTATCGTCGCCGCCGTTGCCTTCGAGGGTGTCGTCACCCGCCCCGCCGTGGGCCCTGTCCGCACCGCCATGGCCCCACAGGCGGTCGTCGCCGCCGCCCGCGGCGATGCCGTCGTCGCCTCCGAGCCCGTAGAGGGAATCGCCACCCGCCTTCCCGACGAGGCGGTTGTCCGCCCCGTTGCCGACCACGGTGTCGTTGCCGCTGCCCGCCACGGCGTTCTCGATGACGACGCCGTTCGCGATGGTGCGGCCCGCCTTCACCATGTCCGCGTAGCTGGGAAAGCCGCCGCCGCCCGATTCGTAGGCGAGGGTTGCGGCGCGCAGGTCGAGCCGGGCGTTCCGGTCGCCGTCGTAGCGCAGGGTGTCGGTGCCGCCCGCGTCCCAGATCGCCTCGAAGCCCGCGCCGGCGACGTTCGCGGCGTCGAGACGGTAGACGTCGTCGCCCGTCCGCGTGTCGCGGTTGGGCCCGTACATCGCCTGCACGGCGGCGATGTCGAGGGCACCGAGCCCGGTCATCCCGCCGAACGGTCCGACCGCCCGGCCCCACGTCTCGGCGTTGGGGCTGTTGTAGCTCATCACGGTGAAGTCGGCCTGGTTGAGCCTGAAGTCGCCGAGGTCGCTCCACTCCCCGACGCCGGCCAGGATGGTGGTCCCGGCGGTCCTGTCGTGGGGGTGGCCGAGGCCGAGACCGTGGCCGATCTCGTGCACGATCGTCTGGAAGAAGGCGCCGCCCGGCCGCGCCTCCTCGCCGCCCGCGGCGTCGAGGTAGTAAAGGTCGAGGGCGCCGATCGCCGAGGCGACGGACGGCAGCTCCTGGATCCCCTTGAAGAACGGCCGCCCCGACGTGTCGACCACGTACTCGGCGAGGTCGGCCGCCCGGTGATCGTCGATCTCCTCGAAGCGGACGTTCGCCACTTCCTCGAAGACGGCGAGGCCGGCCCGGTAGGCGTCCTTCTGGTCGGCCGTCCACGTCGTGGTCTCGATCCGTGTGCCGTAGGACGCACCGACGTCGACCTCCGCCGGGCCGAAGGCGTAGGTGATGACCTCGACGGTTCTCGGGTCCCGGTCCTCCCGGCCGTAGGCGGTGGTTCCCTGGATCGCCCGCAGCGGCGACTCGTCGGGAGGCGGCGGTACGAACCGGACGTCGGAAGGACCCTCCGCCGGCTCCCCGTGTCCGTGAAGCTCGCCCATTCTCGCGGCCTCCGCTTCCTTTCCCTCAGAGAACGAACTCGAAGTTGTCGACGGTGAGACCGCCCGCTCCGACCGCGAGCAGCGTCACCGAGACCTCGCCCGCGAGGATGACCGTGCGGTCGCCCGCGTCGGAGAGGGTGAGGTCGCCGGTTCCCCCGATCCCGCGGATGGCGAAGACGAGGACGTCCTCCGCCGTGTCGAAGTCGACGATGAAGTCGTCGCCGGCGTTCGCGGCGAACACGAACGCGTCCGCGCCCCGCCCGCCGGCGATGACGTCGTCCCCGGCGCCACCGAGGATCGTGTCCTCGCCCGTACCCGCGCGGATCCGGTCATCGCCCGCGCCGCCGCCGATGGAATCGTTGCCCCGGCCGCCGGCGATGCGGTCCTCGCCCGCGCCCCCTTCGAGCCGGTCGCCGCCCCCGTGGCCCACGAGGACGTCGTCGCCGCCCTGGCCTTCGACGACGTCCCGGCCAGCGCCGCCGAGGATCCGGTCCTCGCCCGCCTGGCCGGAGACGCTGTCGCGGCCCGCGCCCGCGCGGATCGTGTCGGCGCCGGCCCCGCCGTTGATCGCGTCGTCGCCCGACCCGCCGACGAGGACGTCCGCGCCCGCCCCGCCCAGGAGGACGTCGTCGAGGCGGCCGCCGTGCACGGTGTCGTCGCCCCCGAGGGCCTCGATCCGGTCGAAGCCGTTGCGGCCCAAGAGGCGGTTGTCGGCGTCGTTGCCGAAGATCTCGTCGGACGCGCGGCCCCCGATCGCGTTCTCGATGACGACGCCGTGGGCGATGGTGCGCCCGGCCTTCACGCCGACGATCTCGCTCAGGAAGCCGCCGCCGCCCTCCTCGTATCGGAGCGTGGCCGCGCGCAGGTCGAGCGTCGCCTCCCGGTCGCCGTCGTAGCGCAGGGTGTCCACGCCGCCCGTGTCCCAGATGGTGGCGTAGCCGACGCCGAGCTCGTTGAACATGTCGAGGCGGTAGACGTCGTCGCCCGGGCGGGTCGTGTCGTTGGCGCCGTACATCGTCTGGAGGGCGGCGATGTCGAGGGCGCCGAGGGTGAGCGAGTCCCCGTAGTTGCCGTAGGTGATGCCGTACCGGGCGCCGGCGGCGCCGTTGTAGCTCATCACCGTGAAGGCGCCCTGGTTGAGGTCGAAGTCGCCGAAGCTGAAGCGCGGCGCCTCCACCCCGCGCATGATCGAGGTGCCGAGGCCGTTGTCGTGGGGGTGGCCGAGGCCGAGCCCGTGGCCGAGCTCGTGGATCATCACCTTCCACAGGATGCCGCCCGGCAGCGCGGGCGCGCCGCCGTCGAACTCGAACCAGTCGCTGTTGATGACGCCGATGGAGGTCGCGGGGCCGGGAAACTCCTGGAGGCCGTAGAACGAAGCGTCGGGCGATTCCCGCAGGTTCGCCACGTACTCCACGAGGTCGGCGGCCTCGGGATCGTCCGTCTCCACGAAGGCGACGTTGATGACCTCCTCGTAGTGGTCGAGGATCGCCCGGTAGGCCGCCTTGCCGGCGTCCGGCCACGTGTCGCTGACGAGGGGGCCCGGTTCCCCGAGGGCGGCCGCGAGGTCGATGCCGCCCTCGCCGAAGGCGTAGGTGATGATCTCCACCGTCTCGGGATCGCGGTCCTCCCGCCCGTAGGCGAAGAGCCCCTGGATCGACCGGAGCGGCGAGGCGTCCGGCGGGGGCGGAACGTAGCGCACGTCGGAGGTGCCGGGGATCCGGTCGTGTTCGTCGAGGCCGGGAACGTCTGTCATGGCTGCGCGCGGTCTCCCATTTACGCGGACCGTCCTCTACGGGCGGTCGCGGCCGCGCGCAAGGAGGACGTCAGCGGGCAGGGCGCAGCGCTTCGGCGGGGACGGGAAAGCGGTCGCGGTAGGCGGCGATCGACGCCCGCACGTTGTCCGGGATCGGGCTGGGGCGGAAGGTGACGAGGTCCACGAAGACCTGGACGGTGCGGGCGGTGAAGGCGTGGCGGCCGGCCTGCCGCGCCACGGTGACGAGGGGGAGGGAGGTGGTGCCGACCCGCTCCACGTGGACCGCGCAGTCGAGCGGCGCCTCGGTCGTCACCGGCGAGTGGAAATCCACCGACAGGTGCACGAACGGCGTGTCGAGGCCGTAGTCGCACTGCAGGTCGAAGAAGCTGCCGCCGAGCAGCGAGGCGATCCAGCCCTCGCTCGCCCGCACCACGAGGTCGGGCAGGCGGCCGGTATAGGCGATCTGCGCCGGGTCGAGGTCGCCCCAGCCGATCGGGAAGGACCGCACGAAGACGGTCTCGGGCGGGGCGACGGGGGAGGGGATGTCCCGCGGCGGGCGGGGAACGAGGCGCTTTCTGTCCATGGCCGGCGTCATGCCCCGGCCGCGCCGCGGGTTCAAGAAGGCGGGCGGCCGCGGCCCTCGGTTAGGGGGTCTCCTCGCCGAAGTAGAGGCGCTCCACGGCCGACAGCAGGGCCCGCGGCTCCTCCTCGAAGGAGGCGACCTCGTAGAGGCCCTCCGCCGGGCACTCGAGGGCGATGGTGTGGCTGCCGGGCGCCGGGTTCAGCCGGCAGCGGGGGGAGAAGATGTGGTGATGCCAGCGGGCGCCGCGGCGGCACAGGTCCCGCGTCCGCTCGATCATCCGCACGGCGATCGGGTCGTCCGGCCCGGCGGCGGCGGCCGCGCTCAGGATGTCGTCCCCGTGGAGGAGGGCGAGGAGCTCGAGGTTGAGGGGGCGCGGCTGCTCTTCGCAGAAGGCGACGTGGGCGGCGCCCGTGGTCTCGTCCTCCACCGCGAAGGCGTAGCGGCCGCCCTTCGGGTTGAAGCGGCAGTCGGGCGCGAGGGAGTGAATGTGCCAGGGCCGCCCCTTCCCGTGGAGGGAAAGGGCCGTCTCGCGGCACCCGTCGAGCCCCGTCTCGTGGACGGCGGAAAAGCCCCCTTCCGCCTTCTTCCCGCCGGCCGGCGCGTCCTGCCCGTCCTGCCCGTCGTTCCCGCTTTCGGCCAAGGTCGGCTCCCGTTGCGGCGCCCGCGTGTTGCGGGTCCGTCGGAGCGTGTTATAAGTTATAACACTCTGTCGGGGCAAGGCCGCGCGCCGCCCCGTCCGGAGGGGAGACCGGCCGGGACAAGGCCGGCGAACGCGCGAACGGCGGACAAGCGGAGGCGATCGGGAATGCGGAAGACGGTCCTTCAGGGCGCTGCGGCGGCCCTCGCGCTGGCGGTGGGGCTCCAGCCCGGCACGGCGGCGGCCCAGGCGGGCGGGGAGACGCTCGCGACCATCAAGGAGCGTGGCGCGCTCCTGTGCACCGGCCACAACGGCTCCTACCTCGGCTTCGCGGAGGTGGACGATGAGGGCGAGTGGCACGGCTTCGACATCGACCTGTGCCGCGCCCTCGCCACCGCGATCTTCGGCACCGACGAGGGGCACCTCGAGATCGTGCCCATCGGCTGGGCGCAGCGCTTCCCCTCGCTCCAGTCGGGCGACATCGACATCATCATCAAGGCGACGGGCTGGACCTTCAACCGCGACACGGACCTCGGCGTCCAGTTCGCCCGGCCCTACCTACTCGCGCCGATCCGCGTCCTGACGCGGGAGGAGTTCGGGGCCGAGACCATCGCCGACCTCGAGGGCGGGACGGTGTGCGTGCCCGCCGGCACCACCATCGAGCGCTACGTCGCCGAGTACGTGGCGGCCTCGGGCGTCGACCTCGACTTCCTCGCCATCGAGAAGACGGAGGAGACGGACGCGGCCTACCTCTCCGGCCGGTGCGACGCCTATGCCCAGTGGGACGTGGTCCTCGCCACGGTGCGCCTCAAGGCCGACGACCCGGACGAGCACGTCATCCTGCCCCAGGTGCTGTCGGCCGAGCCCGTCGCCATGGGCATGCGCCAGGGCGATCCCAACTTCGTCGACATCGCCAACTGGCTCGCGAGCGCGCTGTGGCTCGCCGAGGTGAACGGCGTGACGAGCGAGAACGTGGACGAGATGCGCGAGAACCCGCCGAACCCGGCGGTCGCCAAGCTCCTCGGCGCGAGCCCCGGCTTCGGCGCCCAGCTCGGCCTCGAGGACGACTGGGCCTACAACGTGATTAAGCGCTTCGGCAACTTCGACGAGTTCTGGGAGCGCAATCTGGGCGCGGACAGCCCCTACAGGCTCGACCGGAGCATCAACGCCACCTACCGGGACGGTGGCGTGTTCTACCCGCTCGTGCTCGACTGAGGCGGACGGGCGGCGGCGGACCCCTCCGCCGCCGCACCCGGTGCCACGGTGGTGCCGGGCCGGAGCGGGAGCGGGCGATGCCGACGTTCATCCGCAACGCGAAGGTGCGGGACATCCTCGTCCAGCTGCTGTTCGCGGGCGGCATCGCCGCCATCCTCGTCACCTTCGCGGTCACCGCCCAGCGGACGATGGACGCCCAGGGCATGACCTCGGGCTTCGACTTCCTCTTCCGCTCCACCGGCTGGCCGATCAGCTTCTCGCTGCTGCCGTACGAGTTCGGCGACCCGTACTGGAAGGCGCTTCTCATCGGCGTCCTCAACACGCTGTTCCTCGCCGCCATCTCGCTCACCCTCGCCACCCTCGTCGGGGTCGTGGTGGCGACGCTCCGGATCGGGCCGAACCCGGTGATGAACCTCGTGGGCGCGGCCTACGTGGACGTCTTCCGCAACGTGCCGCTGATCCTGCAGGTGTTCTTCTGGTACGCGGTGCTGACGCACCTGCCCCACCCGCGCCAGGCGTACGACCTCGGGGAGGCCGTCTTCCTGTCGGCGCGGGGGCTGATGGTGCCCGGGCTCAACGTCACGGGCGGGTCGGCACTCGCCGCGATCCTCGCGCTGGCGGCGGCCGTCGGCCTTGCGGTCTACGCCGGGGCGACGCGCCGGCTGTCCCACCTCGAGCCGCGGGGGCGGCGGCGGGTGGTCCTCGCCGTCCTCGGCGGCGGGGCGCTCCTCGCCGTCCTGTTCCTGTGGCTCGGGCGGATCGCCGACACGCCCCTCGTGTCGGTCCCCGAGCTCCGCGGCCTGCGCTTCGTGGGAGGCATCACGATCCCGCCGGAGCTGTCGGCCATGGTGGTGGCGATCATGCTCTACGGCGGGGCCTACCTCGCGGAGATCTTCCGGGCGGGCTTCCTCGCGGTCGGGCAGGGGCAGACGGAGGCGGCGCTGTCGCTGGGGCTCAGGCCGTTCGCGGTGTTCTGGCGGGTCTGGCTGCCGCTCGCGATCCGCGCCATCATGCCGACCTTGACGGGGCAGTACGTGTGGCTCGTCAAGGCGACGACGCTCGGCATCGCCATCGGCTTCGCGGACTTCTTCATGGTGATCGCCGTGTCGATCACCCAGAGCGGCCAGACGATCGAGCTCATCGGCATCCTGATGGCCGGCTTCCTCCTCATCAACTTCACGCTCGCGAGCATCCTCAACGCGGTCAACCGCGCGATCCGACTGAAGGGGCAGAACATCCAGCTGTGAGCGGCACGAGGGCCCGGACCAGACGATGACACTCGCCGTCCCCACCGAGGGCGCCCGGCCGACGCCCGCTGCCGCGGCCGCGGCGCCCGCGCCGCCGCGCACGCCGACGTGGCGGCGGCTGTTCTCCTCGCCGCTCAACGCGCTCGTGTCGCTCGCCGGGATCGCGCTCATCGCCACCATCGCCTGGCACGTCCTCGACTGGGCGGTCCTCGGCGCGGTCTTCTCCGCGGCCGACGGGCCGGAGGCGTGCGAGGCGGCGAGCGGGGCGTGCTGGGCGATCATCGACGCGCGCTGGCGGCTCATCCTGTTCGGTCTCTACCCGCACGACCTCCACTGGCGGTCGGGCCTCGCCTGCATCGTGATCGTGGTGGTGGCGGTCCTGTCGTGCGTGCCGGTCTTCTGGCGGGCGGGGCGGCTGTCGGCCCTGTGGGTCGGCGGCTTCCTCGCCTTCTTCGTCCTGATGCGGGGCGGGGTCCTCGGGCTGGAACCGGTGTCGGAGGAGAAGTGGGGCGGCCTGTCCCTCACCGTCTTCATCTTCGCGCTCGGCGTCCTCCTCGGGATGCCGCTGTCGGTCGTCCTCGCCCTGATGCGGCGCTCGAACCTTCCGGTGATCTCGGGCGTGACCGGGGCGGTGATCGACGCGGTGCGCTCGCTGCCGCTGGTGTCGATCCTGTTCGTGGCGGCCGTCGTCCTGCCGCTGGTGCTGCCGGACTTCCTCGACGGGGACAAGCTCTACCGGGTGATCGCGGGCTTCGCCCTGTTCTTCGCCGCCTACCAGGCGGAGAACATCCGAAGCGGCATCCAGGCGATCCCGCCCGGGCAGGAGGAGGCGGCGAAGGCGCTCGGCCTCGGCTACTGGCGGCGGACGTTCCTGATCGTGCTGCCCCAGGCCTTCCGCAACGCCCTGCCGCCGACGATCAACCAGTTCGTCATCGCCTTCAAGGAGACCTCGCTCGTCATCATCGTCGGCTTCTTCGACATCATGGCCTCCGGCAACGCCGCCTACGGCACGGGCGAGTGGCGCTTCGCCTACGTGGAGGTCTACGTCTTCATCGCCCTCATCTACTTCGCCTTCGTCTTCAGCCTCTCCCGCTACGGCGCCTACCTCGAAAGGCGCATGCGCGTCGGCGAACGCTGAGCCGCGCGCGACGATTCCGGCGCCCTACGCCGCGCCGATGACGGCGATGACCGGCACGTGGTCCGAGGGCTTCTCCCACCCGCGCGTCTCCGCCATCACCTCCGTCGCGACGACGCGCGCGGCGAGGGCGGGGGAGGCCCAGGCGTGGTCGAGGCGCCGGCCGCGGTTGGAGCCCGGCCAGGTCCGGTTGCGATAGCTCCACCAGGTGAAGACGGGGTCGGGCGGCGGCCTGTCCCGGCGCACGACGTCCACCCATTCGCCCGCCGCCTGCGCCGCGTCGAGGCGCTCCGTCTCGTCCGGGGTGTGGCTCACGACGGTGAGGAGCTGGCGGTGGTTCCACACGTCCTCCGGCAGGGGGGCGATGTTGAAGTCGCCCGCCAGCAGCGCCGGCTCGGCCGCCGCGGCGGGACCCCAGTCCGCGAGGCCCTCCACGAAGGCCAGCTTGTCGCGGAATTTCGGGTTCGACGCCACGTCCGGCTCGTCCCCGCCCGAGGGCACGTAGAGGGAGTGGAGGCGGACGGGCCCCGCCGCCGTCTCCACCACCGCCGAGACGTGGCGCGGCTCGTCCACGTCGCCGATCACCTCCGCCGTCACGTCGTGGAGGGGCAGGCGGGAGAGGACGGCGACCCCGTGGTGGCCCTTGCGCCCGTTGAGGGCGAGGTGGGGGTAGCCGAGCTTCCTCAGCGCCGCCGAGGGGAAGGACTCGTCCGCGCAGCGCGTCTCCTGCAGGAGGAGGACGTCGGGCGCGCGCGCCTCCACGAAGCGCTCCACGAGCTTGAGGCGCGCGCGGATCGAGTTGATGTTCCAGGTGGCGACGGCGATCCGCCCCGGCCGCCCCCCGGCGCCGTCCGCCCTCACCCGCGGTAGGCCCGCGCGGCGATGGCGTCGGCGAGCGCCACCGTGCGCTTCGCCATCTCCGCGTGGAGGCGCTCCACCATCTTGCCGTCCACGCGGATCGCGCCCTTCCCCTCGTTCTCGGGGAGGTCGAACGCCTCGATGACCTTGCGCGCCCTTTTCACCTCGTCCTCGGACGGGGCGAACACGCGGTTGGCGGCGTCGATCTGGTTCGGGTGGACCAGCGTCTTGCCGTCCATGCCGAGGCTGCGGCCCTGCTCGCACTCGAGGCCGAAGCCGTGCATGTCCTCGAGGTCGCCGTAGACGCCGTCGATGACGGAAAGGTCGCACGCCCGGGCGGCGGCGACGAAGGTGGCGAGCCACGGCACCAGGTTCCAGCGGCCCCGTTCCATGCGGGCGTGGGTGTCCTTCACGAGGTCGTTGGTGCCGATCACGAACGCCTCGAGCCGCCGGCCCTCCCCGTCCTGCACCGCGCGGGCGATCTCGCCGGCGGCGAGGACCGCGGCGGGCGTTTCCATCATCACCCAGATCGACAGCTCCTCCGGCGCCTCGAGCCGGTTGAGGGTGCGGCCGACGGCGAACACGTCCTCCGCGCTCTCCACCTTCGGCAGCAGGACCGCGTCGGCCCCGCTCGCGGCGATCGCCTCCACGTCGTCCTTGCCCCAGGGGGAGGTGAGGGCGTTCGCCCGGATCACCACCTCGCGGGGGCCGAAGCCGCCGGACTTCGCGGCCGCCACCACCTGCTCGCGGGCCGCCTCCTTGTGCTCGGGCGCCACGGCGTCCTCGAGGTCGAGGATGACGCCGTCGCACGGCAGCGTCCTTGCCTTTTCGAGCGCCCGCGCGTTGGATCCGGGCATGTAGAGCACGCTGCGGCGCGGTCGTGGCGCGGTCATGGCGTCGTCTTTCCTCTCGTCTCGGGTCGGGTCGGCGGCGAGAGTGGTCGGCGGCGAGGGGCGGGTTGTCAACGTGTCATCGGGGTCTGTGGAAAGCGCCGGCGAGGGAAGGGGAGAGGTGCTCGCCGTCTCCTCCCTCGTGGTGGAGGGCTCGGTCGGGCTGAGGGCGGCGGGCTTCGCGCTGGAGCGCCGCGGCCACCCGGTCCGGGCGCTGCCGACCGTCCTCCTCACCTGGCACCCGGGCAAGGGGCCTGCGACGCGCCTTCCGACGGATGAGGCCGCCTTTTCCGCCATGGCGGCGGAGATCGCCGAGAGCCCCGCCGCGGCGCGGGTCGCGGCCGTCCTCACGGGCTACTTCGCCTCGCCCGCGGCGGTGGAGGCCACCGCGCGGGCGATCGACCGGCTGAAGGCGCGGCGGCCCGGCCTCCTCGTCCTCGTCGACCCGGTCTCGGCCGACGCCCGCGGCCCCTACGTTCCAGGCCCGGTGATCGAGGCGCTCGCCCGCCATCTCGTCCCGCGGGCCGACATCCTGACGCCCAACCGCTTCGAGCTCGCCCTCCTCGCCGGCCGGCCGATCGATCGGGTGGAGGACGCGGTGGAGGCGGCCGCCCGCCTCGGCGTGGCGGAGGTGGTGGTCACCTCCCTCGCGGAGGGGGCGGGGCTGACGGGCGCGGTCCACCTCTCGGCCGGGGGCGTCATCGCGGCGGACCACCCGGAGGTCGCGGGCGCGCCCCACGGGACGGGGGACCTCCTCGCCGCCCTCTTCCTGTCGGAGCGGCTCGCGGGGCGCCCGCCGGCGACGGCCCTCCGGGCGGCCCTCGGCGCCACCTTCGACCTCGTCGAGGCGGCCGTGGCGGCGGGCTCGGACGACCTTCCCTTCGCGGCGCGGCAGGCGGCGATCGCCGATCCGCCGACGGCGGCCGTGCGCCTGGCCGGGGAGGGCGGGCCGCCGCTGCGGGTGATGGGGGTGGACGGCTGCCGATCGGGCTGGATCGCCGTCGCCGTCAACGCGGACGGGCCGCTCGAGCCGGAGATCGTCCACGGGGAGACCTTCGGCGAGATCCTCGCCCACCCGTCGGCGCCCGTGCGGGTCGCGGTGGACATGCCCATCGGCCTGCCGGACCGGATCGAGGGGCCGGGCCGCGTCGCCGAGCAGGCGGTGCGTCCGCTCCTCGGCGAGCGGCAGTCGTCCGTCTTCTCCGTCCCGGCCCGCCCGGCGGTCATGGCCGCGACCTACGAGGCGGCCTGCGCGGCGGCCCTCGCCACCTCCGACCCGCCGCGGAAGGTGAGCCGGCAAAGTTTCCTGTTGTTCCCGAAGATCCGCGAGATCGACGCCCTGCTCGACCCGGCGCTCGCGGAGCGGGTGTTCGAGGTCCATCCGGAGGTGACGTTCTGGCGGCTCAACGGTGAACGGCCCATGGCGCTCGCCAAGAAGGTGAAGAACCGGCCCGACCGGCCGGGCATCGAGGAACGGATCGCCCTCCTCGCCCGGTACGGCTACGCGCGCGCCTTCTTCGACGCCGCCCGCCCCTCGGGCTGCGGCATCGACGACCTGGTGGACGCGGCGGCGAACGCCATCGCCGCCCGCCGCATCCTCGCCGGTGACGCCCGCCCGTTCCCCGACCCGCCGGGACGGGACGGCAAGGGCCTGCCCGTCGCCATCTGGGCGTGAGAGGCGAGGGGCGGCCGTTCGGGTCGTCGTCCGGAACGATCGCCGTGCCCCGCCGTTCGTGACGCAAACCATTCGCAACGGGAGCGTTACGTCATGGACGTCGTTCGAATTCTTGTCGCCATCCTTCTGCCGCCGCTCGGCGTGTTTCTGCAGGTCGGAATCGGCTGGCAGTTCTGGATCAACATCCTTCTGACGATCCTCGGTTACATTCCGGGCATCATCCACGCGGTCTACATCATCATCACGCGGGGACCGGAGACCCGGCGGCCCTATCACGGGCCGGCACGCTGAGGATGCGCCGCCGCCCTCACGACCCTCCGCCGAGGGCGGCGGTCACCACCGAGCGGTCGCTGTTCGGCCCGAGCACGATGACCGGCGCGCCGATCCGCACCCGCTCGTAAAGGTGCCGCACGTCGTCGTTGGTGAGGCGGATGCAGCCCGACGACACGGCCTCGCCGATCGACCAGTCCTCGTTGGTGCCGTGGATCCGGTAGAGGGTGGAGCCGAGGTAGAGCGCCCGCGCGCCGAGCGGGTTCTCCGGCCCGCCCGGCATGAAACGCGGCAGGTGCGGCTCGCGCGCCAGCATGTCCGCCGGCGGGCGCCAGTCCGGCCACTCGGCCTTCCGGCTCACGCGCTCGCGCCCCGCCCAGGTGAAGCCATCCCGCCCGACGCCGATCCCGTAGCGGATCGCCTGCCCGCCGCCGAGCACCAGGTAGAGGTGCCGGGCGGCCGTATCCACGATGATGGTGCCCGGCGCCTCGCGCGTGTCGAAGGCGACCACGCGCCGCTGGAACGCCTCCCGGCGCCTGCGGGCCATCTCCTGCCGCGTGGCCGTGTAGGTCTGCCACGTCCGGGTGTCGGCGTCGAAGAAGCGGTAGGTGGGCCGCTCCGCCCGCGGCCGCTCCACGAAGGAGGGCCGGTACTCCACGATCCGCCCCGTCGCCGGGTCCTCGATCCGGACCGTCCCGGCCTCCGCCGCAACGGGCGCGATGAGCAGGATCGCGAGGAGCGCGAAGACGGCACGGCGGATCATGGGGGGCCTCCCGGAATCGAGGTCGCAGCCGGAGCCTCGTTGATTGTTGGTAAAGGAAGGCCTAACCGGGCGGTCCCGCGCCGGCAACCCGCCGCGCGGCCCGCCCGGATGAACGAAGATGTCCACACCCACCGACACCGCGAGCCTGCCCGTCGTCGCGAGCGGGGATGCCTCCGACGGCCGTCCGCCCGTCGTCCTCCTCCACGGCTTCGCCGGCGATGCCCTCGCCTGGGCCGGGATCCAGCCCGCCCTCGACCCGTCCCGCCGGTGCCTCGCCGTGGAGCTGCCGGGGCACGGCAAGGCGCGGGACTGGCCGGAGCGCGGCAACGCCGCCGTCTCGGCGAAGGCCCTCGGCGCCACCCTCGGGGCCCTTGGGATCCCCCGCGCCCACGTCGTCGGCCACTCCATGGGCGGGGCGGTCGCCTGCGTGCTCGCCATGCGGGCGCCCGAGAAGGTGGCGAGCCTCACCCTCCTCGCTCCCGGTGGCTTCGGGCCGGAGATCAACGCCCGCCTCCTGCGCCGCTTCGCGCGGGCGACCTCCATCGACGCGCTCGGGCCGTTGGTGGAGGGCTTCTTCGGCTTCCGCAGCCCCGTGCCGCCGGACATGCTGCCGCTGATGGCGGCGGTGCGCGCCGACCCGCTCCTCCTCGAGCGCTACAAGGAGGTGGTGGAGGCGATCCTCGACGGGGACGGCCAGAAGACCCTGCCCATGGACCGCCTCGAGGCGCTCGACTGCCCCGTCCGCGTGATCTGGGGCGATGCGGACAACATCGTGCCGGTCCACCAGGTGGCGAACGCGCCCGACGCCTTCGCCGTCCATGTCCTTTCCGGGATCGGTCACATGCCCCATCTGGAACGGGCGGACCTCGTGACGCGTCTCGTGGAGGAGACCGTCGCCTCCGGGGAGCGTTGATCTTCGCCAGCGCCCGACGCGGGCGCGCGATTGCCGCGGGCGGGCCCTCTCCCTTGCCCCGCGGCGCAAGATGATGGATGACTGCGGCCCACTTTTCGTTCGATCGTTTCAAGCCGACCGGGAGACCGCCATGCTGACCGCCGCTCCGGCCTCGACCAGCGACGACGCCCTCATCGCGAACGCCGCGGCGGCGGCGAGCGCCGTCGACGGCCTCGCCACCCGCGCCCGCGCCAACGTGGCCGCCCTCGTGCGGGTGGACGGGCGCACCGCCTCCGCGAAGGTGGAGGAGCACCAGCGCGCCGCCCACGGCCTCGCCTGGTTCGCCACCTACGCCGAGTGCCTGCGCCAGCTCGCCGACTACGCCGCCCGCCTCGCCGCCGAAGGCCGCCTCGGGGAGATGGAGCGGCTGATCGTGGAGATCGGCTTCGGCGAGTACCTCGCCCAGGTGTTCGGCGGCATCCCCATGAGCCAGGGCGAGATCCTTCGGCCCGCCGACCTCGGCCTCGACGAGGCGGCGCTCGAACAGGCCCGGGTGGAGGAGGTGCGCTGGTTCCTCGAGAACGGGAACACGGCCGAGCGGCGCGCCGCCCTCATGGAGAGGATCCGCGCGCAGGGACCGGCCGGCCCCCACGGCGACCCGGGGCTCGACGAGACGCTCGAGCAGATCCGCACGGAGATGAACCGCTTCGCGGAGGCGGAGGTCACCCCCTACGCCCACGAGTGGCACCTGAAGAACGACTACATCCCCCTCGATGTGATCGCGAAGATGGCCGAGCTCGGCGTCTTCGGCCTCACCATCCCGGAGGAGCACGGCGGCCTCGGTCTCGGCAAGGACGCCATGTGCGTCGTCTCCGAGGAGCTGTCGCGGGCCTACATCGGCGTCGGCTCGCTCGGCACCCGCTCGGAGATCGCTGCCGAGCTCATCCTCGGCGGCGGCACCGACGAGCAGAAGGCGAAGTACCTTCCCGCCATCGCGGCGGGCGAGATCCTGCCCACCGCCGTCTTCACCGAGCCCAACACCGGCTCCGACCTCGCCTCCCTCAAGACCCGCGCCGTGCGCGACCCGGCCGGCGGCTGGCGCGTGTCCGGCAACAAGACCTGGATCACCCACCCGGTCCGCGCCGACCTGATGACCCTGCTCGCCCGGACCAACCCGGACGAGAAGGGCTACAGGGGCCTTTCCATGTTCCTCGCCGAGAAGCCGCG
>CAZJNX010000038.1:0-25913 GCA_964547415.1 uncultured Hyphomicrobiales bacterium
GACGCCATGGAGGGCCCGACGCCGGTCTCCGCCCTCATCCACGCCGCGACGATGGTGACGGCGGGCGTCTTCATGGTGGCGCGCATGTCGCCGCTCTACGAGTTCGCGCCCAACGCGCTCACCTTCATCGTCCTGATCGGCGGGACGACCGCCTTCTTCGCCGCCACGATCGGCTGCGTCCAGAACGACATCAAGCGGGTGATCGCCTACTCCACCTGCTCGCAGCTCGGCTACATGTTCGTGGCGATCGGGGTGGGCGCCTATTCCGCCGGCATCTTCCACCTTTTCACCCACGCCTTCTTCAAGGCGCTCCTGTTCCTCGGCGCGGGCTCCGTGATCCACGCCATGCACGACGAGCAGGACATGCGGAAGATGGGCGGCCTGTGGCGGAAGATCCCGTACACCTACGCCGGCATGCTCGTCGGCACGCTGGCGCTCACCGGCTTCTTCTTCACCGCGGGCTACTACTCGAAGGACGCCATCATCGAGGCGGCGTTCATGAGCCATAACCCGCTCGGCCAGTTCGGCTACTGGACGACGGTGGTCGCGGCCGCGCTCACCGCCTTCTATTCCTGGCGCCTCGTGTTCATGACGTTCCACGGCAAGACGCGGGCGGCGCCCGACACCTTCAAGCACGCCCACGAATCGCCGCCGTCCATGCTGATCCCGCTCCTCGTCCTGTCGATCGGGGCCCTCGGCGCGGGCGCCGTCTTCTATCCGTACTTCATCGGGTACGACTTCGACGCGTTCTGGAAGGGCGCAATCTACATGCGCGAGGACAACACCATCCTCGAGGAGCTCCACCACGCGCCGGAGATCGTGGTGCTGTCGCCCGCGCTGATGATGGGCGCGGGCCTCCTCCTCGCCATCTGGTTCTATCTCCTGCAGCCGGGGGTGCCGAAGGCGCTGGCGGCCCGCTTCCCGGCCGTCTACCGCTTCCTCCTCAACAAGTGGTACTTCGACGAGCTTTACGACGCCGTGTTCGTCAAGCCGTCCCTCGCGCTCGGCCGCCTCCTGTGGAAGCGGGGCGACGGCACCCTCATCGACGGTCTCGGGCCCGACGGGGTCTCCGCGCGCGTCCTCGACGTCACGCGCAACGTGGTCCGCCTGCAGACCGGATACCTCTACCACTACGCCTTCATCATGCTGATCGGTGTGGCAGCCTTGATCACCTGGTTCATGTTCGCCTCGGGGGGCGCGGGATGAGCGACTGGCCGGTCCTTTCCCTCGTCATCTTCCTGCCGCTGGTCGGCGTCTTCTTCATCCTGTTGGTGCGCGGGGAGGACGAGCAGGCGCTCGTCAACATCCGCCGCGTGGCGCTGGTGACGACGGTCTTCACCTTCCTGGTGTCGCTGTTCATCTGGGCGGGCTTCGACCCGACGGAGTCCGGCTTCCAGTTCCAGGAGCGGTCGGCCTGGATCCCCGGGCTCGTCACCTACCACGTGGGCGTCGACGGCATCTCGATGCTGTTCGTGATCCTCACCACCTTCCTGATGCCGTTCTGCATCCTGGCGAGCTGGAAGGCGGTGACCGTCCGCGTCAAGGAGTACATGATCGCCTTCCTCGTCCTGGAGACGATGATGGTCGGCGTGTTCTGTGCGCTCGACATCGTGATCTTCTACATATTCTTCGAGGGCGGCCTGATCCCGATGTTCATCATCATCGGGGTATGGGGCGGTCCGCGGCGGGTGTACGCGAGCTTCAAGTTCTTCCTTTACACGCTGCTTGGCTCGCTGTTGATGCTGGTGGCGCTCCTCGTCATGTACATGGAGGCCGGGACCACCAACATCCCGGAACTCCTCGCCCACGACTTCCCCGTGGGCATGCAGACGTGGCTGTGGCTCGCCTTCTTCGCCTCCTTCGCGGTGAAGATGCCCATGTGGCCGGTCCACACCTGGCTGCCCGACGCCCATGTGGAGGCGCCGACGGCCGGCTCGGTCATCCTCGCCGGCATTCTCCTGAAGATGGGCGGCTACGGGTTCCTGCGCTTCTCGCTGCCCATGTTCCCGGACGCCAGCCTCGACTTCCAGCCGTTCGTCTTCGCCCTGTCGGTGATCGCCGTCGTCTACACCTCGCTGGTGGCCCTCGCCCAGGAGGACATGAAGAAGCTGATCGCCTACTCGTCCGTCGCCCACATGGGCTTCGTGACCATGGGCATCTTCACGCTGGACCTTCAGGGCGTGCAGGGGGCGATCTTCCTGATGCTGTCCCACGGGCTCGTCTCGGCGGCGCTGTTCCTGTGCGTCGGCGTCATCTACGACCGGGCGCACACCCGCGAGATCTCGGCCTACGGCGGCCTCGTGAAGAACATGCCGTGGTACGCGCTCGCCTTCATGGTATTCACCATGGCGAACGTCGGCCTGCCGGGGACGTCCGGCTTCGTCGGCGAGTTCCTGTCCCTCATCGGCACCTACCAGGTGAACACCCTCGCCGCCGTGATCGCGACCCTCGGCGTCATCCTGTCGGCGGCCTATGCGCTGTGGCTCTACCGCCGCGTGGTGCTCGGCCCCGTCGAGAAGGAGGCGATGCGGCGGATGGAGGACCTCGACCTCCGCGAGAAGGTGGTGCTCGTGCCCCTCGTCGTCCTCGTCATCCTGTTCGGCGTGTGGCCCGCGCCGATCCTGGAAGTGACCGAGGCGTCGGTGCAGAACCTCATCACCGGGGTCGAGACCCGCCTCGGCGACGCGGGCCCCGCGGCGCCGGCGGCGTCCGGTCCGCTGGCGGCCGAGGCCGCGGCCCTCGCGGCCGGACAGGAGTGAGAGCCTTGGACATGCACGCCTTTCCGGACCTCTTCCCGGCGCTTCCGGAGATCGCGCTCGCCCTCGGCGCGCTCGCCCTCCTGATGGTCGGCGCCTTCTCGAGGGCCGAGGCGACGCGGACGGTCACGACGCTGTCGATCCTCCTCCTCCTCCTCGTCCTCGGCCTCGTCGTCCTCACCTTCCGCGAGGGGGTCACCTTCTCCGGCACCTTCGTGTCGGACGCCTTCGCCCGCTACTTGAAGGTGCTCGTCCTCGTCGGCGCGCTCCTCGCCATCTTGATGTCGACGGCCTACGCGCGCGCCGCCCGCTTCGACCGGTTCGAGTACCCCGTCCTCGTGGTGCTCGCCGTCCTCGGCATGTCGATCATGATCTCGGCCAACGACATGCTGACGCTCTACCTCGGGCTGGAGCTGCAGAGCCTGTCGATCTACGTGCTCGCCGCGATCAATCGGGATTCGCTACGCTCTACCGAGGCGGGCCTCAAGTACTTCGTGCTGGGTGCCCTGTCGTCGGGGATGCTGCTCTACGGCATCTCCTTCATCTACGGTTATACGGGAACCACCATCTTTCCGGAGATCGCGGCGCGGGTCGCGACGGTGGACGGGGTGGAGCCGGTGTTCGTGTTCGGCATCGTGTTCGTGGTCGCCGGGCTCGCCTTCAAGCTGTCGGCCGCGCCGTTCCACATGTGGACGCCGGACGTCTACGAGGGCGCGCCGACGCCGGTCACCGCCTTCATCGCCGCCGCGCCCAAGGTGGCGGCGATGGCGCTCACCTTGCGCGTCCTCATCGATGCCTTCGGCACCACGCCGGACGTTCTCCTCGCCTGGCAGCAGATCATCGTGTTCGTGGCGATCGCCTCCATGGCGATCGGGGCGTTCGCCGCCATCGGGCAGCGCAACATCAAGCGCCTGTTCGCCTACTCGGCCATCGGTCACATGGGCTATGCGCTCGTCGGCCTGGCGGCGGGGACGCAGCAGGGCGTGACCAGCGTCATCGTGTACATCACCATCTACCTCGCCATGACCCTCGGGTCGTTCGCGTGCGTCCTCGCCATGCGCCGCCACGAGGAGGGGATGGTGGAAACGATCGACGACTTGGCGGGCCTGTCGCGCAACCAGCCGGTCATGGCGTTCCTGTTCGCCATGCTGATGTTCTCGATGGCAGGGATCCCCCCGCTCGCCGGCTTCTTCGCCAAGTTCTACGTGTTCTTCGCGGCCGTCGAGGCGGGGCTCGTGGTGCTGGCGGTGATCGCGGTGCTCGCCTCGGTGGTCGGCGCGTTCTACTATCTGCGCATTATCAAGGTGATGTACTTCGACGAGCCGCAGGACACGTTCGAGCCGATGCCGGGCGAGTTGAAGCTCGTGCTCGGGCTGTCGGGCGCCTTCAACCTCCTGTTCTTCCTGTTCATCTCGCCCGTCGTCGCGGCGGCGGGCGTCGCCGCGGCGAGCCTGTTCTGACGGGCGCGGCTGCGCGCATCGTCCGCCTCGGCACCGTCGGCTCCACCAACGCCGTCGCCATGGAGGCGGCGGCCGCGGGCGAGGGCGGGCCCGTCTGGTTCGTGGCGGTGCGGCAGACCGCCGGGCGCGGGCGGCACGGCCGGCCGTGGGTGTCGGCGGCGGGCAACCTCTACGCCTCCCACCTCAAGGTGACCCGCCTTCCGGCCGAGCGCCTTTCCCTCCTCCCGCTCGCGGCCGCGGTCGCCCTCGCCGAAGCCCTCGAGGCGGCGGCGGCGCTTGCGGGCCGCGTGCGCCTCAAGTGGCCCAACGACGTCCTCGTGGACGGGGCGAAGGTCTCCGGCATCCTCCTGGAGGCGCGCCACGGGCTCGCGATGGGCAGCGCCGTCGTGACGGGCTTCGGCGTCAACTGCGCCCATCATCCCACGGATGCGCCCTACCCGGTGACGAGCCTCGCCGCCGCCGGCACCGCCGCGGGCCCCGAGGCGGTGCTCGCCGCCCTCGCCCCGCGCTACGGGGCGGCGTGGGAGCGCCTCGGCGGATCGGACGATCCGTCGCAGGCGGTCCGGGCGGCCTGGCTCGCCCGGGCGGTCGGGATCGGCGGTCCGGTGGCGGTGCGCCTGCCCGGGGGCACCCTCGAGGGGCTCTTCCGCGGCCTCGACGCCGCCGGCCGGCTGGAACTTCTGGCGCCCGACGGCCGTCTTCATCTCGTCGCGGCGGGCGACGTCTTCTTCGGGACCCACCCCGCCGTCGGCGGCGGCTTGCGGCCCGGGCCCCCGCGCCCGATAAGGTAGGGCCCGCCGCCACACGCGCCCGCCACCCACGGAGGCCCGATGCTTCGCCGGAACGAACCGTCCCTCGTCTTCCTGCCGCTCGGCGGGGTCGGGGAAATCGGCATGAACTGCGCCCTTTACGGCTTCGGCCCGGAGGGCGACCGGCGCTGGATCATGGTCGATTGCGGCATCACCTTCGGCGACGCCAGGTCGACCCCGGGGGTGGACATCATCTTCCCCGACATCGCCTTCGCCGAGGAGGAGCGGGACAACATCGTCGCGATCCTCCTCACCCACGCCCACGAGGACCACTACGGCGCGATCTCCGACCTGTGGCCGCGCCTGCGCGCGCCGGTCTACGCCACCGCCTTCACCGCCGGCCTTCTCGAGGCGAAGGCGATCGAGAACCAGCGGCGCGAGCGCGTCCCCGTCACGGTGGTGGAGCAGGGCGCGGTCCTCGACCTCGACCCGTTCCGCGTGGAGTACGTCGCCGTCAGCCACTCGATCCCGGAGCCCAACGCCCTCGTGATCGAGACGCCCGCAGGCCGCATCGTCCATTCCGGCGACTGGAAGCTCGACCCGACGCCCGGCCTCGGCCGGCCCATGGACGAGGCGCGACTGAAGGCCGTCGGCGCGTCGGGCGTGCGCGCCCTCGTGTGCGATTCGACCAACGCCATCCGCGCCGGCCGCTCCCCGTCCGAGGCGGACGTTGCCACGCGCCTCGCCGAGATCATACGGGAGGCGCCGTTCCGCGTCGCCGTCACCACCTTCTCTTCCAACGTGGCGCGGCTGCGGGCGGTCCTGTCGGCGGCGGCGCGGGCGGACCGCCACGTCGTCGTCATGGGGCGGGCGATCAAGCGCGTCCTCGACGTGGCGGGGGAGCTCGGCTACCTCGAAGGCCTGCCCGCCCCCCTCGACGAGGACGACTTCGGCTACCTGCCGCGGGACAAGGTCGTCCTCCTCCTCACCGGCAGCCAGGGGGAGGAGCGGGCGGCGCTCGCCCGCATCGCCTCCGACGACCACCCCCGCGTCGCCCTGTCGCCCGGCGACCTCGTGATCTTCTCCTCCCGCACCATCCCGGGCAACGAGAAGGCGGTGAACCAGGTGGTGAACGGCCTCGCCGCCCAGCGGGTGGAGATCCTGACCGCCAGCGACGACCCGCTCGTCCACGTCTCCGGCCACCCCCGCCGGGACGAGCTCGCCGAACTCTACCGCTGGCTGAGCCCCGAGCTCGTCGTCCCCGTCCACGGCGAGCCCCACCACCTCGCCATGCACGCCAAGTTCGCCGAGGACCAGGGCATCCGGGAGGTGGTGCTCGCCGCCAACGGGGCCATGGTCCAGCTCGCGCCCGGCCCCGGCCGGATCGTCGACGAGCTCGAGGTGGACGTCGCCCTCATGGACGGCCGCCTCCTCCTGTCGCCCAAGGACAGCAACGTGGACGAGCGGCGGCGCCTCGCCTTCGCGGGGTGCATCGTCGTCCACGTCCTCCTCGACGAGCGGCTGGAGCTCGTGGACGACCCGGACGTGGTCCTTTTCGGCGTGCCGGAGCTGGACGGGGAGGGGCGGCTCCTGCGCGACCTCGTGGTGGACGCGGCGGGCGACGCCATCGATTCGATCCCCCGGCCCCGCCGGCGCGACCGGGACATGGTGGCGATGGCCGCCCGCAGGGCCGTCCGCTCGCTGATGTCCCAGACCTGGGGCAAGAAGCCGCTGACGCGGGTCCACGTCACCCTTCTGTAGCCGTCCCGCCGGCCCTTCCCGCGAACGGCGGCGCCCGCGGGGCGTTGCCCGGGGCGGGGCGCGGAGGACCGGCGCATGTTTTTCGACGGATGGGAAAGGATCGCCCACACCCTCGTGGTCGGGCCGATCCCCTACATCGCGGTGGTGGCGCTCCTGAGGGTGAGCGGCAAGCGCACCCTCGCCAAGATGAACGCCTTCGACCTCGTCGTGACGGTCGCCCTCGGCTCCACCCTCGCCACCATTTTCCTGTCGACCAGCGTGTCGGCGACGCGGGGCATCGTGGCGCTCCTGCTCCTCGTCGCGCTCCAGTACGCGGTCGCCTTCCTCGCCGCCCGGTCGGACGGCTTCCAGGCGGTGGTGAAGGCGACGCCGCGGCTTCTCCTCGCCGACGGGCGCATCGACGAGGCGGCGCTCCTTTCCGAGCGCGTCGCGCGGGAGGAGCTGCTCGCGGCCGTCCGCGCCACCGGCCACGCCCGGCTCGAGGACGTGGGCTACGTGGTGCTGGAGACGGACGGCACCTTCTCCGTCATCGGCCGCTCCGCGGGGCCGCCGACCGCCCTTTCCAACGTGCGCGGGATCGGCGAGGCTTCCGCGGGACGAACCTGAGAGGCGGGAGACGGGCGATGGCGGACGGGGCGGAGCTTGCGCTCGGGGAGCCTGTGCCGGGCTGGACGGCACGCCCCCGCCCGCCGCTGACGGCGATGGACGGGCGCACCTGTCGCGTGGAGCCGCTCGATCCGCAGCGCCACGGGCTGGATTTGTGGCGGGCCTTCTCGCAGGACCGGGAGGGCGTCGGCTGGACCTACATGCCCTACGGGCCGTTCGGGGACGAGGCCGCCTTCCGCGCCTTCCTCGGCCGGTGCGCGGCCGGTGACGATCCGCTGTTCCACGCCATTCTCGATGCGCGGGGCCGCGCCTCCGGCATGGCGAGCTTCCTCAGGATCGACCCGGCGAACGGGGTGATCGAGGTGGGCCACATCCACCACGCCCCGCGGCTGAAGCGCACGGTGGCCGCGACGGAGGCGATGGCGCTGATGATGACCCGCGTCTTCGACGAGCTCGGCTACCGCCGCTACGAGTGGAAGTGCAACGCCCTCAACGCCGCCTCCATGGCGGCGGCCCGCCGCCTCGGCTTCACCTACGAGGGCACCTTCCGCCAGGCGGTCGTCGTCAAGGGGCGCAACCGCGACACGGCCTGGTTCTCCGTCATCGACAGGGAATGGCCGGATCGCAAGGCGCGCTTCGCCGCCTGGCTGTCGCCGGACAACTTCGACGCCGAGGGGCGCCAGCGCCGCGCCCTGTCGGCCACCTGAGGCGCGGCGCGGCCTTGCGGGCGGGCGCCTTATGGCGCAGGAGACGGGGCCGCCGCCGCCGACCCGGAGAAAGACCCATGCTCGGACGCCTCAACCACGTCGCGATCGCCGTCCCGGACCTCGCAGCCGCCGCCGACACCTACAGGAGCCTCCTCGGCGCGAAGGTGTCCTCGCCCCAGGCCGAGCCCGACCACGGGGTGACGGTCGTCTTCGTGGAACTCGACAACACCAAGATCGAGCTCCTCGAACCCCTTGGCGAGGGCTCGCCCATCGCCGGTTTCCTGGAGAAGAACCCCGCGGGCGGCATCCATCACGTGTGCTACGAGGTGGATGACATCATCGCCGCCCGGGACCATCTGAAGGCGCAAGGGGCCCGCGTCCTCGGGGACGGCGAGCCGAAGATCGGCGCTCACGGCAAGCCGGTCCTCTTCCTTCACCCGAAGGACGTGTGCGGCACCCTCACCGAGCTGGAACAGGCCTGACCCGACCCCCATGACACTCGTCAGCGGCTTCGCGATCTATTTCATCCTCTGGTGGCTCACCTTCTTCTGCACGCTGCCCTTCGGCGTGCGCACCCAGGCGGAGGCCGACGAGGTGGTGGCGGGCTCCGCCCCGTCCGCCCCGACGAGGCCGCTCCTCAGGAAGAAGATCGCCGCCACCACCGTGATCTCCCTCGTCCTGTTCGCGGGCCTGTGGGCGATCCTCGCCTCCGACCTCACCCTCGACGACGTGCCCCTCCTGCCGCGGATGGAGGACATCCGCCTCGAGGGCTGACGGGCGCGCGCCGCGCCCGCGCCGGTTGCCGCTCCATGGACGATGGCGCCGGCGAGGTCCGGCCCGGGCCGCCTTGGAATCGGCTCACGAGCGCATGCCCCGCGGGCCGTCCCCGAGGCGGACGCGGAGGGAGATGCCCTCCTGATCGGAGCCGCGGCGCCGGGTCCTCGTGGCCCGAGGCGAAGCCGGACGGGTCGATGACGTCCGAGCTCGCCGTGAAGTCGTGGATCACGGCGGGCCTGATCAGACGGTCGCCGCCTCGTACTCCTCCGAGCAGGCGAGCCAGTCCTCCTCGGCCGCCTCGAGAGCCTCGGCGGCGCGGGCACGGTCGCGGGCGAGGCGGGCGGCCTCGTCGGGCGCACGCTCGTAGAGGGTGCCGTCGGCGAGCTTGCCGTCGATGGTCTCGATGCGGCGGCGGGCCTCGTCCATCGCCTTCTCGGCGGCCTTGATGCGCTTTCGCAACGGGGCGAGCTCGGCACGCACCTCGGCGGCGCGGCGGCGGCGATCCTTCTCCTGGTGACCCGCGGCCTTGTCCGCCTTCCCCTTGGCCTCCGCGCCGGGGGAGCCGCGCTCCGACAGGACGAGCCGCTCGTAGGCGTCGAGGTCGTCCTCGTAGGGCGAGACGGTGCCGTCCGCCACCAGCCACAGCCGGTCGGCGCACGATTCGAGGAGATGCCGGTCGTGGGAGACCATGACGACGGCGCCCGGGAAGGCGTTGATGGCGCCGACGAGGGACGCGCGGCTGTCGATGTCGAGATGGTTCGTGGGCTCGTCGAGGACGAGGAGCTGCGGGCCGTCGAACACGGCGAGGCCGAGCATCAGCTTCGCCCGCTCACCGCCCGACAGGTCCCGGGCGGCCGTGTCCATGCGCCCCGCGCCGAGGCCCATCTGCGCGGCGCGTGCGCGCACCGACGCCTCGGGCGCGTCCGGCATCTTGCGGCGGATGTGGTCGACGACGGTGGCCGACGGGTCGAGCTCGTCGAGCTGGTGCTGGGCGAAGTAGGCGACCTTCAACCTGTCCGCCGCCACGATCCGACCGTCCATCGGGGAAAGGCGCCCGGCGAGGAGCTTGGAAAAGGTCGACTTGCCGTTGCCGTTGGCGCCGAGGAGGGCGATCCGGTCGTCCTCGTCGATCCGGACGGTGAGGCGCCTCAGGACCGGCGCGCCGGGCGCGTAGCCCACCGAGACCCGCTCCATGGCGAGGATCGGCGGGGACAGGGGGGTCGCGGGATCGGGGATGCGGATCGGCGGCACATCCGGGTCCACCACCGGCTCGATGGTCTCCATCCTCTCCAGCATCTTCAGCCGCGACTGGGCCTGCCGCGCCTTCGTCGCCTTGGCGCGGAAGCGGTCCACGAACGCCTGCAGGCGCTCGGCCTCCGCCGCCTGCTTCTCGGCGCGCTTTTGCTGGAGGACGGCCTTTTCCCGCCGCTGGCGCTCGAAGCTCGAGAAGTTGCCGCGATAGGCGACGAGCTTGCCGTCGTCCACGTGGACGATCGCCTCGCACGTGCGGTCGAGGAGGTTCCGGTCGTGGGAGATGAGGAGGAAGGTGCCCGGAAAGCGCCTCAGGTAGCTCTCGAGCCACAGCGTCCCCTCGAGGTCGAGGTAGTTGGTGGGCTCGTCGAGGAGGAGGAGGTCGGGCTGGGAGAACAGGACGGCGGCGAGCGCCACCCGCATCCGCCAGCCGCCCGAGAAGTCCCGGCAGGGGCGGGCCTGGGCCGCCTCGTCGAAGCCGAGGCCCGACAGGATGCGCGCCGCCCGCGCCTCGGCCCCGTAGGCGTCGATGTCAGAAAGGCGCGCGTGGATCTCGCCGATCCGCACCGGGTCGTCCGTGGTCTCCGCCTCGGCGAGGAGGCGGGTGCGCTCGGTGTCGGCGGCGAGCACGGTCCGAAGGAGGCTCGCGTCCGTCGCGGGCGCCTCCTGGGCGACGCGGCCGACCCTCGCTCGTTCGGCGATGCGGATGGTGCCGCCGTCGGGCGCGCGCTCGCCGGTGACGAGGTCGAACAGGGTGGTCTTGCCGCAGCCGTTCCGTCCGACGAGGCCCGTGCGCTGGCGGGCGGCGATGGTCATGCCCGCCCCACGGAAGAGGGGGCGTCCCTCGATGCGATAGGTGAGGTCCTCGATCGTCAGCATCCGGCCCGCCGGCCCCCGTCCGTTTCCCTCGGCGAACGGGAAGCTGGCGTGCCCCGCCCCGCCGCGCAACCCGCCCGTGGTTGCGAAACCGCAAGCGGCGCCCGCCGCGGAACCGCCATCATCGATCCGCAAGGCCGCCGCCGGCCCCGGGGCGGCCGCACAAGAAGAAGGAAAAGCGGCCATGGCGGTCATCAACGGCGACAACGGCCCCAACGCCCTTCCGGCCACGTCCGGCGACGACGTGATCAACGGCCTCGGGGGGAACGACACCATCACCGTCACCGCCGGCCGGGATTTCGCCGATGGCGGGGACGGCGAAGACATCCTGGAGATCCGCTACGGGTCGGCGGGCGTGCGGGTCGACGTGGACGGCTTCACCCAGAACGCGTTCGTGGACACCGCGGGCACCGGCAGCTTCGGCGATTCCACCCGCCGCGTGGACGGCACCCGCTTCGAGCACATCGACGCGATCACCGGCTCGGGCGACGACCGCCTCGAGGGCATCTAGAACGCCTCCGACACGCTGGACGGCGGGGCGGGGACGGACCGCTGGCAGGACAGCTTCTCGGCCCTCACGGCGGGCATCGGCGTCTCCATGGCGTCGGTCGCCTCCGACGGGCAGTCCTTCGCGGACGGGACCGTGGTTCGCAACCTCGAGGCGGCCAGCCTCACCCTCACCGGCGGCGACGACGTCTTCCGCGACGACGGGCCCCACGACGACGGCGTCAACGGCTCCGGCGGGAACGACGACCTCGGCACCAGCGGCGGGCGCGACTTCCTCGACGGCGCCGACGGCGAGGACACCCTCACGATCGACTACCGTGACGCCACGGAACGGGTGGACGTGGACGGCTTCACCCAGAACGCGTTCGTGGACACGGGCGACGACGGATCCTTCGGCAGCTCCACCCGCCGCGTTGACGGCACCCGCTTCGAGCACATCGACGCGCGCACGGGCTCGGGCGACGACCGGCTGGAAGGCATCTCGAACGCGTCCGACACGCTGAACGGCGGGGCGGGCGTCGACACCTGGGAGGACAGCTTTTCCACCCTCCCGGGGCCGATGAACGTGTCCATGGAGCAGGTCGCTTCCAGCGGCGGCCAGACCTTCTCCGACGGGACCCTCGTGCGCAACCTCGAGACGGCGCGGCTGACGCTCACCGACGGGAACGACGTCTTCCGCGACTTCGGCCCGCGGCCCGACGCGGTGTTCGGCGACGCGGGCGACGACGACCTCGGCACGTCGGACGGCCAGGACTTCCTCGACGGCGTGGACGGCGAGGACACCCTCACGATCGACTACCGGGACGCCACGGAACGGGTGGACGTGGACGGCTTCACCCAGAACGCCTTCGTGGACACGGCCGGCAACGGCAGCTTCGGCGATTCCACCCGCCGCGTGGACGGCACCCGCTTCGAGCACATCGACGCGATCACCGGCTCGGGCGACGACCGCCTCGAGGGCATCTCGAACGCGTCCGACACGCTGAACGGCGGGGCCGGGGTCGACACCTGGGAGGACAGCTTCTCGACCGTCTCGGGGCCGATGAACGTGTCCATGGAGCAGGTCGCCTCCAGCGGCGGCCAGACCTTCTCCGACGGCACCCTCGCACGCAACCTCGAGACGGCGCGGCTGACGCTCACCGACGGGAACGACGTCTTCCGCGACTTCGGCCCGCGGCCCGACGCGGTGTTCGGCGACGCGGGCGACGACGACCTCGGCACGTCGGACGGCCAGGACTTCCTCGACGGCGTGGACGGCGAGGACACCCTCACGATCGACTACCGGGACGCCACGGAACGGGTGGACGTGGACGGCTTCACCCAGAACGCCTTCGTGGACACGGCCGGCAACGGCAGCTTCGGCGATTCCACCCGCCGCGTGGACGGCACCCGCTTCGAGCACATCGACGCGCGCACGGGCTCGGGCGACGACCGCCTCGAGGGCATCCCCAACGCCGCCGACACGCTGAACGGCGGGGCCGGGGTCGACACCTGGGAGGACAGCTTCTCCGCCGTCACCGCGCCGGTCGTCGTGTCCATGCGCGCCGTCTCCTCCGCGGGCGGGCAGACGCTGTCCGACGGGACGGTCGTCCGCAACATCGAGGCCGCCCGCCTCGCCCTCACGGGCGGGAACGACCGTTTTTCCGACCACGGGCCCCGCGACGACGCCGTGAACGGCGGGGGCGGGGACGACCGCCTCGCCACGTCGGGCGGGCGGGACATCCTCGACGGCGGCGGCGCGGGCGACGACACGCTGCGGATCGACTATCGCGACGCGACCGAGCGGGTGGACGTGGACGGCTTCACCCAGAACGCCTTCGTGGACACGGAGGGCAACGGCTCGTTCGGCGCCTCCACGCGGCGCGTGGACGGCACCCGCTTCGAGCACATCAACGCGCGCACGGGCTCGGGCGACGATCGGCTCGAGGGGATCACGAACGCCTCCGACACGCTCGACGGCGGGGCGGGCGAGGACGAGTGGCAGGATTCGTTCTCCGGCCGCGACGACGGCTTCGCGATCGACATGGCCCGCGCCGCCACCGCGCGCGGCCTGTCGCTGCCGGACGGCACGCGGGTGCGCCGCGTGGAGAAGGCCGACCTCACCCTGACCGGCGGGAACGACTCCTTCGCCGACCGGGGCGCCCGCGACGACACGGTGAACGGCTCGGCGGGGAACGACACCCTCGCCACGTCCCGCGGGCGGGACGTCCTCGACGGCAACGACGGCATCGACCACCTCGTCATCGACTACGGCAACGCCCGCCAGGACGCCTTCGTCGACGGCTTCACCCAGAACGCCTTCGTGGACACGGCCGGCAACGGCAGCTTCGGCGATTCGCAGCGGCGCGTGGACGGCACGCGCTTCGAGAGCCTCGAGGCGACGACGGGCCGTGGCGACGACCGCCTGTCCGGCATGAACGGCGGAGAGAACCGCCTTTCGGCCGGGCGGGGCCGCGACACGGTGGACGGCGGGGCCGAGCGCGACATCCTCGCGGGCGGCCGCGGCGACGACCTGTTGTCCGGCGAGGGCGGGCGGGACCGGCTCGACGGGGGGAACGGGAACGACATCCTGTCGGGCGGTGCCGGCAACGACCGGCTCGGGGGCGGAAACGGCAGCGACCTCGCCGACTATGCCGACACCCGCGAGGGCGTGACCGTTCTCCTCGCCCGCGGCCGGGCGACCGGCAGCGAGATCGGCCGCGACCGACTCGTCGGCATCGAGGAGGCGAGCGGGGGCCGCGGCGACGACCGCCTCCGCGGCGACGGCGGCGACAACGGGCTGTCGGGCGGCCGCGGCGACGACACCGTGAAGGGCGGGGGCGGCGATGACGGGCTGTCGGGCGGCGCGGGCGCCGACCTGATCGACGGCGAGCGGGGCGACGACGCCATGACCGGCGGCTCCGGCGCGGACGTCTTCTTCTTCGGCCGACGCGGCGGGGACGACGTCATCACCGACTTCGAGCCGGGCGTCGACAAGGCGGACCTCACCGCCCTCGGCCTGTCGGGCCGCCAGCTCCTGCGCTCGGCGAGCCAGGGGCCGGACGGCGTCACGGGCGACTTCGGCCGGAACGGCAGCCTCACCCTCGAGGACCTGTCCTTCTCCGACCTGTCCGCCAGCGATTTCATCATCTGAGCCCTGGCAGCCCCGTTCCGCCGCCCGCCGCCCGCCGCGACGGAACGGGGCCGTTCCGCCCGTCACGCCGTCTGCGTTCTCCTCGCGCGGCGGGGCGGCGGCCGGGCGAAGCGTTCGGGCCTGCGCCGCCGACGACGGGCGGTCTGCCGCCGGCAGTCGACGGCCAGGACGCCAGGCCGGCGTTGCCGCCAGCGGCGGCGGGCGACCTGCCGCTCCCCGCCATGTCCGTCGCCCGCCTTCCGCCGGACGACGGCATCCCGCGAGCGCGGGCCCTGTCCGCCCGCCGCCGCACGGGCGCGGAACGGGCCATGGCGCGGGCCTTTGACCCTCGGGTGACTCGCGAGGCGATCGCGCGTGCGGCGCTGCCGTGCGAGCGCCTTTCTTCCCGCGGAATTCGTCCGGCACTCTTCCGTTTCGCGTTCCGGTGGGCGATGGAAGGGGGGCGCCGCGCGAACGAGGGAGGACGCGACCGATGCAATTCTTCTCGGCGTCTGCGACGAGGCTGTCGGACAAGCTCCTCCTTCTGCCCCAGAAGGACGCGCCCGTCGGCCCGGGCGGACGCCCGCGCAACGCCTACGCCCTCGTCTCGGCGACCCGCTCGATCCTGGTGGATGCGGCCTTCTCCTGGTGCTTCGACGCGGTGAAGGCGGTGGCCGACCGCGGCCACCCGCCGGTGGCCCTCGTGCTCACGAGCCGGGACGTCGCCGCCGAGGGCGACGCGTTCGACCGGATCGAACGGGTGTTCGGCGTGCCCGTCCTCCTTCACCCGGGCGAGGGGCCGCCGGTGCGCCTGCCGGGCGGGGCCACGCTCTCCGACCCGCGGGACGACCCGTTCGCGAAGCGGGCCGGTCTCGTCGCCCACCACCTGCCGTCCACCGAGCCCTGGGCCACCGTCTACCGCTGGGAGGAGGACGGGGGCGTTCTCGTCGCCGGCGAGACGGTGCTCGGTGCGGCGCCGGGGGACGAGGACGAGGACCGGCTCTCGCTGCCGGAGGGCGCGGCCGGCGTGCCCCTCGTCTCGGCGCTCTCGGCGATCCTCGACGCCACGCCCGCCCGCTCGCTCCTGCCCGCCTTCGGCCGCCCGCTGGTGGACGTGCCGGACCTCGCCACCCGGATCGACGCCCTCGCCCGCGGCGCCTGACCCGCCTCAGCCGGCGAGGAGGCCGATGCCGGTCTGCCGCTGGTAGACGAGAAGGTCGAACGAGGGCGCCTCGCCCGAGAAGCGGGTGAGGAGGGCGTGGGCCTGTCCGCGGTGGTGGGTCTGGTGGTTGAAGACGTGGGCGAGGGCGCTCGAGAGGGTCTGCCGAACGTCCGCGGGGTCGGCGAGGGTGCGATAGGAGAGGGGGCCGGCGAGGTCGGCTTGCGACAGTCCGTCCACGTAGGCGACGATGCGCGCGTCCTCCGCCGCCCGCGCGCTGGCGAGATCGGCGAGCCGCTCGTGGAGGATCGCGTCGAGCCGGCCGGGCGCCTCGCCCCCGCCGGTGAGACGGCGCATCCAGATCCGGTCGGCGACCAGCATGTGGTTGAGCGTGCCGAGGAGGGAGCCGAAGAACGCGCCCGCGTCGGCCGTCAGGTCCGCCTCGGACAGGCGGGCGGCGGCTTCGAACAGGCGGCGGTTCGCCCAGGCGTTGTAGCCGGCCATCATGCGGTCGTGGTCGTGCATCGGCGCGCCTCCTCCGTGGGTGGGCGGACTGGTGCGGGGCTCGCCGGCCCGTCGCCCGGGGTGGTTCCCGCCGCCGCCATCTTGGACTAACAAGGCGCGCCGATCCTCCCGTTCCTCCCATTTCGGACCAACCAGACACGGACAGTCAGATGGCCATCGAACGCACCTTCTCCATGATCAAGCCGGACGCGACGGCGCGCAACATCACCGGCAAGATCATCGACAAGCTCGAGAGCGCGGGCCTGCGCGTTGTGGCGCAGAAGCGCATCCACATGACCAAGGCCCAGGCGGAGGGCTTCTACGCGGTCCACAAGGACCGTCCCTTCTTCGAGGAGCTGACCACCTTCATGTCGTCGGGCCCGACGATCGTGCAGGTCCTCGAAGGCGAGAACGCGGTGGCGAAGAACCGCGAGGTGATGGGGGCGACGGACCCGGCGAAGGCCGATCCCGGCACCATCCGCGCCGCGTTCGGCCAGTCCATCGGCGAGAACTCCGTCCACGGCTCCGACGCGCCGGAGACCGCCGCGGAGGAGATCGCCTACTTCTTCTCGCAGAGCGAGATCGTCGGCTGACGCCGATCCGCCCCCGCGCCGCCGCCGGCCCAGCCGGCGGCGGCGACCACCGGCGCCGCTAGGCGCCGCGCCGCCGCCCTTTCCCGTTCCGTCTTTGGCGAACGCACCGCCCGCCGCTTCCGCGCGGGCCTCGCCGCCGCTCGTCCATTCCGAGGGAGAGGCGAAAGGCCCGACATTCCGCCGGAGCCGACCCTTCCCGCACCGCGCCGGGCCCGGCGCGATCCTCGAAAGCTCACCCGCAACCCCGGAAGGGAGGCGGGCGATGATGCGCCCCGGGCCGAAGGCGACCGGGCGGCCGCCTCAGCTGAGGCGGCCGCTGGCGTGGGCGAGAAGGGTGTAGAGCTTGCCGGTCGTCGAGAACAGGTAGGCGCGGCTGGTGGCGCCGGTGGCGTCGGTCTCGGCCGCGTCGGTCATGGTCTGCTCGAAGTCGTCCACGTAGCGGTCCACGACGCCGCGGAACTCCCGGTCCCGCTGGTAGCGGCGGCGCACGTCCTCGAAGGTCTGCTGGCCGTCGGGCGTGTAGAGGGAACGGGAGAAGACCTGCCGCTCGCCCCGGTTGTAGCGGGTCCAAACCTCCTCGAAGGCGTCCGGCGCGATGGCGATCGCCACCGTCTCGGAGATCTCCTCGAGGGGCGCCGCGAGGCGGCCGCGGGGCTCCACGTCGATCGCGGGCGCGGCCGGCTCGTCGCCCGCGCGGCGCAGGAGGTTGGACATCCAGCCCTCGCGCGGGGCTTCCGCCTCGCCGCGGCCGCGGTAGTAGTCGCCGCCCGCGCCGTTGCGCCCGTTGCCCTCCCGCCGCGCGGGCCGCTCGGGGCCGTTGAAGCCGGGCTGGGCGGCGGCGCGGCCGGCCCGGTCGCGCCGGTAGGCCTCGGCGGCGCGCTCGGCGGTCTGCACCGGGCGGGCGAGCTCGGCCCCCGCGGTGGAGTGGCGCGCCACGATGGCGCCGAGCTCGCGCACCGCCTCGAGCTGGTCGGTCACCGCGCGGCGCAGCATGTCGGTGTTGGCGACCGTCTCCTCGGGAAGGGCGAGCACGTTGCGGCGCAGCTCCTCGCGGGTCGTCTCGAGCTCCTCCTGGACGCCGCGGGCGGTGGCGCGCATGTCGGCGGTCGCCTCGGCGAAGCGGGCCGAGATCCCCTCGAGGGCGGCGACGAGCTCGGCCGTCACCTCCGCCTGGGTGCGCTTCACGCTCTCGGCGAGGCGCTCGGTCTCCGCGCTGGCCGCCGTCTGGAGGCGGTCGATGTGGGGCTGAACGGAGCGGGTCGCCTCCTCGAGGGTCCGTTCCAGAAGCAGGCGGGCCTCCTTCGCCCGCTCCTCGGCGGTTGAGAGCGTTCCCTCGATCCGCGCGGCGTAGGCCTGCATGACGCCGTCGGCCGATTCGGTGCGGCGGGCGAGGCTGTCAACGATCTCCTCGAGCTGGCGGCGGCGCTCGTCGAGGGTGCCGTCGATGGCGCCGTTGCCCTCCTCGAAGCGGCGGATGCTCTCGAACAGGCTCCGCGTCTGCTCCTCGAAGCTGCGGGCGACCGATACGATGTCGCCGAGGGCCTTGCCGGTGAGCTCGCGCAGCTCCTCGGCCTGGCGCGTCATGGCCTCGGTGCTCGAGGAGGTGCGTTCGAGGGCGTCCGACACGGTCTCGCGGAAGGCCTCGCCCCGGGCCGACAGGCGGGTCTCGATCTCGCCGAGAGTGTCGCCGACGGTGGACAGCATGTCCGACAGGGCGCGGTTGGACCCGTCGAGGCGCTTGAGCAGCCGGTCGAGCTCCGCCCGCACCGTGCCGGTCGTCTCGCCGAGGCCCTCCACGGCCGCGGCGCCGCGGGCCGAAAGGGCGGCGAGGAAGCCCTCGCCGGTGGTCTCGAGCTCGCCGCGCAGGGCCTGAAGCCGCTCGGCGGTGTCCCGGCCGACCCGCTCCATGGCCTCGGCCGTCCGCCCGCCCTCCTCGGCGAAGGCGCGGTTGGCCTCGCCCATGGCGCTCGCGATCTCCCCGCGGGTCGCCTCGGTGCGCGCGACGATCTCCTTCAGCATGTCGTCGAGGGTGGAGAGCATCGCCGCGCGCATCCTCTCGCTCTCGCCCGCGAACGCGCCGGACATGGAGGCGACGGTCTCGCCCACCATCTCCCGGACGCCGCCGGTCTCCCGGCCGAGGGTCTCGGCGAGGGTGCGCATGGGCTCCAGGATCTCCGCGCGGGTCGCGTCCATGATGGCGGTGAGGGCCGCCTGGCTGCGCTCGGCTTCCGCCGACAGGGTGCCCGCGACGTCCTCGGTGCCCTTGCGCGTGGCGTCGGCGATCTCGGCGAGGCGCTGCTCGAAGGCGCGCTCGATCTCCGCCTGCCCCTCCGTGAGGGCGCGGCCGATGTCGCGGGCGCGCTCGAGGAGGGTCTGGCTGACGCCGTCGACGCGCCCGTCGAGGGCCTGCTCCATGGCGTCGAGGCGGCTCTTCAGGATCTGCTCGATCTCGCCGGAGTGGTCCGTGAGGCTCGCGATCACGGCCATGGCGCGGGTGTTGATGAGGTCGTCGAAGGCCTCGACCCGGTCCGACAGGGTCTTCGTGACGGCGAGCGCCCGGTCGCCCATGAGGTGCTCGAGCTCGGCGAGGTTGCGCTTCACCTCCTCGCCCACGAGGCCGGCCCGGTGCTTCACCATGTCGTCGAACAGGCCGGTCTGCTCCTCCAGCGTGACGCGAATCTCGCCGGCCCGCTCGGTCATGAGGCGGTCGTAGCCGGACAGCTCGCTCGAGAGGGTCCCGGCGATCTGCTCCCGCCGCTCGGAGAGCAGGCGGTCGAAGGACAGGATGCGCTCGTCGAGGTCGGTGGCGAGCTGCCCGCCGCGCTCGCCGATCATGCGGTCGTAGCGGGCGAGCTGGTCCTCGAGGCCGACGCGGATCTCCTCCCCGTGGCGCATGACGAGCTCGTCGTAGCGGTTGAGCTGGGCCTCGAGGGAGACGCGCGCCTCCTCGCCCGTGCGGGCGATGGACTCGGTGAGGACCGAGGCGCTCTCGGCGATCGCCCGGGCGGCGGCATCGCCCTCCTGGCCGACGGCGCGCGCCATCTCCTCGCGGGAGCTGGCGAGGGCGCCCGACAGGGCCTCGCTGCGGCTTTCGATCGCGCGGGCGATCTCGTCGACGCTTGCCTGCAGGGTGCCCGCGATCTGCTCGCCGCGGGCGGCGAGGGTCTCGTCGAAGGCGGTGGAGGCCGATTGGAGGGTCGCCTCGAGGGTGCGGCCCTGCTCGCCGATCACCTGTTCGAAGCGGCCCGCCGTCCCCTCGAGGCGGCCCGCGAGGGCGGCGCCGTCGCCGTTCACGGTGCGCTCGAGGTACTCGGCGATCTCCTTGAGACGCTCGGCGAGGGCGTCGGTCCTGAGCGACAGGTCGTGGGCGAGGCTCTCCCCGCTGCCGCCGATGACGTCCGCCACGCGGTCCATCTCCCCGGCGATGCGCTCCACGATGGCGTCGGTGCGGCCCGCGAGGCCCTCGTTGGCCCGCTCGGTGCCGGCATCGAAGGTCTCGCCGATGCGAAGGGTCGTGCGCTCCATCGCCTCCTCGAAGGCCCGCACCTGGGCGGCGACGCGCTCCTCCACCTCGGCCTGCCGGTCGCGGATCTGGCTCTCGGCCTGGTCGAGCTGGGACAGCACCGTCTCCGACAGCGCGGTGGTGTTGGTGGCGACGACGTCGGCGAGACGGTCGCCGAGGACGGCGAGGCTGGTCTCGATCTGCTCCACGTTGGTGACGACGAGGGAGGTGACCTCCTCGCCGGTCTGGCGCACGCTCTCGCTCGCCCGGTCGCCGGACTGCTCGATGCCGGTCCTGAGCGCCCCGAGGCGTTCCTCCAGCGTCTCCACGATGCGGCCGGAGGTGGCGTCGATGGCGGCTGTGAGGTCGGTGGCGGCCTGCTGCAGGGCGCCGGTGGAACGGTAGCCGCCGTCCTCGATCACCTGGGCGAGCTCGCCCACCTTCACCTCGATGGCGCTCGCCATGCGAGCGGCGGTGTCGGCGAGGGCCGCGTCCACCTGGGCGGTGCGGTCGGCGAGGGTGGCGAGGGCGCCGTCGGCGGTGCTCCTGACGTCGGTCTCGAAGCGGGTGAGGCGGTCGGAGACCATGTCGGTGAGCCCGTGGCTCGCCTGGTCGACGCGCCCCTCGATCTCGGCGAGGCGCCCGTCCATGACGCTCGCCATCCGATCCGTCGCGCCCGACAGGCTCGCCGACAGGTACTCGAGGCGCTCGTTGACGGTCCCGTCGAGCCGCTCGCCGGCGGCCTGCATGGCGACTTCCACCATCTGCAGGCGCTCGCCCACGTGGTCGGACAGCATCTGCCCGGCGCTCACCATGGTGGACTCGACGCCCGCGAGGCGCTGGTCGACGGTGCCGACGAGGTCCTCGGCGGCGCGCGAGAGCGTCTCCTCGATGCTCGCCACCTGCCCGTTGACGGTGGCGAGCAGCGTCTCGTTGGCGCGCGACAGGGAGCCGACGACGGCCTCGGAGCGGTCGTCGATGGTGGCGATGAACGCTTCGGCAGTGCGGCTGATCGAGCCGTCGAAGGTCTCGAGCCGCTCTCCGACGAGAACCTGGAAGTCCTCGCTCGCCCGGCCGATGGTCCCCTCGATCGCCGACAGGCGCGCGCCCACGAGCTCGGAGAAGGAGCCGGTCGCCTCCGAAAGGTGGATCTCGATGGCCGACAGGCGCCCGTCGACCGCGCTCGCGAGCCGGTCCTCGGCGGCGGACAGGGAGGCGTCCACCAGCGCCACCCGGTCGTCCACCGTGTGGGTGACCCGTTCGCTGGCCAGTGCCACGGCGCTGTCGAGGGCGGTGAGGCGGTCGCTCACCATGGCGATGAGGCGATCGGAGGAGGAGGTGACGACGGTGTCGATCTCAGACAGGCGGTCGCCGACGGTGGCGGTCAACAGGTCGTTGGCGCCCGAGATCGCGCCGGTGATCTGCTCGCCGGTGGACAGGAGCATGTTGGTGAGCTCCTCGGACCGCTCGAGCACCACCTCGCTCATGCGCGCGCCGGTGGCCGCGAACGAATCGGTGAGGGCGGAGGAGCGGTCGGCGAGGGAATCCACGAGCTCCTGGCCGACGCGGCCGAACTCGTCGGTGATCTCCTTGGCCTGGCCGGAGACGGCGTCGATCAGGATGTCGGAGGTGGAGCGGATGGTCTCGGCCGAGGCGCCGGCCTCCGCCTGCAGGCTGCCGATGAGATATTCGGCGGTGGAGCGGATCGTCTCCACCGTGGAGCCGGTCTCCGAGTGGAGGGTGCCGATCAGGTTCTCCGTCGCCGAGCGCACGGCGCCGACGGTGCGGCCGGCCTCGGCGTGGACGACCTCGATCAGCTCGCCGCTCGTCGACTGCATGGCGCCGGTCATCCGCTCGCCCTCGGAGGTGATCCTGAGGGCGAGCGTCTCGCCCGTCTCGGCGAGGCGGACGGTCATCGCCTCGCTCTCGGCGGACAGGCGCTCAACGAACGCACCGCCGGTGTCGGAGAAGGTGGCGACGAGGGCCTGGCCCGACACGTCGATGGACTGCACGACGCGCCCGCCCTCCTGGTCGAAGGTGCGCGACAGGCGGTCCACCGCCTCGGCGAGGCGGCGCTCCATCTCCTCGGTGAGGACCTCGAGATGGCTCGACACGCCGCGCTTGGCCTCGGCGAGCTCGGCCGTCAGGCGGTCGGAGTTCGCCTTCAGGCTCTCCCGCTCGTTGACGAGCTCCTCGATGAGGCTGCGCAGGCGCACCTCGTGGTCGCCGTAGCTGCGCTCGAGGGCGGCGACCTCGCGCTTGACGACGACCTCGAGCTCGCCCGCGCGGGCAAGCGCCTGCTCGACGCCGTCGGACATGGCGGCGACCTCGCGGCGGATCGCCTGGCCGATGGTGGCCATCCCCTCCGAGGCGCTGGTCTCGGGCTCGGTGAGCTTGGCGGCGATGCGGTTCATGGCGACCGCCGCCTCCTCCAGCTCCCGGGTGCGGCGGGCGAAGGCGGCGATGGCGAAGAACAGGATCGCGGGGCCTAAGGTGCCGGCGACGGCGATCAGGAAGGCGGGCGTCGCCACGAAGGCGCCGAGGCCGCCCGCCGCGCCGGCCGCGCCGAGGGCGACGGCGACGCCGAGGATCACCCAGGCGAGGGACAGGACGGCGGCGATGGTGAAGGCGAGGGGGCGGCGGCGGCGCGCGCCGACGGGGGCCACGAAGGCGGCGCTGTCGTCGTTGGCCGGCGCCTCGGGGCGCAGGCGTCCCTCCCGGCGGCGGCGGCGGCGGGAGCGGGGCGTTTCCCCCTCCTCTTCCTCGGCGACCTCCCGCACGGTCTCGGCGAAGGAGGGGGTCGGCGCGAACGCCGTCTCCGGCAGGCTCGCCCCGCCGACCGGGGCGGGGTCGAAGCCGGCGAGCGCCGCGTCGTCCTCCCGTTCGCGGCCGTCGCGCCCGCGCGCTTCGCCCGGCGCGGGCTTGCCGAAGCTCTCCTCGAGGCTGTTCTCGATGGCGGCGACCAGGTCCTCGTCGTTGCCGGCCGGGTCCATCTCGAGCTTCAGCGCCTCCTCGACGGCCGACAGGGCGGCCTCCGCGGGGTCCTGCGCCTTTTGCTCTCGCGTCGCGTTCGTCTGAGTCGCCATGTCCGTCCGTCGCCTGGGAATGTGCCCGCCGATGTCGCGGCTCGTCCTCGCGAAGTGTCCTGTCGGCCCGGTCCGCCGGTTCGCCGCGCGGCCCGGGCGGCCCGGCCGGAACGCCCACGCCACCCGTTCGCGCGCCGCGCGTCGAAGGCCAGCCGCTCCTGCCGAAGTCCCGGGGCCGTGCGGTGCCCCCGCCCGCGGGAAGGGGCCGGTCCCGCCCGTCCCCGCCTGCCGCCGTTCCCGCCAGGGGCGGTCCGGGCCGTCCGCCTCTGCCCGCGTCCCGGGTCCTTGCCGGCGTTAACGGGTTGGTAATGACACATCCCCTCCCGCCCGACAAGGAATCGGCGAGGCTCCCGAGGTCCTTATGGTTAACGGTTGGTCCGCCGCGTGCATGGCGGCCATGACGCGGGCCCCGCCGGGGGCGAGCGGTCAGGCACGCCGCGGTCCGTCCGGGCCGAGGGGGCGCTGCCGGGCGGCGGCCGCCGCGCCGAGGGCGAGGATCGCGCCCGCCACCACGAGGCCAGCGTCGATCCCGCCGAAGGCGTCGCCGATGGCCCCGCCCGCCACCGGCCCCACCGTCTGGAAGACCGACAGGACGAGCGTGAAGAGGCCGATACCCGGCCCCCACTCGGCCGGCGCGAGGTTCCGCCGGGCGAAGGCGGTGACGGTGGCCGGCGCGATGAAGAGGGCGAGGCCGAAGACCGCCGCCGACAGGAACAGGCCCGCCGCCGTCGGCGCCAGGACGGGCAGGAGCGTCGCGCCAGCATCCCGTTGGCGAGCGCCAGCGGCGCCCCGCCGGAAAAGCGCGCGAGCACCGGGCGCCACAGGACCGGCGAGACGATCGAGCCGAGCCCCACGACGATCCAGACCGCCGAGACGAGGGCCGGCCCGGCCGACAGGGTCGCCATGAAGGCGGCGAGGAAGGTCATGTAGACGATGTAGCCGGTGGCGAAACCGGCGTAGCCGAGGAGGATGGCCGCCATCGCCCGCACGGGCAGCGGCGCGCCGAGGAGGCGGCCGGCCGCCGGCAACGGCGTCGACAGGGCCCGCGCGGCGAGCGCGGCCACCCCGGTGAGGGCGAGGCTGGCGATCCCGAGGCCGATCCACGCCTCGGGCCACGCCGACGCGCCGAGGCGGGCGAACAGCGCCGGCAGGGCCGCCCCGCCGAGGGCGAGGCCGACGCCGCCGCCGCCGAAGTAGACGGCGACGGCGAGGGCGCTGCGCGAGACGTCGTCGCGGAACAGGGCGGCGGCGAGCGAGCCGCCGGACACGAAGGCGAGCGCGCCGCCGATGCCGGCGAGGACGCGCCACAGGGTGAGGAGGAGGAAGTCGGCCGTGAGCCCGCTCGCCACCAGTGACAGGCTGGCCGCGAGGAGGCCGCCGACGAACAGCCGCTCGGCCCGCACCCGGCGCACGAGGGCGAACACGGCGAGGCTGCCGACGATGTAGCCGAGCGCATTCGCCGTGTTGATCCAGCCCGCCTCGGTGTAGCTCCAGCCGAGGTCCTCGCGCATCGCCGGCAGGATGAGGCCGTAGGCGAAGCGCGCGAACCCGTTGCTGACGGCGACGCCGAGGGACAGGCCGAGGAGGATCGCCCAGGCCCGCGTCCCGGAGGGGCTTGGCGCCGGTTCGCTTTCCGCCCCGCCGAGGTCGCCGGTGGAGGGGGCGGCGCGGTGCCTCGCCGCAGGGCCGTTCGCCCCGCCCCCCGCGGGTCCCTCGCTTTCGCCGCCGTGCGCCATGGCTCCTCCGCTCGCCGGGAAGGAGGAAAGCGCGCGTCCGGGCCCGGCGGCAAGGATGGCGACGGCCGCCCCGCCGCGGGTCTGGCCTGCGCGCGTGGCCGGGACGCCCGCGGGCCGTGCGCGGGACGCCGTGCCGGTCCCGGCGCCGGTTGCTGCGCCCGGACCGGCGCGCCGCCTGCGTGGGCATGCCCGCCGGATGGGCGCGGGCGACGAGGCGAGGGGTTGACGGTCGCATGGCCGCCATGCGCTATTGGCGTCCCGAGAGGATCATCGACACGAAGGTTGGTTGTGGCTGTCGCGGTTGACCATTCCCGGGACGCGGACACGTCGGGCGCCCCAGGGGCGAGCGTCGTGTTCGACGGCGTCCAGAAGAGCTACGACGGCGAGACCCTCGTCGTGAAGGATCTCCACCTCGAGATCGCGAGCGGCGAGTTCCTGACCATGCTGGGCCCGTCCGGCTCGGGCAAGACGACCTGCCTGATGATGCTGGCGGGCTTCGAGCCGGCGACCCACGGCGAGATCTACCTGGACGGGCAGCCGATCAACAACATTCCGCCGCACAAGCGCGGCATCGGCATGGTGTTCCAGAACTACGCCCTGTTCCCGCACATGACCGTGGGGGAGAACCTCGCCTTCCCGCTCAAGGTGCGCGGGATGGGCAAGGCGGAGATCGAAAGCCGCGTGGCCCGGGCGCTCTCGATGGTCGAGCTGCCGCAGATGGCCGTCCGCCGCCCCGCCCAGCTTACGGGCGGCCAGCAGCAGCGCGTCGCC
>CAZJNX010000039.1:0-25605 GCA_964547415.1 uncultured Hyphomicrobiales bacterium
GGTCAAGCGTAGCCGAGCCGCCAGACTGTCCGGGAAAAGGGCACCACCTCTCTTCGCCCGGCACGGGATCACGTTCAAGGCCTTTGGCCCGCCCGGTTGGCAAGGAGTTGGCAGCTGAACGCCTCGAGAAAGCCTTAGCGATCCGGACTGCCTCGACGACGGTTGGTGGAGGGCAAGCGATGCGCGGCCATCCGCGGCTCCGGGACGTGGAGGGCTGGCTGTCGCGGCGCGGTGATCTCGGGCACCGGCCCAACGAGAGGTGGTGCCCTTTTCCCGGACGGTCCGGCGGCTCGGCGACGCCTGATCCTGTTTCCGTTGCGCCCTCATCCGGCCCCCCGTCCCCGGCATGGGCTTCGAGGGGCGTTCGTCCGCCGAGAGCCGAATGGGGCCGCTCGGCGTCGCAGTCGGGCATCCACCGTCCGATGCCAGCCCGTGCCGCGGAGCCGGTCTCGAAGGCGTGGAGGGACACGTACGCGACCTTCAGCGACCGCCAGAGGCGCTCGATGAACACGTTGCCCATCCACCGCCCCTTGCCGTCCATCGAGATCTTCACGCCGGCCTCGCGGAGGACGTCGGTGAACAGCGGACCGGTGAACTGGCTGCCCTGGTCGGTGTCGAGGATCTCCGGCCGACCGTGGCGCGCCATCGCGTCCTCCAGCGCCGACACCATGACAGAACGCGCCGGCTCGCCCGGTCCATGATGGCGACGAGTGAGAGAAAGCCTCGCCGCAGAGGGATGACCGTGATGTCCGCGCACCAGACCTGGCCGGGACGGTCGATCACCACGTTCCTCAACGGATACGGCCATGTCCTGTGCTCGGGATGGGGCACCGTCGTCCCCGTGGCTTACGGTAGACGCCCGGGAGCCCCGCCCTCGCCACCAGCCGACGGACCCTCTTGCGCCCGACGACATGACCCTGGCGCTGCAGATGCCGCGCCATCCGCCGGCTCCCGTACCACGGCGTCTCGCGAAACTGCGCGTCGATCACCCCCATGAGGGCAAGGTTCCGCGGGCTCTCGCCCTTCGACGGCGCTCAAAACCTCGATCGGCCGATCCCCACCAGCGCGCACCGCCGGATCACCGACAGCGTCGGGTGGGCCGGCTCCACCATCTCTCGCCTCCGGGCGACACTGATCGTCCGGAGGCCTTCGCCAAACATCCCGCTCCACCACGGGCTGGCCGATCTTCGCGTGCAGCTTCTCGCGAAGCTCGACTGCACGTGCCGGGTCGAGGACACCGTGGTGCTCGAGGGCGAAGCGCTCGTGAAGGGGCCGACGGCCGCCGACCTCGGCCCGCCCCAGCGCACGCCCTGAGGGCGGGGAGGCGCCGTTGACCGAGGGGCATCGAGCTCACCTCCACGCTCGGCGGCGACCGCCTCCGCCTTGCCCGAGAACACCTCGACGGTCCCCTCGATGGCCTGCCGTTTCCACGCGTTGATCGGCGTCTGGTGCACCCCGTGCTTCACCACGCGCTCGGCGATCGTCGCCTCGCCGCGGAGCGCCTCCAGCGCCACGGGCGCCTTGAACGACGCGCCGTCCCGTTTCCGCTTCCCGGCCACTCGCTCCGTCCTTTGCACCCTCGCGGATGACGCGGAGCGCACTGCACGGACTTCGGGGACCATCCGCTTTTCGATGGTCTCCGCCAGCTGCCGGACGCGGGTGTGGACGCCGCGGCGGATCCGCCGCTCGGTGATCTCGGCGAAGACGGGCGCGACCCGGTGCAGCAAGGACGCCCCGTCGGCGTGAAGTGGACGTGCCAGCGGGTGGCATAGTTGTCCATCACGATGTGGATGTCGGGGCCGGCGGGGACGCGGCGGCGTCTCGGCTGTCGCGCAGACGGCGAGCCGTGGATCACCGATCCGCGCCCCCTCTTTCGTCTCCGGGAACCATCCCGATCCGCACGAGGGAACCGGAGCCGCTCCGCCCGACCATGAGCGGGTCACCGGGAAGCGGCGCCGGTGGCAACGATGCCGGGCGCCGCACCAGGTGCCGCGGAGCCGCGCTCGGTCTTCTCGACGGTGAAGGTCCGCGGGCCCTCGACGTCGGCGGCGCAGGCCTCGGCGTCGCGGACGTCGTGCCCGCTTCCGCGCGGGCGGCTGGCCATCGCGTGATCGGTGGCCGACCATGTGCAGGGGACGATCCCGCCGCGGGAGTCGGTGCCGACAGCGGCGGCGCCGGCGCCCGACGGGGCCCGCACACCCCCGACGACCCGTTTGCCGGCACCGACTTCCCCGTTCCCGCCCGGCAGGTCGAGCCGATGCACGACGTCCCCGATCCGGCCCTCGGGCGACCGCGGCCGCCGGTCGCGATCGGCGTGACGAGCCCGAACGCCGGCGACGGGCGACGCGCGGGTCCGGGCGCGGGCGCTTTCCGCAGCCTGAGGAGAACGGGTCGACGGGGCTGTGCGGGAACGGGGCGGAACGCCCGTTCCGCGCGACGCCGGCCGGCAGCTGCCGCGCCATCCGGGCGGACGGGGGTCCCCGGCGCCGTTGCGACCGCTGCGCGAACGGCGCGAGGAGCCGCCGCTCCTCGCCGCTCCACCACCCCAGGGCGGGCACCGGCGACATGCCCCCGGGATGGGGCGCAGGCGCGCGCCTCGGCCCGGCGCGCCCGATGGCGGCACGGGGCGCGCCGAGGGTGGACGGATCGCCGTGCGGGCCGCCGGCAAGGTGCCCGGCGATCCGGTGCAGCCGCTGCCGCGCCCCGCTTGACGCGGGCGCCTCGGCTGCGCACAGTCCGGCCGTCGGCTCCCGCAGGGGATGAAAAGGGAATCCGGTGAGATGCCGGAGCTGCCCCCGCAACTGTGACGGCGAGCGCGCATCCACGACGCCACTGGGGAACCGGGAAGGCGGGTGCGCGCGTGGACCCGAAGCCAGGAGACCTGCCGACGACGAGCGGCGCCCCGCCCGATCGGCGGGCGCCACCCGGCCGGGGTGAGCCGGGGAAGGGCGACGCGGTCGGGGCGGCGGGCTTGCGGGTCTGCCGCGCCCCCTCGCGCGCGGCCTGGCGGGCCGTCCCGCCAGCCCTCCGCCTCTTCCCCCGGGAGCGAGGAGATGGAGGGCGCCATGGATGCGATTTCGACAGGCACCGGGAGCGGCGGCGCGGGCGCGGCCGGCGGCCGGATCCCGGTGACGGTGGTCACGGGCTTTCTCGGCGCGGGCAAGACCACGCTCATCCGTCGCCTGCTGGAGCGGGCGGACGGAAAGCGCATCGCCCTCGTCGTCAACGAGTTCGGCGACATGGGCTTCGACGGCGGCCTCTTGTCGGGGTGCCTCGACCCGGCCTGCGCCGAGGACGACGTGATCGAGCTGACCAACGGCTGCCTGTGCTGCACGGTTGCGGACGACTTCCTGCCCGCCATGGAGCGCCTGCTCGATCGGAACGCGCCGCCCGACCACATCGTGATCGAGACGTCCGGCCTCGCCCTGCCGCAGCCGCTGATCGCCGCCTTCGCATGGCCGGCCGTCCGCACACGCACGACCGTGGACGGGGTCGTCGCCGTGGTGGACACGCGGGCGACGGCCGACGGCCTTTTCGCGCCCGACCCGGCGGCCGTCGCCCGCCAGCGCGCCGCCGACGAGAGCCTCGACCACGACAGCCCCCTGGAAGAGCTGTTCCACGACCAGCTGTCGGCCGCCGACATGGTGGTCCTCACCAAGTGCGACCTTGCGAGCACGGCCGAGGTCGAGCGGGTGGAGACCATCGTGCGCGCCGAGGCGCGGGCGGGCGTCGCCGTCGTCCACACCGCGGGCGAGGGCCTGCCGCCCGCCGTCCTCCTCGGGATCGGCGCGGCGGCGGAGGAGGACCTCGCCACCCGCCGCGGCCACCACGACGAGGAGGAGCCCCACGAGCACGACGACTTCGCCTCCTGCGTCCTGGCGCCGGCGCCGTTCGACACGGCCGAGGACGCACGGGCGGCCGTGGAACGCATCCTCACCGTCGCCGGCATCCTGAGGGTCAAGGGCTCCGTCGCGGTCGCCGGCAAGGCGGCGCCCCTCATGGTCCAGGCGGTGGGCCCGCGCCTCGAGACCTGGTACGGCCGGCCGGGCACGGCGGCGACGGGGCTCGTCGTCATCGGCCTCGCGCCGGTGGAGCCCGCCTGCGTCGAGCGCCTCGTCCTCGCCGCCGGGACGCTGGCCTGAGAAAGCGGCATGCACCTTCTCGCGCCCGACGCGCGGCCCGTCGACGACGGGACGGAGGCGGTCGACCTCGCGCTCGCGCCCGCGCCCATCGTGATCCTGGCGGGCGCCGACTCCGAGGTGTCCGCCTTTGCCGATGCCGTCCGCATCGCGGGCGAACGGGGGCTGTCGCTCCCCGACGTGCGGCTTGCGAGCGTCGGCGACCTCGCCCACCCCATGACGCTCGACCTCGCGGTTGAGCGCACCTTCCGCCACGCCCGCCTCGTGGCGGTCCGCCTCATCGGAGGGGAGGGCTACTGGCCCTACGGGGTGGAGCGGCTCGCGGCACTGGCGGCGGCGGGCGGGCCGGACCTCCTCGTCGTCCCCGGCGACCGGCACTTCGACCCGGCGCTCGCCGCCCGCGGCTCCATCGCCGGGCGCGCCGCGGAACGCTTCTTCGCCTACTGCCGGGAGGGCGGGCCGGACAACCGCGTCGCCGCGCTCGCCCACCTCGCCCACCTTCTCGGCGACCGCGAGGCCCCGCCGCCGCCGCGCCCGGTGCCGCTGGCGGGCGCCTACCGGCCCGGGCGGGGCGCGGCGACCCTCGAGGAGGTGCGCGCGGGCTGGCGGCCGGGCGCGCCGCGGGCGGCCCTCGTCTTCTACCGCTCCCACCTGATGGACGGGCTGACGGGCGGAGTGGACGCCCTCGTCGAAGCGCTGGAGGCCGCCGGGCTCGATGTCCTGCCGGCGTTCGTGTCGAGCCTGAAGGAGGAGGCGGCGGCGGCGATCCTCGCCGGGCTCCTCGAGGAGGTGGCGCCCGACGTGGTGCTGACGACCCTCGCCTTTTCCGCCCGCGGCGGGGCGGACGGCACCGTCCTCGACGCGCCGGGCCGGCCGGTCCTGCAGATCGTCCAGTCGAGCATGGAGCGGGCCGCCTGGGCGGACGGCAAGCGGGGCCTGTCGGTCCGCGACCTTGCCATGAACGTGGTGACGACCGAGCTCGACGGGCGCGTGCTCGCCCGCGCGGTCGCCTTCAAGGAGCGGGCGCGGCTCGACCCCGCCACCGGCAGCCGCCCGGTCGCCTTCGTGCCGGACCGGGGCCGGGCCCGCTTCGCCGCCGATCTCGCCGCCGCCTGGGCCCGGCTCGCCCGCACCCCCGCGGACGGCCGCCGCGTGGCGCTGGTGCTCGCCAACTACCCCGGCCGGGACGGGCGGATCGCCAACGGCGTCGGCCTCGACACCCCCGCCTCCGCGGCGGCGATCCTGTCCGCGCTCGCCGGCGCGGGCTACCGCGTGGACGGGGCGCCGCAGACGGGCGCGGCCCTGATGGCGCGCCTCCTGGCGAGCCAGACCAATGCGCGGGACGGGCGGGTCGGCTCCACCGGCGTCGCCCTGCCCCTCGAGGACTACCGGGCCTTCCTTGAGCGTCTGCCGGACGGGCCGCGGGCGGCGCTCCTTTCCGCCTGGGGCCCGCCGGAGGACGACCCGTTCTGCGACGGCGCGCGATTCCATCTCGCCGTCCACGTGTTCGGCAACGTCGCCGTCGCCATCCAGCCGACGCGGGGCTACGAGCGCGACCCGAAGGCGAGCTACCACGACCCGGCCCTCCTGCCGCCCCACGCCTACCTCGCCTTCCACCTGTGGCTCCGGGAGGCGTTCGGCGCCCACGCCGTCGTCCACGTGGGCAAGCACGGGAACCTCGAGTGGCTGCCGGGCAAGGCGCTGGCGCTCTCGGACGAATGCTGGCCGGAGATCGCGCTGGGCGCGCTCCCCAACGTGTACCCCTTCATCGTCAACGACCCGGGCGAGGGCTCCCAGGCCAAGCGCCGGACGAGCGCGGTGATCGTCGACCACCTGACCCCGCCCATGACGCGGGCGGAAAGCCACGGGGCGGCGGCCGAGCTCGAGCGCCTGCTCGACGAGTTCGCCCACGCCGACGGCCTCGACCCCCGCCGCGCCGACCTCCTGAAGCGCGACATCGTGGACCTCGCCCGCCGCCACGGCTTCGACCGGGACGTGGGCGCGGACTTTTCCGCCGATCCCGACGGGGCGCTCGCCGTCCTCGACGCCCACCTGTGCGATCTCAAGGAGCTGCAGATCCGCGACGGCCTCCACGTCCTCGGGACCTCGCCCGCGGGCCGGCAGCGCACGGACCTGATCGCCGCCATCGCGCGCCTTCCCCGCGGCGCCGGTTCCGGCAAGGGCGCGCTCCAGGCCGCCATCGCGCGCGCCCTCGGCCTGCCGCCCTTCGAGACGCTCCTGTCCGAGCCCGCCGCCCGGCACGAAGGACCATGCCCCGCCGTCCTCGCGCCGCTCGGGGAGGGGCCGTGGCGCACCGCGGGCGACACGGTGGAGCGGATCGAGGATTTCGCCGCGCGGCTGATCGCGGGGGAAGCGCGACCGGACCCGGCGTGGGAGGGTGTGGCGGCGGTCCTCGCCGACCTCGCGTCGGGGCCCGCGCGCGCCCTCGATGCCTCGGGGCCGCGGGAGATCGCGGGCGTGCTCGCCGCCCTCGACGGGCGCTTCGTGCCGCCCGTTCCCGCCGGCGCGCCGACGCGGGGGCGGCCGGACGTCCTGCCGACGGGCGGCAATTTCTACTCGGTGGATACCCGCGCGGTGCCGACCGAGGCCGCCTTCCGCATCGGCTGGAAGGCGGCCGCCGCCCTCGTCGACCGGATCGTGATGGAGACGGGGGACTGGCCGCGGGCCGTCGCCTTCACCCTGTGGGGCACGGCCAACATGCGCACGGGCGGGGACGACATCGCCCAGGCCCTCGCCCTCATCGGCGCGAAGCCGGTGTGGGAGGGGGCGTCGGGCCGCGTCACCGGCTTCGAGATCCTCGCCCCGTCCGTCCTCGGCCGCCCGCGGGTGGACGTCACCTTGCGCGTCTCCGGCTTCTTCCGCGACGCCTTCCCCGGGCAGATCGACCTGTTCGACAGCGCCGTGCGCGCCGTCGCCGCCCTCGACGAGCCGGCCGACCAGAACCCCATCGCCGCCCGCGTCGCCGCGGAGGCGGCGAGCGCCCGCGCCGCCGGGCGCTCCGATGCGGAGGCGACGCGCGAGGCGACCGTCCGGGTCTACGGCTCGATGCCGGGGGCCTATGGGGCGGGGCTCCAGGCCCTCGTCGATTCCTCCGCGTGGGACAGCCGGGCCGACCTCGCGGAGGCGTTCGTCGGCTGGGGCGGCTACGCCTACGGGGCGGGCCTCGAGGGGAAGGGCGCCCACGCGGGTTTCCGCCGGCGCCTGTCCGCGGCCGACGCGGTGGTCCAGGCCCAGGACAACCGGGAGCACGACCTCCTCGATTCGGACGACTACTACCAGTTCGAGGGCGGCATGGCGGCGGCCGTGGAGGCGCTGTCGGGCCGCGCGCCCGTCTCGGTCCACGTGGACACGAGCCGGCCCGAGCGGCCCGTGGCCCGCACGCTCGCCGAGGAGATCGGCCGCGTCGTGCGCGGGCGGGCGGCGAACCCGAAGTGGATCGCCGGACAGATGCGCCACGGCTACAAGGGCGCCTTCGAGATGGCGGCGACGGTGGACTACCTGTTCGCCTTCGCCGCCACCACGAACGCGGTCTCGGACCACCACTTCGACCAGCTCCACGCCGCCTACGTCGCCGACGAGACCGTGCGCGGCTTCATCGCGGAGGCCAACCCCGCCGCCCTCGCCGAGATCGCTGCCCGCCTCGCCGAGGCGATCGACCGGGGGCTGTGGCGGCCCGCCTCCAACAGCGCCTATGGTGATCTCGCCGCCCTCGCCGAGGGGCGGTGGCAAGGGGAGGAAACGCCATGACGGGCGAGCCGGACGGCGCGAACGAGACGGACCTCGACGCGCGCCACGCCGAGAAGATGCGCAGGAAGAAGGAGGTGCGCGACCGGATCCTCGCCACGAAGACGATCGAGAAGGGCCTCCTCATCGTCCACACCGGCAAGGGCAAGGGGAAATCCACGGCCGCCTTCGGGCTTGCGATGCGCACCCTCGGCCACGGCCTGCCGGTCGCCATCGTCCAGTTCGTGAAGGGGCGGATCGAGACCGGGGAGCGGATGGCGCTCGAGCGCTTTTCCGACCTCGTCACCATCCGCCGCATGGGCGAGGGCTTCACCTGGGAGACCCAGGACCGCCAGCGCGACATCGCCGCCGCCCGCGCCGCCTGGGAGACGGCGCAGGAGATGATCGCGAGCGGCGAGCACGCCCTCGTCCTCCTCGACGAGCTCAACATCGTCCTGCGCTACGACTACCTGCCGGTGGAGGAGGTTGTCGATTTCCTGGTGAACGAGCGGCCCTCCCACGTCCACGTGGTGGTGACGGGCCGCAACGCGAAGGACGCCCTCATCGAGGCGGCCGACCTCGTCACCGAGATGACGATGGTGAAGCACCCCTTCCGCTCCGGCGTGAAGCCGCAGAAGGGCATCGAGTTCTGACCCGTCCCGCAGGCGGCGGGGTCTTCCCGCACAGGGGCTTGGCCCTCCCGCAGGGCGGGACGGCAGGGTGGTGTGCCCGCTCGGATTCGAACCGAGGACCGTTCGATTAAAAGTCGAATGCTCTACCAGCTGAGCTACGGGCACGGGCAGGCCGCGGCGGCCGCTCCCGGCTGGCTAGTCGGTTTGAGGCGAAGGGTCAACAACCGGGCCGCGCGCGGGTCACGCCGTCGCGGATGGCGTGGGGATTGCTTGGCTTTCCGCGGTGCGTCGCCTCGGGAAGGGAGAAGGACATGGCCGATCCAACCGCGTTCGGGCTCGCCGGCCGCTCCGTGCTCGTCACCGGGGCGAGCCGGGGGATCGGCCTCGGCGTCGCCACGCGCTTCGTCGAGGCGGGCGCCCGCGTCACGCTCCTCGCCGAGACGGACGAGGTCCACGCCGCCGCAGAGACGCTGGCCGCCCGCTTTCCGGGCGCCGTCTCGGCGCTCCTCGCCGACGTCGCAGACGAGGCGGCCGTGCAAGGCGCCCTCGCCGGATCGGGACGGATCGACGTCCTCGTCAACAACGCGGGCATGGAGCGGGAGACGCGCCTCGACGACCCGGACGCCCCCGCCGTCTTCGCGCGGACCATGGCGGTCAACGTCACCGGGATGTTCCACGTCACCGCCGCGGCCCTGCCGGCGATGGGGGAGGGGGCGGCCATCGTGAACACCGCCTCCGTCTGGGGCCGGCTCGCGCCCGCGGGGTATGCCGCCTACGCCGCCTCCAAGCACGCCGTCATCGGCTTCACCCGGGCGGCGGCGCGCGAGCTCGGGCCCCGGAAGATCCGCGTCAACGCCGTCTGCCCGGGCTGGGTGGAGACGGGACCCGCGCTCGCCACCCTCGCCACCATGGCCGGCCGGCGCGGCATGGCCGAAGCCGACCTCCTCGCCGAGATCGAGGGGGCCCAGGACATCCCCGGCCTCATGACGCCCGCCGACGTCGCCGACCTCTACCTCTTCCTCGCGAGCCCGTTCGCCCGCAACCTCACCGGCCAGGCGGTCAACGTGGACCGCGGCGCCGTCCAGAGCTGAAGGAGACCGCCATGGACGCGCGCACCGCCCCCGCCCTCCCGTCCCGGGAGGACCTCGCCGCCACCGGCAACGCCACCCTCGACAACGCCGTCGAACCGGACGGGCGCCCGCAGAAGGACCGGCGCTACGCGATTCCCGCGCGGCAGGGCCTCGCGCTGCGCCTCGCCGCGGGCGAGCGCCTGCGCGTCATCAACACCCACGGCACCCAGGTCGTCGACTTCTGGGCCTTCTCGGCGGAGGACCCGGGCGAGTTCATGTCCATGGAGCACCTGCGCGCCCACATCGGCTCCATCTTCCCGAGGGCGCCGGCGGAGATCGTCTCCAACCGGCGCCGCCCGATCCTCCTGTTCGTGGAGGACACATCGCCCGGCGTCCACGACACGCTGATCGCGGCCTGCGACGTGCACCGCTTCCGCGGCCTCGGCGTCGAAGGCTACCACGACAACTGCACCGACAACCTCGTCATGGCGCTCGCCGCCATCGGCATCGCCGCCCACGAGATTCCCTCGCCCTTCAACCTGTTCATGAACATTCCCGTGGCGACGGACGGGGCGATCGCCTGGGAGCCGCCGGCCTCCCGTCCGGGAGACGCGGTGACCTTCGAGGCGACGATGGACGTCGTCGTCGCCTTCTCCGCCTGCCCACAGGACATCATCCCCATCAACGGGGCGGCCTGCACGCCGGTCGAGGCCCACGTGGAGGTGTTGCCGTGACGGCGCCCCGGTGACGGGCGAGCCGCCGGTCGCCCTCGTCGGAGCGGCGGCCGCCCTCTCCCTCGGCCTCACGGATTTCCTCGCCCGCTTCGCCACCCGCGGCCTCGGCCCGTTCCTCACCGGGGCGGGCATGTTCGCCGTCGGCGCCCTCGCCTCGGCCGCGGCGGCCCTGTGGACGGGCGGCCCGTTTCCGGAAGGCGCCACGGCGCTCGCCTTCGCCTTCGTCTCGGGCGTCCTCGGCGGGCTCGGGATCCTGTGCTTCTACCTCGCGATCTTCCTCGGCCAGCTCGCCTTCGTGATCCCGATCGCCGCCGCCTATCCGGTCTGGTCGGTCCTTTACGCCACCTTCGCCCTCGGCCTGTCCATGACGGTGCCCATGGCGCTCGCCGTCGCGGCCACGTTGACGGGGGCGGTGGTCGTCGCCCGCTACGGGGCGGTGACGGGGGAGGGGGGCGCTGCCGGTGCGCCGCGGGCGCTGGTGGCCCTTCTCGCGGGCGCGGCGGGCGCCTTCTTCATCGCCTCCCTCTACGTCGCCGAGCCGGCCATCGCCCGGTCGAGCGAGCTCGGCGCCCTCGCCCTCGCCCGGGCGACGGGGGCGGTGGTCCTCGTCCTCGCGGCGGCCCTCGCCCGGGGCTTTCCGGTGGTGCCGCGGGGCCGGCTCGTGCCGGTGGTGGTGGCCATGGGCCTCCTCGACGGGTTCGCGAACCTCGTCTTCTTCACCGTGATCGACCGGTCCGACAGCGCCCTTGCCATCGTGGTGTCCTCGTCCTTCGGGGTGGTGACGGTGCTCCTCGGCCGCCTCGTCCTGTCCGAGCGGATCGGCGGGCGGCAGTGGGGCGGCATCGCCCTCGCCCTCGGCGGGGCCATGGCCGTGAGCGGGCTTCAGTGACCGGGCGCGAGGGCGGCGGCGATGGCGTCCACCCCGGCGATCCAGCCGAACAGGTGCCCCTCGCTCGCGATCATGGCGAGCGTGGCGGCGTGGAGGGCGGGCTCGAAGGCGGCGATGCCGTCCTCCGCGGTGAGGCAGCGGTAGCCGTGGTCGACCGCCGCGCGCAGGGTGGAGTGGACGCAGCACTGGGCGGTGACGCCGGTGAGGATCAGCCGGTCGATCCCCCGCGCGACGAGGCGTTCGTGGAGGTCCGTGTGATGGAAGGCGGAAAAGCCCGGCTTGTCGATCACCGCCTCGCCCGGCGCGGGGGCGAGGGCGGCCACGATGGCGTTGCCGTCCTCGCCGCGGACGAAGCGGCGGCCGAGGGGGCCGGGCGCGCCGACGGGAATGCCGGAGGCGGCGTACTGCTCGCGCTTGGCGTCCGTCAGGTCCGACAGGTCCGGCCGGTGCCCCTCGCGGGTGTGGACGACGAGAAGGCCGGCTGCGCGGGCGGCGGCGAGAAGGCGCGCCACCGCCGGCACGATCGCCGCGAGCGGGGCGGTGTCCGCACCAGCCAGGGCGGCGGCGCCTTCAGGGTCGATGAAGTCCCGCTGCATGTCGATGACGAGGAGCGCCGTGCGCTCCGGAACGAGCGGAAAGGAGCGGTCGTGGCGGCACGGAACGTCTGGCATGGGCTTACTCCGGGCGGATGGATCCGGTCGATGCAAGCCCCGCGCCCCGCCGGGAGCGGCCGGTGAGCGGGGCCTTCGACGCCGAGACCCTGGCTGCTGCGCGGGCGCGCCACGCGCGGGCGGCCGCCGCCTCGGCCGTCGAGGCCGAGGGCTTCGCCGCGCGCCTCGCGGCCCGCCCGCCCGCGCCGCCGCCGCTTGCCGACGGGGCGGTCCTCGCCCGCGAGGCGGTTCCCGCGGACGGGGCGTGGCACGGGCGCCTCGCACCGGGGGAGGGGCTGCGGCTCGTGAACGGGGGATCGGACGGCATCGCCCTTTGCCTGTGGAACGCGGACGATCCGGCCGAGCGGCTCGACCCCGCCGACACGGTGAAGGTGCAGTGGACGGCGGCCATCTCCACCGGCCGCGTCCTGATGTCGGCGGAGGGGCGGGTGCTCGCCTCCGTTTCATTCGACGGCTTCGGCCGGAACGACTGCCTCGCCGCCGGCCTCGCCGCGCCTCGCCCGGGCCGGCCCACCGCCCGGGAGCGGCTCCTCGAGGCGGCGGCGGCCCTCGGCCTCGACCGGCGGGACCTCGGCCCGGCCGTCTTCCTGTTCGCGCCGGTGGAGGCGGGGCCGGACGGCGCGTTCGCCTGGGACGGGGCGGCGGACCCGGCCGGGACCGTGCTCGACCTCCGGGCCGAGACGGCGCTCCTCGTCGCCCTGGCCAACGTGCCCCATCCGCTCGGGCCCGGGCGGAGCGGGCCCCTCACCCTCGTGCGCCACGCCGCGCCGCCGCCGGGCCGGGACGACCTCGCCCGCACCGCCTCCTCCGCCGTCGCCCGCGCCTTCGCCCGCACCGAAAGGCGGGACCCGTGACGGCACGGATCGACGTCCGCATTCCCGCCCTCGGCCCATGGTCCGCCGTCGTCCGGGCGGGAGAGCGGCTCGTCATCGTGGACGTCGCGGGCCAGCAGGCGGTGGACGCCCTCTTCTACGCCGCCGACGACCCGGCCGAGCGCTACGGCGCCGCCGAGACCGTGGCCGCCGGGCGCCGGCCCTTTCTCGGCCTCGGCTCGCGCCTCCTGTCCAACGAGGGACGGGCGATGCTCACCATCGTCGCCGACGACACGGGCCGGCACGACACGGTGGCGGGCTGCTGCTCGAAGGCGAGCAACGCCGTGCGCTTCGGCGAGGAGGCGGCGGCCCTGCCCGCGTGCCGGCAGAACTTTCTGGCCGAGGGGGCGCGCTGGGGCCTCACGGCGCGCGACCTCGTCCCCAACGTCAACTTCTTCATGAACGTGCCGGTGGAGGCGGGCGGGCGGCTCGCCATCGCGGACGGGCTGTCCCGGGCGGGCAGCACCGTGGAGCTGCGCGCCGAGCGCGACGTCATCGTCTTGTTGTCGGCCTGCCCGCAGATCAACAACCCGGCCAACGGCTTCGACCCGACGCCGGTCGACGTCCGCGTCCTTCCCTAGGCCGCGACGAGCCCCTCGGCGAGGCTGCGGAAGAGGAGGGCGCCGTCCGTGCCCCCGTGGTGGGGCTCCACCGCGTTCTCCGGGTGCGGCATCATGCCGAGGACGTTGCCGCCCGCCGACAGGATGCCCGCGATGTCTCGGACCGAGCCGTTGGGGTTGGTGCCGCCCGCGTAGCGGAAGAGGACGCGGCCCTCGCCCTCGAGGCGGTCGAGGGTGTCGGCGTCGGCGAAATAATTGCCGTCGTGGTGGGCGACGGGGCAGTCGAAGGTGCGCACGTTGCCGAAGGCGCCGGTGAAGCGGGTGTCGGCGCGCTCCACCGACAGGCGCACGGTGCGGCACACGAAGGTGAGCCCGCGGTTGCGCATGAGCGCGCCGGGCAGGAGCCGCGCCTCGGTGAGGATCTGGAAGCCGTTGCAGATGCCGAGGACGAGGCCGCCGCGGCGCGCGTGGTCGGCGACCGCCCCCATCACGGGCGAGCGGGCGGCGATGGCGCCCGAGCGCAGGTAGTCCCCGTAGGAGAAGCCGCCGGGAAGGACGACGAGGTCGGTCCCCGCCGGCAACGCCGTCTCGGCGTGCCAGACGGCGGCGGGCGCGCGGCCCGAGGCGAGTTCGAGGGCGCGCATGGCGTCCCGCTCGCGGTTGGACCCCGGAAAGACGACGACGGCGGACTTCAACGGGCGGCTCCCTGTCTCGGACGGCGGCCGGCCGCCGTCCCGCTCCATGTGGGATCGGCGCGGCGCGGCGGCAGCGCTCGCATAGCTCGCCCGCGGCGGGGTCCTGTCAAGGGCGGAGGCGGGAGCGGGCCCAAAGGGCGACGCCCGCAAGGCCCACGATCATGCCGACCCCGCCCACCACGTCGTTGAACCGCACCCGCGCCTCGGCCTCGGCGTAGGCTTCGAGGAGCGGGCGCATCTCGCGGGAGACGGCGGCGGCGACGCTCTCCTCTATCAGGGCGCGGAGGGCTTCAGGATCGGCGGGCGCGGCCGCTTCGCCCGGGTCCTCGCCTGCCGGCTGCGGCGCGGGCGCGGGGGCGGGGGCGGGGGCCGCGCCGAGCCGCGCGGCCGCGATGGTGGTGGACGCCCCGTGCCCGTCGCCGACGGTGAGCGTGATGGTGAGGTCCCCGGCGACGCCTTCGGGGCGGAACGCGAAGGCGCCGTCCCCGTCGGTGGTCCCCTCGAAGAGGACGCGGCCCGTGCCGTCCCGCGCCACGACGCGCGCCCCCGCGGGCCGCCCGCCGCCGACGAAGAAGCCGTAGCCCGACACGCGCCCGTCCTCGACGGTGGCGAACACCTTCAGCCGGTGGGCCTCGGCCGGCCGCGGCGCCGCGAGGGCGAGGAGGAGGACGGCGAGGGCGAGGACGAGGGCGCCGCGGGTCACGGGGCCGCCGGCCCCATCGCCGGGGCGAGGACGAGGTCGGGCCGCACCTTCAGGAGAAAGGCGAGGGCAAAGCCCGTGACCGCGGCCTCCGCCGCCATCAGCGGCAGCCAGCCCGCCGCCATCACCGGCAGGACCGGCGCGAGCGCGGGCATGGAAAAGAAGAGCGCGCCCGTCACGGCGAGGGCGGTGAGGGCGGTGGCGCCGGCCGCGGCGAGGGCGCCCGCCGTCACCGCCGCGCCCGCCGGCAGGCCGGCGAGGCGCGGGCGCAGGACGAGCCCGGCGATCACCCCCGGCAGCGCGATGTTGGCGACGTTGACGCCGAGGGAAAAAAGGCCGCCGAACCCGAACAGGCTCGCCTGCAGGATGAGGGCGACGAGGATCGCGGGGAACGCCGCCCATCCGAGTACGAGGCCTGCGAGCGCCCCGAACAGGAGATGGACGCTGGTCGGCCCGACGGGGACCGCGATCAGCGAGGCGACGAAGAACGCCGCCGACACGAGGCCCGCCCGCACGAGCCGCTCGTCGTCGAGGGCCTTGAGGCCCAGCGCCACGCCCCCCGCCGTCACCGCCCAGCCCGCGGCGATCACCGGGGCCGACAGCATCCCGTCCGGAATGTGCGCCATCGCCCGCCCCCTCAGTCGGCCGCCGGCATGTCGGTCGCCCGCACCCACATGAGGGCGCCCGCCTCCACCGGAACCTCGCGGCCGTCGGGCGCCGTCATGGTGTCGTCCGCCTCGGTGAGGGCGGCGAAGCCCCACCAGCCCGCCCGCGGCATGGCGTAGGAGAAGACGCCGTCGCCGTCGGCCTTGATGACCTGGGTGACGAAGGCCTCGTTCGGGATGCCCACGGAGCCGTCGTTGCGGAACGCCACCTCCACCTCGGCGAAGGGAACGGGCTCGCCGGCCTTCAGCACGAGGCCGCGGAAGAGGTTGCCGGTCCAAAGGCCGGTCGGACGCACCAGCGGCGCGATCTCGACCGGGAAGCCGACCATCGCGTCCCACCCCACGCCCGAGGCCCAGGAATCCACCACGGCCTTGGTGTAGTGGACGATGTACTTGCCTTCCGCCGGCTCGAAGTAGGGGGCGGGCTCCACGTAGAAGACGGCGGCGCCCGGCTCCGGCAGGGCGTGGCGGGCGGAAAAGGCCTGCCTGCCGTCGACCGTGCGGGGGACGAGGGCGTCGACGAGGTCCGTCCGCTCGCCGCCCGCGAGAACGCCGAAGCGCGCCGGGCGGGCCATCTCCATGGCCGGCCCCCCCTCCATCGGGTGGGTGAAGGCGAGCTCCACCGTCACCGCTCCGCCTTCCGGCAGGACGTCGGCCTCCGGGACGAGCTCCTGGAAATGGGCGCGGGCATCGCCCGCGACCGCCGCGGCGCCGGCGGCGAGGAGGGCGGCGAACAGGGTTCGCAGGTAGGGCATGGTCGGCCTCGGGTCGGGCCGCCGGGCGCGTCCGGCGGTATGAAGAATTGACGGTTTTATCACACGGGCGGGGCGGTCCCGTCAAGGGGCGCCCGGTGGCCGCGAAGGTGCTTGATCGGCCGGACGCAATGACGCATCGGGAACAGCGGGGACATCGGCGGGAGGCGCGTGCCCCTTCCCGTCCCCTGACCGCCCGCGGGCACGGCGCGGGCGGGCAGCCCGTCCGCGCACGCCCGCATCACCGGAGGCCACAGACGATGCTCGCATTCCGGGTCAGGGCGCTCGACCCGCTCCGCCCCGCCGGCCGGTCCGGCCTGATGCTCCGCGTCCTCCTCGTGCTCCTTGCGCTGGCCGCGGCGCTGGCGGCCGGGCCCGCTGCCGCCGAGGACGCGCTTCCCCCGGAGGTGGCGCCGCTCGCCGAGCACTGGGCCGCCGGGGACGGGGGCGCCGACGCGGACGGCACGGTCGAGGAGCGGGCGGCGGCGGCCCTCGCGCCCCCGGCTCTCGGCTCGCCGCGGGAGACGTTGCTGTCGTTCCGCGCGAACGCCCAGGAATCGGCCCGCGCGATCCTGGAGGCCCTCGAGATCGCCCGGTCGGACGGCACGCTCCTCGATACGCCGGAGTCCACCGCCCTTCGCTGGAAGGCGGGGCAGGCCACGCTCCGGGCGGTCAAGGCGCTCGACCTGTCGCAGGTGCCGCCGGCCTCCCGGCGGAACGTCGGCATCGTCACCACGCTCATGCTCGAGGAGGTGCTGGAGCGCCTGCCGCTGCCGGACGCCGCCGACATTCCGGGTCCGGCTGCCGTCGCGGCCGGCGAGGCGCCGCCCGTCTGGACCGTGCCCAGCACGGAGATCCGCCTCGTGCGCACGGAAACCGCGCCCGGCATCTTCCAGTACCTGTTCTCGCCCGAGACGGTCGATCGGGTCCCCAGCTTCTATCGCCAGGTCCGGGGCCTGCCGGACACGGACCCCTACGGCCTCGACTTCTTCCACGCCTACACCGTCGCGCCGGGCCCGCTCGCGCCCTTCGATTTCTATTTCTTCATCCTGAGCCTGCCGGACTGGGTGGTGGTTGAATATTTCGACCAGGCGATCTGGCAGTGGATCGCGTTGGTCCTTCTCACCGTCGTGTCCCTCGGCGTCGTCTGGCTGCTCCGCCGTTGGGACCGGCGGCGGTCGATGTCCCTCGACCCGCGGGCGAGGGCGCTGTCGCGGCTGATCCTGCCGCTCGCGATGCTCGCGACAGTCTTCATTTTCAGCCTGTTGGCGGACGACTTCATCAACGTCACCGGCGCCGTCCTCGAGAACATCGAGTTCATTACCGAGCTTCTCAAGACGGTCATCGCGGCGTGGCTCGCCGTCCTCGGCTTCAACCTCGTCGCCGAACTGTTCGCGAGCGCCCCCCGCGCCGGTCCCCAGACGCTGGACGCGAGCCTCGTGCGCCTCGCCGTGCGCGTCGTCGGGATGATCACCGCGGGCACGATCCTCATCTACGGGGCGAGCCGGGTGGGCATCCCGGTCTACGGCATCGTGGCCGGCCTCGGCGTCGGCGGCCTCGCCATCGCCCTCGCCGTCCGGCCGACGCTGGAGAACTTCATCGGCGGCATCATCCTTTACGCCGACCGCCCGGTGAAGACCGGCGACTTCTGCCGCTTCGGCGACATGCTCGGCACGGTGGAGACCATCGGCCTGCGCTCCACCAAGATCCGCGCCCTCGACCGCACGCTCATCACCGTGCAGAACGCCGAGTTCGCCCAGATGCGCATCGTGAACTTCACCCGGCGGGACCAGAACCTCTTCAATCCGACGCTGAGCCTGCGCTACGAGACCACGCGGGAGCAGCTCGCCGCCATCATGGCCGACCTCGAGGCGATGCTCGCGGCGCACCCGGATGTGGTGGAGGACACGGTCCGCGTGCGCTTCCGGGCCCTTGCGACCTGGGCGCTCGAGGTGGAGATCTTCGCCTACGTCACCGAGCCCGAGTGGGGGCCGGTCCTGAAGATCCAGCAGGATCTGCTCGTGCGCTGCATGGAGATCGTGGAGCGGCACGGCAGCGGCTTCGCCATCCCCGCCCACACCGCCTACCTCGCCGAGGATGCGCGGGCCGCCGCGGCGCGGGAGGATCGCCCGCGTCTCGCCGCGCGCCTCGAAGGGACCGAGGCGGGCGAGTGAGGGATCGGCGGTGCCTTCAGCGCCGGGCGTGCCAACCCGCCTCGGCCCCGGGGATCGCGTCGACGGAGGGCAGGTAGGGCTTGACGTCGAGGAGGGGGGTGCCGTCCACGCAGTCGGCGCCGCGCACCCGCAGGTGATCCTCGGCAAGCGACAGGACAGGCACGGCGGCGAGCCCGATCGGGTTCGGCCGCACCGGCGCCCGGGTGGCGAAGACGCCCGCCTCCCGGTCCGTGCCGGGCGGGCGGACGGTCAGGATGTCGCGCTCGGCCCCGTCCAGCCAGTAGAGGAGAAAGACGTGGCTGATGCCGGCGAGGCCCCTGAGGCCCTCCCGGTAGGCCTCGTCCACCTCCACCACCGCCTCCACGTCGCCCACGCGGATGTTGCGCGGGCACGCCTTGCGGTTGGCGAAGGGCGTCCTGATGCGCCCGATGAAGACGAGGCTCGGGGCCTGTGGCGACACGTCCCGTCCCTCCGGCCCGTGGCACAGGCGACGGCCCCGCCGCCGCGGGGCGACGGGGCCGTTTCCGGCGGCGACCGGGCCGGTGGCGCCGCCGGAACCGCGGGTCAGGGGATGCGGCAGACGTGCCGGTGGCCGTCGTAGCCGAGGAAGGTCCCGTCGCTCGCCCGGAAGGAGCGGTACTTCTGGGCGCACAGGCGGTACCACTCGCCGGTGTAGGGCGCGGGGTACACCTGCCGCGGCTCCTCGATGATGATGCGCCGGCTCGGCGGGGCGGCGAGGGCGGACCCGGCGATCGCCCCCGCGGCGAGGCCGATGATGCCGGCCGCCACCGCGGCGCCGCCGTAGTCGTACCGGTAGTAGGGCCGGCCCCGGTAGGGGCGGTAGGGCCGGTACGGCCGCGCGTGGCGCCCGCTCCGGAACCCCTGACGGAAGCCCTGCCGGTAGCCGCGCCGATAGACGCGGCGCTTGTTGCGCACCTTCGTGACGCCCGCCTCGGCGGTGGAGGCGAGCGGCGCCGCGCCCGCGACGGCGGGCCCCGCGAGGGTGCCCGCGGAGGACGGCGTCGCCGACAGGGGCGCGGCGACGAGGGAGACGGCGACGAGGGCGACGACGCCCTTGCGCGCGGGCCAGCGCGCACGGAAGAGGCTCGTCATGGCTTCCACTCCAGCTGCTTCGTCCGCCCCTTCCCGGTGAGGATGCGCCGGGGCGCGGGCGTGATCATGTTCAACGCGGGGACGGGCCCCACCGTTGCGCACAGGATGCCCGCCGCGGCCTGAATCGTCCGTGAACGCGTCGGCCGGCACGAAAAAGGGCGCGGCCGACGGATCCGCCGGTCGCGCCAGTTGCCGCGGGAGGAGGGGGGCGTGCCGCCGGTCAGCGGCAGAAGTGGTAGCGGCCGTCGTAGCCGAGGAAGTGGCCCGTCTGCGGGTTGAACGAGCGGTACTTCGCCGAGCAGTAGCTGTACCAGGCCGGGGTCCAGGGCTGGAGGCCGCGGTAGACCGGCGCCTGGTCGTAGATGATCACCCGGCGCGGCTGGGCGGCGAGGGCGCTGCCGATGATGGCGCCGGCCGCAAGGCCCACGGCGCCGGCGGCGAGGGCGCGGTTGCGCTTGCCGGCCTCGGCCTCGTCCACGGTGGCGGCGGTGAGGCCGGCCACGAGGGCGAGCGCGGCGACGGCGGAGAAGGCGGTGCGGGCGAAGCGGGTGAAACGGGTCGTCATCGTGTCTCTCCTCAGTCTGTCGGGTTTCCTTCGACACCCCGGATCTGGCCACGGAAAGCGCCCGGCCGAAGTGACTGCCGTCACAGGGCGCACGCTTTCGCCGCCGCCTTTTGCAAGGCGACACCCGGCGCGCTATGGCAGGCCGCGAACGCGAGAGGGAGACGATGATGGCCACCGAGGACGACACCCCTGCCCAGCCCCTGTCCGTGACGGTGGTCCCGGTCACCCCGTTCCAGCAGAACGCCTCCATCCTCGTGTGCGCGCGCACCGGCGAGGCCGCGGTGGTTGACCCGGGCGGCGACGTCGAGCGGATCGAGGCGGCGCTGAAGGAGACGGGCGGCACCTGCCGGCAGATCCTCCTCACCCACGGCCACATCGACCACGCGGGCGGGGCGGCGAAGCTCGCCGAGCGCCTGTCGGTGCCCGTCGTCGGCCCCCACGAGGCGGACCGGTTCCTGCTGGAGACGCTGGTGCGCTCGGGCATGACCGTCGGCATCGAGGACGCCGAGGCGGTGGAGCCCGACCGCTGGCTCGAGGAGGGGGAGACGGTGTCGGTGGGCGACATCGCCTTCGAGGTCAGGGAGGTCCCGGGCCACACTCCGGGCCATATCCTGTTCTACGCCGCGGACCTCGCGTTCGTGATCGGGGGCGACGCCCTCTTCCAGGGCTCCATCGGCCGCACGGACTTTCCCTACGGCGACCACGCCCGCCTCATCGCCTCGATCCGGGACAAGATGCTGACCCTGCCCGACCACGTGACGGTGCTGCCCGGCCACGGCCCCGCCACCACCATCGGCGTTGAGCGGGCGGGCAACCCCTTTCTCGCGGGCGGCTGAGGTCAGACGACGCGGTTCCGCGCCTCGCCCCGCTCGTGGGCGGCGATGTTGTCCACCGTCGTCGTCAGGATGCGGTTCACCGCCTCCTTGGTGTTGAAGCCCGAGTGGGGCGTGATGATCACGTTCCTGAGGCGCAGGAGCACGTGGTCGGCGAGCAGCGTCTCGAGGTCGTGCTCCTTGCGGAACATGCGGCTCAGGAGTTCCGCCTCCTCCCGGACGGTGGGCTCGTCGGGCAGGACGTCGAGGCCCGCCGCCCGCACCTTGCCGCTCGCGAGCGCGCGCAGGAGCGCCCGCACGTCCATCACCCCGCCGCGGGCGGTGTTGATGACGACCACGCCGTCCTTCATGGCCGCGAAGGCGTCGTCGTCCACCATGTGGCGGGTCGCCTCCGTCTCGGGCACGTGGAGGGAGACGACGTCGGCCCGCCGGTAGAGCTCCTCGAGGGGGACGTGGGCGTAGCCCCAGCGGGCGGCCTCGTCCTCGTCGGGGGCGATGTCGTGGGCGATCACCTCCATCCCGAAGCCGCGGCCGATGCGGGCGGTGCGCTTGCCGATGTGACCGGTGCCGACGAGGCCGAGGGTCTTCCCCTCGAGGTCGAAGCCCTGGAGCCCCTCCTGGGTGAAGTCGCCCCGCCGCGTGCGGTTCACGGCGTCCACGATGTTGTGGCTGATCGCCGTCAGGAGCGCGAAGACGTGCTCGGCGACGGTCTGCTCGCCGTAGGTGGGCACGTTGGCGACGGCGATCCCCCGCTCGGCGGCGGCGGCGAGGTCCACGTGGTCGATGCCGGTGGAACGGGTCGCGACGAGCTCGAGGTCCGGCAGCCGCGCGATGACGGCCGCCCCGAGGCGCGAGTAGACGAACACGGACACCACGTCCGCGTCCTTCGCGGTCTCGGCGTTGGCGGCCGTCAGCGGCTCGCGGAAGAAGACGACCTCGTGGCGGCGCGCGAGGTCGTCGAAGGCCGCCCGATCCGCGGGTTCGGCCTCGAACACGGCGATCTTCATTCGCGTTTTCCTTCGGCGTTCGCGACAATCGGGTCCCATTCCGGTGGTGGGACGAGAGCGACATTCCGGCGGAGCCGACACCACCCGGACCGCGCCGGGCGCGGGCCGGGTCAAGGTGAAAAGCGAAGCGTGCCTTGACGCGGCCCGTGCCCGGCGCGAGACTTGTTTTCGCAGGTCGCGCCTATGCTTGTCCTTCCGCCGCCGCGATCTCGTTCTTCACGCGCAGGAAGCTGTCGGGGCTGACGGAGATCGCGTCGATCCCGTTCTCCACGAGGAAGCGGGCGAACTCGGGATGGTCGCTCGGCGCCTGTCCGCAGATGCCGGTGTGGGCGCCGGTGCGCTGGGCCGTCGCGAGCAGCGAGGCGATGGTCTTCTTCACCGCCGGGTGGCGCTCGTCGAACAGGCCCGAGAGGGTGTCGGAGTCCCGGTCGACGCCGAGGACGAGCTGGGTGAGGTCGTTCGAGCCGATGGAGAAGCCGTCGAAGCGGGCGGCGAACGCCTCCGCCAGCACCACGTTGGACGGGATCTCCGCCATCACGTAGACCTGAAGGCCCGCCTTGCCGCGCTCGAGGCCGTGGCGGGCCATCTCGGCGAGCACCTTGTCGGCCTCCTCGGGCGTGCGGCAGAACGGGATCATCATCACGACGTTGGACAGGCCGATCTCCTCGCGCGCCATGCGGATCGCCCGGCATTCGAGGGCGAAGCCGTCCCGGTAGTCCGGGTGATAGTAGCGCGAGGCCCCGCGCCAGCCGAGCATCGGGTTCTCTTCCCGTGGCTCGAAGCCCGCGCCGCCGAGGAGCTCGGCGTACTCGTTGGTCTTGAAGTCGCTCATGCGGACCACGACCGGGTTCGGGTAGTGGGCGGCCGCGATCCGCGCGATGCCGCGGGCGAGCGTTTCTACGAAGAAGGCCTCGCCCGAGGGAAAGCCCGCCGTGATCTCCGCGATCTTCTCGCGCACGGCCGCGTCCTTGACCATCTCGCCGCGCACGAGGGCCATCGGGTGGACCTTGATGTGGTTGGAGATGATGAACTCCATCCGCGCGAGGCCCACCCCGTCGGCCGGCAGGCGCCACCAGCGGAAGGCGGCGGACGGGTTGGCGAGGTTCACCATCGCCTTGGTGCGGGTGGCGGGGATGCTCGACAGGTCGATCTCGTCCACCGACACCTCGGCGATGCCGGCGTAGACGCGCCCCTCGTCGCCCTCCGCGCAGCTCACGGTGATCTCGGTGCCGTCGGTCAGCACCTGCGTGGCGTTGCCCGCGCCGACGATCGCCGGCAGGCCCAGTTCGCGGGAGACGATGGCGGCGTGGCTGGTGCGCCCGCCGTGATCCGTCACGATCGCCGCCGCCTTTTTCATGATGGGCACCCAGTCCGGGTCCGTCATGCCGGTGACGAGGACGGCGCCCGGCTCGAACCGGTCGATCTCCTCCGCGCTCTCGAGCCGGCAGACCCTGCCCGTGCCCACCGCGTCGCCGACGGCGAGGCCCGAGACGAGGAGCTCGCCCTTGCCCTTCACGTCGTAGGTCTTGAGCTCCCCCGCCTCGCGCCGGGACTGCACGGTCTCCGGCCGGGCCTGGACGATGAACAACTCGCCCGTCTCCCCGTCCTTCGCCCACTCCATGTCCATGGGGAGCCCGTAGTGCTCCTCGATGCGTGTGGCCCAGCGGGCGAGCTCGATCACCTCCTCGTCCGTCAGGGTGAAGGCGGCCCGCTCCTCGGGCGTGGTGTCGACGGTGACGGTGGGCTCGGCCGCGCCCGCCGCGGCGAACACCATTTTCTCGCGCTTGGCGCCCTTCACCTTCTCCACGATGGGCTTGAGGTCGGCCTCGCCGAGGAGCGGCTTGAAGACCTGGAACTCGTCCGGGTCCACGATCCCCTGCACCACCAGCTCGCCGAGGCCGAAGGCGCCGGTGATGAGCACCGTGCGGGGAAAGCCGGTCTCGGTGTCGATGGAGAACATCACCCCCGAGGAGGCGATGTCGGAGCGGACCATGCGCTGCACCCCCACCGAGAGCGCCACCTTCAGGTGGTCGAACCCGTGGTTCTTGCGGTAGCTGATCGCCCGGTCGGTGAAGAGGGAGGCGTAGCAGCGGCGCGTCGCGGCGAGGACCGCCTCCTCCCCCTCGATGTTGAGGTAGGTCTCGAGCTGGCCCGCGAAGCTCGCCTCGGGAAGGTCCTCCGCCGTCGCGCTCGAGCGGACCGCCACCTTCGCCGGCCCGCCCGCTGACATCTTTCCGTAGGCGGCGAGGATCGCCTCCCGCAGGTCGTCGGGAATGGTGCCTTCCGCGAGCATCTTGCGCACCGCTCCGCCGACGGCGTGGAGGTTCGACAGGTCGTCCTCGAGGCGGGCGATCTCGGCGGCGATCCGTTCCTTCAGGTCGTTCGCCTCCAGGTAGCGCCAGTACGCGGCGGCGGTGGTGGCGAAGCCGCCCGGCACGCGGATCCCGGCCGCGGAGAGGTTCGCGATCATCTCTCCAAGGGAGGAGTTCTTGCCCCCCACCTTCGCGACGTCGCCGCGCTTCAGGTTCTCGAGCGCGATGACGAGGGCCTCGGATCCGCTCATGCGACGATCTCCTTCTCCTGGGCGGGCGCCGTGCCGCCGCCGTCCTTCAGGTGCTCCTGCCGCGCCCGCTCCCGGCCGTTCTCCGCCGCCGCGATCTCGGGGACGAGGCGGAAGGAGAAGGTCTGCCCGGGGCTGATCTCCCGCGTCTGGCCGCGGTAGGCGATGGTGACGGGGTTCGCCGTCATGGTGCGGCTCGACACGGTCAGCGTCTCCTGCGTCACGTCGAGGTCGAGGAGCTGGCCGCGATAGCGGATCTCCGCGTCGAGCCGCTTCACCTCCGCGGGCAGGCGCGGGTTGAACATCAGGACGCCGGTCCTCAGCTCCACCCCGAGGTAACAGCGCTGGATGAGATCCACGGTTCCCGCCATGGCGCCGAGGTGGATGCCCTCGGCGGTCGTCCCGCCCTGCAGGTCGCCGATGTCGCTCTCGAGCGCCTTGAGGGCGAGCTGCCAGGAGCGGTGGCGGTCGCAGCGGGCGAGCACCCAGGCGTGCACGATCCACGACAGGGTCGAGCCGTGGGAGGTGCGCTGCAGGTAGTAGTCGATGGTGCGGAAGATCGCCGCGCCGTCGAAGCGGTAGCCGAGCCTGTCGAAGATCAGTTCGATCTCCTCGCTCGAGAACAGGTAGAACAGCATCAACACGTCGGCCTGCTTCGAGGCCTTGTAGTTGTTCGGGTGGTCGCCCTCGGCCTCGAGGATGCGGTCGAGGCGCTGCAGGTCGCCGTACTTCTCGCGGTAGCCGTCCCAGTCGAACTCGGCGAGCTGCTCGTAGCCCTCGAACTGGCTGATGATGCCGCCGTCGTGGAAGGGGACGAACAGGCGGCGGCTCACCTCGTCCCAGCGGGCGATCTCGTCCTCGCCGAGTTCGAGGCGCTCGCACAGGCGGCGCCGCTCGTCGTCGGGCAGGATGGTGAGGATGTCGATGGCCCGCGTCAGGAGCCAGGAGACCATCACGTTGGTGTAGGCGTTGTTGTCGATGCCGCCCTCGGTGGAGGGGTCGGCGCCCGGGTAGCCGGTGTGGAACTCGTCCGGGCCCATGACGCCGCGGATGGCGAAGCGCCCGTCCGGCCTCTCCTCGGCGATGGAGGACCAGAAGCGGGCGATCTCCAGGAACATCTCCGCCCCGAAGTCCTGCAGGAAGCCGCGGTCGGCCGTCGCCTCCCAGTACTGCCACAGGTTGAAGCACACGGCCGCCCCGATGTGCCGCTGGCGCCACGAGTTGTCGGGG
>CAZJNX010000039.1:25615-25840 GCA_964547415.1 uncultured Hyphomicrobiales bacterium
GTGGATGCGCTGGGTCTCCTCCCGGCCGTTCGAGCCGCTCATCCACGGGAACATGGCGCCGGAAAGGCCCACCTCGCGGGCCGCGCGCCGCGCCTCGTCCATCCGGCGGTAGCGGTAGCGCAGGAGCGCCCGCGTGATGACGGGCATCCTCAGGTTCAGGTAGGGGAAGATGAACAGCTCGTCCCACATGATGTGGCCGCGGTAGGCCTCGCCGTGCCAGCCGCG
>CAZJNX010000040.1:0-8712 GCA_964547415.1 uncultured Hyphomicrobiales bacterium
GATCGCCGAATCCACGCGCCGCGCGGTGGCGCAGACCGCCGGGCGGGGTGCGGGGCCCGGCCGCCGCGGGGCCGCGGGCGGCGGAGCGCCCGGCCGGGCGGCGCCGACGCGGCCGAGGCGCAGGGCGTTGAGGAGGACGCTGACGCTGGAGGCGGCCATCGCGAGGCCGGCGAACACCGGCGACAAGAGGATGCCGAACGCGGGCCACAGGAGGCCCGCCGCCACCGGGATCAGCGCCACGTTGTAGCCGAACGCCCAGGCGAGGTTCTGGGCGATGTTGCGCATGGTCGCCCGGGACAGGCGAAAGGCCGTCGCCACCCCCGCGAGGTCTCCGGACATGAGCACCACGTCGGCGCTCTCGATGGCGATGTCGGTGCCGGTGCCGACGGCGATGCCGACGGCCGCCTCGGCCAACGCTGGCGCGTCGTTGATGCCGTCCCCCACGAAGGCGACGCGGGCGCCGTCCGCCGAGAGGCGGGCGACCACCGCCGCCTTGTCCGTGGGCAGGACCTCGGCGATCGTCTCCTCGATGCCGAGGCGGCGGGCGACCGCCTCGGCCGTCGCCTTGCCGTCGCCCGTCACCATGACGATCCGGAGGCCCATGGCGCGCAGCGCCGCGAGGGCGTCCGCCGTCGTCTCCTTCACCGGGTCGGCGACGGCGAAGACGCCCGCCGCCCGGCCGTCCACCGCGACGAAGACCGGGCTCGTCCCCTCCGCCTCGAAGGCGGCGGCGGCCGGGGCGAGGGGCTGAAGGTCGACGGCCTCCGCCGCCATCAGCCGCGCGGTGCCGACAACGACGGCCCGGCCCGCGACCGTCCCGCGCACGCCGCGGCCGGCCTCGGCCGCGAACCCCTCCGCCTCCGTCAGGACGAGCCCGCGGGCGGTGGCCGCCTCCACGACGGCGCTCGCCACCGGGTGCTCCGAGCGCGCCTCGACGGCGGCGGCGAGCGCCAGCACCTCCTCCCCGTCGGCGCCGGGGGCGGGCTCGAGGCGGACGAGCGCCGGCCGGCCCTCCGTCAGCGTCCCCGTCTTGTCGAAGGCGACCACGTCCGCCCGCTTCAGCGCCTCGAGCGCCTCGCCGCGGCGGAACAGGACGCCGAGCTCGGCCGCCCGGCCCGTGCCCACCATGATGGAGGTGGGCGTCGCGAGGCCCATGGCGCACGGGCAGGCGATCACCACGACCGCGACCGCGTTCACGAGGGCGAGCGGCAGGGACGGCGCCGGCCCGAAGGCGAGCCACACGAGGAAGGTGAGGCCCGCCACCGCCATCACCGCGGGCACGAAGACGAGCGTCACCCGGTCGACGAGCCGCTGGACCGGGAGCTTCGCCGCCTGCGCCTCGCGCACCGTCTCCACGATCCGCGCGAGCAGCGTCTCCGCCCCCACCTTTTCGGCGCGGAAGCGGAAGGCGCCGGTCCCGTTCACCGTGCCGCCGATCACCGGGTCGCCGGGGCCCTTGGCGACGCCGCCGGGCTCGCCCGTCACCATCGCCTCGTCGACCCGGCTCGCCCCTTCCGTGACCGTGCCGTCCACCGGCACCCGCTCGCCCGGCCGCACGGCGACCACGTCGCCTCGCGCGACGGCGGCGACGTCCACCGTCGTCTCCGCCCCGTCCCTGACGATCCGCGCCGTCGGCGGCTGCAGGACGAGGAGGCGGCGGATCGCCTCGCCCGTGCGGCCGCGGGCCCGCGCCTCGAGGAGGCGACCCGCGAGGATCAGCGTCACGATCACCGCGGCAGCCTCGAAGTAGACGTGGGCCGTCCCCGCGGGCATGACGCCGGGCGCGAAGGTGGCAACGGTGGAGTAGGTGAAGGCGGCGCCCGTGCCGAGCATGACGAGGCTGTTCATGTCCGGCGCGCCGCGGGCGAGCGCCCGGGCCCCCGCGCCGAAGAAGCGCCGGCCAGGGACGAACAGGACGAAGGCCGTGAGCACGAAGGCGACGAGGCGCGCGGTCCCCGCGCCGATGGCGTCGTGGACGGCCATGCCGAAGGCCGGGACGAGGTGGGCGCCCATCTCCAGCACCACCACCGGGACGGTGGCGGCGGCGGCGAGCGCTACGTCCCGGGAAAGGGCGCGCCGCTCCCGCGCCGCCCGCACCCCGCTCTCGTCCGCCGTCTCCTCCGCCCGCGCCGCGTAGCCCGTGGCCGACGCGGCGGCGGCGAGGCGCGGGGCGAGGGCGCGCCCCTCGCCGAGGACGCGGACGGTGGCGGTGCCGCCCGCAAGGTTCACCCGCGCCGACAGGACACCCGGCACCGATTCCAGCGCCTTCTCCACACGCCCGACGCAGGAGGCGCAGTGCATCCCCTCCACCGCGAGCGTGACCGTCTCTTCCCGGGGGTGGTAGCCGGCGGCGCGCACGGCGTCGGCCGCGGCGGCCGCCTCCCCTTCCGGGGCGAGGCGCACCCGCGCGCGGGCGGTCGCGACGTTGACGGCGGCCTCGCCGATGCCCGGCGCCGCCTTCAGCGTGCGCTCGACCCGCGCGGCGCAGCCCGCGCAGGTCATCCCCTCGACGGGGAACTCGATCTCGGTGCCGGTGATCGCCTCGTCGGCTGCCATCGTGCTCGTCCTTGCGTTCCGGGACCGGAGATGGGGTCTCCAGTCACTGGAAGGTCAAGGCGCGCCCGCGACCGCTCGCGCTCCGGCAGGAGGCGGGGCCGGGGTGGAACCGGCCCCGCCGGGGCGGTCAGATGCCGCCGAGGCAGATGTATTTGAGCTCCATGTACTCGTCCATGCCGTAGCGGGAGCCCTCGCGGCCGATGCCGCTCTCCTTGGTGCCGCCGAACGGGGCGATCTCGGTGGAGATGATGCCCTCGTTGACCCCGACGATCCCGCACTCCAGCGCCTCGGCGACGCGCCAGACGCGGCCGATGTCGCGGCTGTAGAAATAGGAGGCGAGGCCGAACTCGGTGGCGTTGGCGAGCGCGATCGCCTCCTCCTCCGTCCGAAAGCGGAAGAGCGGGGCGACGGGTCCGAACGTCTCCTCGGTGGCGCAGAGCATGTCCGGCGTCGCCTCGGTGATGACGGTGGGCTCGTAAAAGGTGCCGCCGAGGGCATGGCCCTTGCCGCCGACGAGGATCCGCCCGCCCTTCTTCTTCGCGTCGGCCACGTGCCGCTCCACCTTCTCGAGCGCGGCCGCGTTGATGAGCGGGCCCTGCTGGGTGTCACCCGACAGGCCCGGGCCCACCTTGAGGCCGGAGACCGCCTCGGCGAGTTTCTCGGCGAAGGCGTCGTAAACGCCGTCCTGGACGAAGATGCGGTTGGCGCACACGCAGGTCTGGCCGGTGTTGCGGTACTTGGAGGCCATCAGCCCCTTCACGGCGGCGTCGAGATCGGCGTCGTCGAACACGATGAAGGGGGCGTTGCCGCCGAGCTCGAGGCTCACCTTCTTCACCGTGTCGGCCGACTGGCGCATCAGCAGCTTGCCGACCGGGGTCGAGCCGGTGAAGGAGACCTTGCGCACGATCGGGTTGGCGGTGAGCTCGCCCCCCACCTCGGCGGCACGGTCCGCCGAGGCGGTGACGACCGACAGGACGCCCGCGGGCACCCCCGCCCGCTCGGCGAGGAGCGCGATGGCGAGGGCGCAGAGCGGCGTGTCCTCCGCGGGCTTCACCACGATCGGGCAGCCCGCGGCGAGGGCGGGCGCCACCTTCCGCGTGATCATGGCGATCGGGAAGTTCCACGGGGTGATGGCGGCCGACACGCCGATGGGCTGGCGGATCACCGCGATGCGCTTGTCGCGGGCGTGGGCGGGGATCATGTCGCCGTAGGTGCGCCGGGCCTCCTCGGAGAACCACTCGACGAAGCTCGCCCCGTAGGCGACCTCCCCGAGGGCCTCGGCGAGTGGCTTGCCCTGCTCGGCGGTCATGATGGTGGCGAGGTCCTCCCGCGCGGCCGTCATGCGCTCGAACCACTCGCGCAGGATGACGGCACGCTCCTTCGCCGTGCGTGCCCGCCACTCGGCGAAGGCGGCGTTCGCCGCCTCGATGGCCGCCCGCGCGTCCGCCGCGCCCATGTCCGGCACCTCGGCGACGACGGAGCCGTCCGCCGGGTTCGTCACCGGCAGCGTGTCGCCCGAGCGCGCGGCGACCCACTCGCCGCCGACGAAGGCCTTCGTCCTCAAGAGATCGGGGTCTGCAAGCTTCAGCATGGCATCCTTCTTTCCGCTCGGGCGCGCGACCCTCCGGGAACGGCCGGCGCATTCGCCTCCCGTCCCTCCCCTCCCCGAGGCGCCGGCACAGGTCAAGCCTCCCCGCGTGGCGAGCGGCCCCGCTCCCGCCGGCGACCGGCCCGAACCCGGCCCGTCGCAGCGGGCGCGGGACGGCGGCCGGCGCGGCCGCGACGGCGGCTCACCGGCAAGCCGGTCGCGCCCGGCGCGCGGCGCGGGACGGCGGCGGGCGGTCAGGGGGCGACGGTGTCGTCGAAGGCGGTGCGCCCGGCGAGCGTCACGACGACGCGCAGCGTCTCGGGGCGGGCGGAAAGGCCGGCGACCTCGCCCGACACCTCCACCGGCGTCATCACCGCCGCGCACATGCCGGGCTCGCGCACGATCTCGCGGCGGACGGTGACCCCGCGCCCCGACCGCTCCACCGACGCCCCGGCCGCGAGGCGGTAGCAGGCGTCGGGGGCGTAGACCACGACCGTGTAGGCGAGGCGGCCCGCCTCGTAGCTCGCCCGGAGCACCGGTTCCGTCATCGCCCTCGCCTCCCCGCCCGTCGCGGCGGCACAAAGGCCCGCGACGGCACCGAACGCGAGGCGGGCGGCGGCACGCCCCGCCGCCCGCCCCCGGCGACGCCTCATGCGAAGAACCCGCTCATCACCCAGTCGCCGGTGCCCGCATCGGCGAACGCGCCCGCCTCGGCGTAGTAGACGCCGCTCACCGGCGCCACGTAGTAGATCGACGACTCGGTCGAGACGAGATTGTCGTCGTTCTCGGCGACGACGGTCGCCGCATCCGGCGCGTAAAGGCGCAGGAACGGGTCGTCGAGGGTGCCGAAGCCGGACGGCGCGCCATAGAGGTTGAAGGCGTAGGCGAAGCCGGCCTGGAGCGAGACGGCGATCCAGTCCCGGTCACCCGCCTCCTCGAGGGAGCCGTAGGCGAAGCCGAACGGGTCGAAGATGCCGGCCCCGGCCGGATTGGCCCCGAAGTCGTCGCCGCCGCCGCCACCGCCGCCGCGCTCGTCGAGGGCGATGACGTAGCTGCCCGCCTCCGCGTCGTCGAAGCCGAACACGGCGGCGTAGTGGTCGCCGCCCGCGCCCGCGGTGAAGGTGACGCTGGAGTTGAGCGTCCCGTCCGGCCCGTCGTCGTTCCAGGTGAGGAGGTTGCCGAAGCCGTCGTAGACGGCGAGCACGCTGTCGGCGAGAGTGCCGTCGCCGGTGGGCGCACCGCGCACGTCGACGGTGTAGTCCCGGCCCGCCGTCGTCTCGAAGCGGAAGACGTCCGCGTCCCCGGCCTGCTCGAGAATGCCCGCGAGCGGGGCGTCGGGCGTCAGCAGCGCGTTGCCGCCGAAGCCGTCCGGATGGTCGTCGCCGCCCGAGGTCAGGACCTCGGCGGACAGCTCCCAGCGGCCCGTGTCGCCCGCCCCGCCGCCGGCCACCTCCAGGTAGATCGGACCGGTGGCGTTGGCGTTGAAGACGATCCGGGCGTCGTTGCCGCCGCCGCTGTCGTCGTCGAAGGCGACCTCGTTGCCGAAGGCGTCGCGCAGCGTCAGCCGCGGATCGCCCAGCGCCTCGCCGGCCGGGCCGCGGGAGGACAGGTCGAAGCGGTACTGGCCGCCCGCCTCCACGAAGTAGGCGATCCAGTCCGTGTCGCCGTCGAACTCGATCTCGCCCCGCGCCCGGCCCGTCCCCTCGATGCGGCCGTCGGTGGTGTTGTCGCCCGCGTAGTCGTCGTCGATGCCGAGGTCGGTGATCTCGATGGTGTAGCGGCCGGTCCCGTCGTCGGCGTAGGCGCCCGCGGACACGAAGTAGCGGGCGTCTTCCGTCGCGGTCACCACGAGGCGGGAATCGCGGCTGGTTCCGTTGTCGTCGTTCTCGCCGAGGAGGGCGCCCTCGCCGTCGTAAAGCCGCAAGAGGGGATCGGACAGGGCGTTCCGGCCCGAGCCCACGAGGTCGATCCGGTAGCTGCGGCCCGCCTCGAGGTCGGCGGCGTGCCAGTCCCGGTCGCCCTCGAAGTCGATGGTGGAGGCGACGGGCGCCCCGACGCCGACGGTGCTCGTCGTGCCCGGGTTGGCGGGGATGTCGGTGTCGGTGTCGTCGGAGACCTCGGTGACGAGGAGCTCGTAAAGGCCCGTGCCCTCGTCGGCGTAGCTGCCCGCCGAGAGGAAATAGGTGCCGCGGGCGTCCGGCGAGAAGGCCTCGATGCGCGAGTCGCGGCCGCCGCCGAAGTCGTCGTTGAAGGCGACCTGCGCGCCGGTGGCGTCGTAGACCCTGAGAAAGGGGTCCTCGAGGGCGTTGCGCCCGCCGCGGCCGGTGAGCTGGATGTCGTAGACCGCGCCGCCGCTCAGCGTCACCGCGATCCAGTCCCGGTCGCCCGCGGGCTCGAGCTCGCCCGCGAAGGGCGTGCCGAGGGTGGCGCGCGCGGTGGTGCTCGGGTCGTCCGGGATGTCGTCGCCCCCCGAATCGAGGGTGGCGAAGACGACGCGATAGTCGCCCGTGGCGGTCCCGTCCGCCGCCGACGCCGAGACGAACAGCGTGGCCGCGGCCTTGGCCTCGATGGTGAGCCGCGCGTCGGTGCCCCCGCCGCCGTCGTCGTTGGAGCCGAGGAGCGCCCCGGTCTCGTCGAAGATCTCCATGAACGGGTCGGCGAGGCCGTTGCCGCGGACCTCCACGGCGTAGTCGACGCCCGCGGCCACCTCGATCCGGTGCCAGTCCCGGTCGCCGGGCGCCTCGATGGTGCCGTCGGCGGGCGGCCCGTCGGCGCGCACGGTGGAGGTGGTGGTGGGATCGGCCGGGAAGTCGTCGCTCACCTGCCGCTCGACCCGGCTCGCCGAGACGCGGTAACTGCCGGTCTCGTCCCCGTAGCCGGACGCGGCGAGATAGTAGGTGCCGGTCTCCGCCGGGGTGAAGGGGATCGCCGAGTCTCGCGTGCCGTCCGCATCGTCGTTGCGGGCGAGGACGGCGCCGCTCTCGTCGTGCAGGGTGGCGAACGGGTCGGCGAGGGCACGATTGCCGCCCGCCCCCTCGACCGTGAGGCGATAGGTGTCGCCGGCCACGAGGCGGATCGCGAACCAGTCGCTGTCGGACGGCGTCTCGATAACGCCGCGCTCGCTGCCGCCGACGGCGAGGCGCCCGGCGGTCGAGGTGTCCCCCGCGTAGTCGTCCCGGTCCTCCACCGGGCCGCCGCCGCCGAGCTCGGCGATCCGCTGGGCGAGGGCGTACATGTTCACCCGCGGGATCTCGGCCTCGAGGTTGGGAACGTTGTCGTCCTCGTCGTCACCGTCGAAGATGGTGTCGGCGGTCTCGATCAGGAGGTCGTGGAACTCGTCCGCGGCGAGGCGGCGGCCGAGGAGGTCCTCGGCGATCTCTTGGGCGAGGACGGCCATGCCGGCGACCTGGGGCGCGGCCTGGCTGGTGCCGCCCTGCTCGCCCGTGCCGCCGCCGGGCGCGGCGCCGAGGATGAGGGCGCCCGGGGCGTAGACGGTCTTGAGATCCACCGAGCGCTGGCTGAAGACGGTGACGCGATCGGCGTCCGTCGTGTTGTCCTTGCCGCCCCCGCCCCAGTTGAGGGTGCCGAAGTTGCCCTCGTAGACGGCGCCGACCGGGATCACGTTCGGGTCGGTCGCGATGGTGGAGTGGCCGGGCCGCTGATAGTTGAAGTAGTTGTTGCCGGCCGCGACCGTGGTGACGACGCCGGCCTGGGCGAGGGCGGCGAACTCGTCGCCGTAGACCGGGTGGGTGCCGGTGCGGTTCTCGTTCTGCCCGTCCTGGATCGACAGGTTGACGGCGACCACGTTGTAGGCCTCGGCATTGTCGACGACCCACTGCAGGCCTGCCTCGATCCCGCGGGCGCTGCCGCTGCCGCCGTTGTCGAGCACCTGCAGGTGGACGATGTTCGCCCCCGGCGCGATCCCCGGATAGCCGGACGCGGACGAGGCGATGATCGACGTCACGTTGGTGCCGTGGCCGTTGACGTCGTCGGCCGTGCCGTCGCCCTCGCCGGTGAAGTCCTGGACGTGGACGATGCGGTCCGAGATGCCGTCGCCGTCGGCGTCCGGGCCGAAGGCGGGGTGGTCGAGGTCGATGCCGGTGTCGAGGACGACCACCGTGTAGCCCGACCCGTCGTAGCCGGAAAAGCGGGGGTCGGCGCGCATCTCGTCGAGGCCCAGGATGTCCTGGGCCTCGATCGAGGCGGTGCCGAGGCGGGTGCGGTCCTCCGGCGGGTCGGGCACGTCGAACTTGTCGTCGCCGCCCTCGTCGTCCTCGACGGGCCCCTTGGCGCCGGCGAAGTCGAACCAGCCGGGGGCGACGTCCGCCGCCTCGACGCCGCGCAGCACGACCGTCCCCTCGGCGGTCGTGATGCGCGCGCCCGCCCGGACCTCGTCGACCACGAGGTCGGTGTAGGCGAGGCCGGTGCCCGACATGTCGATCACGTCGCCCTCTGCGGCGCGGAAGTCGGTGATCGTGTCGCGGCCGAAGTCGCGCCCGAAGCCGAAGGTGTCGCCGCCGCGCCGGCCGGTGAGCTCGTCGTTGCCCGCGCCGCCGACGATCCGGTCG
>CAZJNX010000040.1:8812-25545 GCA_964547415.1 uncultured Hyphomicrobiales bacterium
TTGCCGCCGCCGCCGTTCACCGTGTCGTCGCCCGCCCCGCCGTCGAGCCGGTCGCGGCCGCCGCCGCCGTTCACCTGGTCGTCGCCGCGGCCGCCGTCCGCCCGGTCCCGACCTTTGCCGCCGAGGACGGCATCGTTCCCCGCGCCGCCGTCGAGGACGTCGTTGCCGCCTTTGCCGACGATCCGGTCGTTGCCGCCGCCGCCGTTCACCGTGTCGTCGCCCGCCCCGCCGTCGAGCCGGTCGCCGCCGCCGCCGCCGTTCATCCGGTCGTCGCCGCGGCCGCCCGCGGCCCGGTCGCCGCCACTGCCGGCCGAGAGCGTGTCGTTGCCGGCCGCGCCCGAAAGGACGTCGTCCCCCGCCGCGCCGAGGACGCGGTCCTCGCCGTCGCCGCCGTCGAGGCGGTCGTTGCCGCCGCGGCCGTCCACCCGGTCGTCCCCGTTGCGGGCGTCGATGACGTCGTCCCGCTGGGAGCCGCGCAGCCGATCGTCCCGGTTGGTGCCGGTGCGGCGGACACCCGACACCGCGTCCGCATCGGCGATGACGGCGTCCGACCGGCGCCGCCCTGCGAAATCTAGTTCGGTCATCTCGACAATATCCCCTGTTGGTGTGACGAAGATCACACCCGGCAAAACATCACTACGAAACATTTGCCCGCGACCAGTAACGGGCAGGTCCCAATACCCGGAACGGGCTCACCCGTCCAGCATCGACATCATGACGGCGCGGGGACGGGCACCCCCCGGCCGGCGTGTCAGGGTCGCAGGAACGCAGCCGGCGGTCCGCGGGGCGGCGCGTCCGCCCGCCACCGGCCGTCGCCGCGTTGTCCGAAGGGATGATCCGCGAGGTCGGACGGGATGATCCGCCAGCGCCGCGCGCCGTGGACGAGGCACGGCCGCTGCGCCGGGCGCCGTCGGGCGCGGCACGGGCTGCTGGGTCACGCCGCCGGTCGCGACCGACCCGGCCCGCGGACGGGACAGGCCTCGACCGCGTGCGGCCGAAGGCGGCGCCGGTGGGCGCGACGCCGCGAGGGGATCGCCGCCGCCCGGCCGGGCGGCGATCCCCCGTCCCGCCCGTTGCCGCGGGCGCGGGGCCGGGGCCGGTGGCAAAGGGCGGCAGCCCGCCGGGTCGGCGTGCGTCGACCGTGAGGGGCGACGGGCAACGGTCGCGGCAGGGGTGTGGCGACGGCGGCCGGGCCGGCGGGCGTCGAACGTGCGGGGCGACCGGAAGCGGTCGCAGCAGGGGCCGGGGACGAGAGCCGCCGGGCCGGCGGGCGTCGAACCTGAGGGGCGACGGAAAGCGGTCGCGGCAGGGGCGTGGCGACGGCCGCCGGGCCGGCGGGCGTCGAACGTGCGGGGCGACCGGAAGCGGTTGCGGCGGGGGCCGGGGGCGAGGGCCGCCGCGCCGGCGTGCGTCGAACGTGCGCGGCGACGGGCAGCGCTCGCGGCAGGGGTGGGGCGAGGGCCGCCGCGCCGGCGGGCGTCGAACGTGCGGGGCGACGGGCAGCGGTCGCGGCAAGGGCGCGGGGGCGCGGGCCGCCGCGCCGGCGGGCGTCGAACGTGCGCGGCGACAGGCAGCGGTCGCGGCAGGGGTGGGGCGAGGGCCGGCGGGCCGGCGGGCCGGCGGGCCGGCGGGCGTCGAACCTGAGGGGCGACGGGCAGCGGTCGCGGCAGGGGCGCGGGGCCGCGGTGGTGGCCGCCGTGGCGGGGCGGCGTTCGCGGAGACGGCCAGCGCCGCGCCGGGCCGTCACGGGCACGGTCGACGAAGCGTCCGGCGCCCCGCGGACGATCGTCCGTCGGAGGGGCCGGCCGGTCGGATCATCCCCGGCCCCCTCCCCTCGCGCCGCGGCCCGGGCACGAGCGGCCCGGACGGAGGGGGCCGCGCCCGCCGGCCCACCCGCGAGGCCGCCGCGACCGGCGGGATCGCCCCCGGCCCGGAGCGCCCGCGGCGGATCGTCAGTCCTGCCGGGTGAACTCGATGCGGCTGACACGCTCGAGCGCGTCCGGATCGTCCACGTGGTCGTAGACGGATACGGAGTAGCTTCCCCCGGCCGGCGAGGTGATGCGCATCACCGCCTCGTTGTCGCCGTAGACGGGCTTGGCGTAGGTCATCCTCAGTTCCAGCACGTCGCCGTCGAGGCTGCCCTCGAGCGTCGCCGGGCCGTTGTCGGCGCCGATGTAGGTGCCGGTGAAGGAGCCGTCGGGCCGAAGGGTGATCTCCGAGCCGATCTCCCGCCGGAAGATCACCATGGCGCGACATTCGCCCGCGGTCTTCGCCGTGTTGGCCTCCCGCGTGTTCTCCACGCGGCAGGCGATGGAGCGGGTCGAGCCGTCCTCGTCCCGGAGGACCTCGCCCTCGCCCGTCCACGTGCCGTTGAAGCTGTCGATGAAGGCTTCGCCCGCGGCGGCCGGCGCCGCGATGATGCAGGCAAGGAAGATGCCGGCGGACAGAGCGCGGGCGCGGGCCGTGCCCGCGCCCGCCGTTCGGCGCCCGGTGGGGCGATTGATGAATGTCATCGTGGTCCTGCGACGGTTCTGACAGAAGGATCGACGGGCGTTATAGGGCGGGCTGCAGCCGTTCGCCACATCGTCTCCACCCGCCGGGCAAGCCAAAAGCGAGCCTCGAACCCGAACCCATGGACAGACCGACCGATGCGACACGCACGCGATGGACACCACACGCCGCCGCGCCGCCGCCGCGATCTCGGCATCGCCGTCCTCACCGCGCTCACCATGACGGCGGCCGCCGTCGGCAGCGCGATCGCCGACCGGGGCGCGAGGGTGGACAAGGCCATGCAGCCGACGCTCGGACCGGCCGCCGACGACGGGTCGCTGACCGCGACGCGCCAGGACCTCCGGCGGGTGCTTCCGGTCCCCGCCGCCCCGGACGATCGGGCCTGACGCGCCCCCGCCGCCGCCGCTCCCGCCCCCTCGCAGGTGCCGCTCCGCGGAGGCGAGGGAAGCGGCGGGGGCGGCCGGATGCCGCCGCGACGCGCCGCCGCCCGCTTGAGCCGGCCGCACCCAGCTGCTAGCAATCGCGGCGAAACGAACCGCAGCGTTCCCCCGAGGGACTGAGAGAGATCGCGGTGCGGCCGACCCAACCCGGGGGCCAACGCCGCGGCTGCCGGTCGTGCCCGAGGACCCGGCCGCGCCGGGCCCGCGCCCGTCCGCTCTTGCCCGCGGGGGCTCGCTCGGCGACACCCGAGGGAGCACCGGAATGGATCAGGCGACGGGCGAGCGGATCGGCGTCATGGTGTGCGGCCACGGCTCGCGCTCGGCCGCGGCGGTGGAGGAGTTCGCCGGCGTCGCCGCCGCGATCGCCCGCCGCTTTCCCGAGTGGCCGGTGGAGCACGGCTACCTGGAGTTCGCCAACCCCGTCATCGCCGACGGGCTCGACCGGCTGCGCGAGCGGGGCGCGAACCGCATCCTCGCCGTGCCGGGCATGCTGTTCGCCGCCGCCCACGCCAAGAACGACATCCCCTCCGTCCTCAACACCTACAAGGCCCGCCACGGCATCCGCATCGACTACGGGCGCGAGCTCGGCGTCGATCCGAAGATGCTGAAGGCCGCCGCCGACCGCATCGCCGCCGCGAGCGCCGCGCTCGACCGCCGCCACGGGACGCGGCCGGCCGCCGACACCTGCCTCGTCGTCGTCGGCCGCGGCGCCTCGGACCCGGACGCCAACGCCAACGTCGCCAAGGTGGCGCGCCTCCTGTGGGAGGGCTTCGGCTTCGGCTGGTGCGAGACGGCCTACTCCGGCGTCACCTTCCCCCTCGTGGAGCCCGCGCTCGAGAAGGTGACCCGCCTCGGCTTCCCGCGGGTGATCGTCTTTCCCTACTTCCTCTTCACCGGGGTCCTGATCGACCGGATCTACGGCTTCACCGACCGCGTCGCCGAGCGCCACCCCGAGATCGCCTTCGCCAAGGCGGGCTACCTCGGCGACCACCCGATGGTGGTGGAGACCTTCGCCGAGCGCATCGTCGACATCGTCGGCGGCGAGGTCGCCATGAACTGCCAGATGTGCAAGTACCGCGCGCAGGTGCTCGGCTTCGAGGCGGACGTGGGCGCTCCCCAGGAAAGCCACCACCACCACGTGGAGGGCAAGGGCGCCTCCGCCCCCGGCTCCACGGTCGCCGACTGCCCGCTGTGCGAGGACTTCTGCACCGGCGCCTGCCGCGTCACCCAGATGAAGGCGGCCCGCGATGCCGGCGGGCACCACCACCACGACGGCCACCACCATCCTCACGGCCATCACCACCACGACGGCGGCGACGGCCACCACCACCACCACCACCCCTACCCCCACGAGGACCACCCGCTCGGGCCCGTGAGCGTGCTCGAACGCCCGGCGGAGGAGGCCGCGCCGGCCGTGCTCACCGATCCGGACGCGATCACCGCCCGCTCCTTCGAGATCATCCGGCGGGAGGCGGACTTCTCGCGCTTCGCCCCCGACGCGGTGCCGCTCGCCGAACGCATCGTCCACGCCTCGGGCATGACGGACGTCGTGGAGGACCTGCGCATCGCGCCCGGCCTCGCCGCGGCCACGGTGGAAGCGATCGCGGCCGGGCGCCCCGTCCTCGTGGACGCCCGGGCGGTGGAGGCGATGGCGGCCCGCCGCGCCCTCCCGGCGGGGGCGCGCATCGGCTGCCTCGTCGACGCGCCGGAGGCCGCCGCCGAGGCGGCACGGCGGGGCACCACCCGCTCGGCCGCGGCTGTGCGCCTGTGGGGGGAGGAGATGGCGGGCGCGGTCGTCGTCATCGGCAACGCGCCGACCGCCCTCTTCGAGCTCCTGGCGATCCTCGAGGAGGGCGGGCCGGTTCCGGCCGCCGTCCACGCCTTCCCGGTCGGCTTCGTGGGCGCGGCCGAATCGAAGGCCGCCCTCGCCGCCCGCACGCCGCCCTTCCCCTTCGCCACCCTCCTCGGCCGGCGGGGCGGCAGTGCCATCGCCGCCGCCTCCTTCAACGCGGCGGTGCTCGCCGCGGGCAACGGCCGGTGAGCGGGGGCCCTTGGCTCACCGTCGTGGGCACCCTCGCCGACGGCACCCTCGCCCCGGGTGCCTCGCCGGATCTCCTCGCCGGCGCCTCGGCCGTGTACGGCTCGGCCCGGCTCCTCGAGGCCGCCGGCGTGCCCGCGGACCGGCGGGCGCCCTGGCCGCGCCCGTTCGCGGACGGCATCGAGGCCGTCTGCCGGCGGCGCGGCGAGCCGGTGACCGTGCTCGCCACCGGGGACCCGATGCACCACGGCGTCGGCGCAACCCTCGCCGCCCGCGTGCCGCCGGAGGAGATGCGCGTCCTGCCGGCCCCGTCCGCCTTCGCGCTCGCCGCCGCGCGCCTTTGCTGGCCGCTCGCGGACGTGCTGTGCCTGTCGCTCCACGACCGGCCGGTGGAGACGCTCCACCGCCACCTTTCGCCCGGCCGGCGCATCCTGTGCCTCACCCGCGACGGGTCGACGCCCGCCGCCGTCGCCCGCCTCCTCGTCGAGACCGGGCTCGGGGACAGCCGCCTGTGGGTGCTCGAGGCCATGGGCACGCCGCGGGAGCGGATCATCGCCGCCCGCGCCGACGAGGGGCTTCCCGAGACGGATCCGCTCAACGTGCTCGCCATCGCCGCGGCGGGGCAGGACGGGCGGGGCGCGGCCGGCCGGACCGTGCCGGGCCTGCCGGACGGGGCCTACGAGCACGACGGTCAGATCACGAAGGCGGACGTCCGTGCCCTGACGCTCGCCGCCCTCGCGCCGCTGCCGGGCGAGCACCTGTGGGACGTGGGCGCGGGCTCGGGCTCGGTGGCCATCGAGTGGTGCCGCGCCGCCACCGGCGCCACCGCCACCGCCTTCGAGCGCTCGCCCGCACGGGCCGCCCTCCTCGCCCGCAACGCCCGGCGCCTCGGCACGCCCGAGGTCGCCCTCGTCGAGGGCGACGCGGCCGACACGCTGCCGGCGCGGGCGGAGCGGCCGGACGCGGTGTTTCTCGGCGGGGCGGTTTCCGACGAGCGGGTCTTCGAGGCGGCCTTCGCCGCGCTGCGGCCGGGCGGGCGGCTTCTCGCCAACGCGGTGACGCTGGAGGCGGAGGCGGCGCTTCTCGCCCGGCGGGCGCGGCTCGGCGGCGCGCTCGTGCGCCTGTCGGTCGAAGTAGCCGAGCCGGTGGGCGGCTTCACCGCCTTCGCCCCGAAGCGCCCCGTCGTCCAGTGGCGCCTGCGGAAGGTCGCGCCGTGAGGGGCCGCCTTCACCGGACGGGCATCGCCCGCAGCGCTCCGGGGCGCCCGGCTTCTCGCCAACGCGGTGACGCTGGAGGCGGAGGCGGCGCTCCTCGCCCGGCGGGCGCGGCTCGGCGGCGCGCTCGTGCGCCTGTCGGTCGAAGTGGCCGAGCCGGTGGGCGGCTTCACCGCCTTCGCCCCGAAGCGCCCCGTCGTCCAGTGGCGCCTGCGGAAGGTCGCGCCGTGAGGGGCCGCCTTCACCGGACGGGCATCGCCCGCAGCGCTCCGGGGCGCCCGGTCGCCGTCGTCGCGCCCCGGATCCCGCGGGCGTGCGGCTGCCCGTCGCCCTCGGGCCGCGCCCCTGGCGTCCGGCGGCGGACCGCGGCGCGCCCCATCGCCCCGCGAGCGGACGCGATGGCCGCGCTCCTTCCCGTGGCCACGCGGGCCTGCGAGCGAACCGCCGTCGACCGGGTGGCTCGCCCGGCGGCGGTCCACCCGCTCCCCGCCGCCCGCCCGGGCGGTCCGGCAGGCCGAAACGCCCCCTTCGCCGCCGGATCGGCGACCGTCCCGATGGCGGCCGCCCGCATCGCCCGCCCGGCCCACCGCGCCAGCGCCACGCCGAGGGTTCCCCGTCCCGGGGCGCCCCGGGAAGGTCGCGCCACGCCCGGCCGCAGCGACACCACGGTCGCCCGCCCCCGCGACCGGACGCGTCGGCCGCACGAGGCCGCCCGGCGGATCGCGGCGCCCGTGGCCGTCGCCCGTCCCGGTCCCGTGGGCCGCGTCCCCCTCGCCCGGACGACCGCGGCACGCCTTCGCGCCCTGGCGGCTGAGGCCGCGCGCCACCTCGGCTCCATGGCCGCGCCCGGCCGCACCGCCCGCCACGCGGCGACGGGCGGCCACCCCCGGCGCGCCGCGACCGGGGACGCCGAAGCCCGCACGAGCGGGCCTGGCGAGCGTGCCGCCGGCCCCTTCCCCGGCGCGGCGCGGCCGGACGCTCTCCCTGCCACCGCCGACCGGGCCCGCGCGGCGGGCGGCGGGATCGAGCGGGCGCGCCCCGCCGTCCGGCGGCGCCTGCGCACGGCGGCGCCATGACCGGCCGTCTCCACGTGGTGGGCGTCGGGCCCGGCGACCCGGAGCTCCTGACCCTCAAGGCCGCCCGGCGGATCGCCGAGGCCCGCGCCGTCGCCTACCCGGTCCCGGTCGGGCGCGAGCCCCTCGCCCGGGCGATCGCGGCCCGCCACCTCGGGCCGGAAACGGAAGAGATCGCCTACCCCCTCCCCATGGCCGAGGACCCCGCCCCCGGCCGCGCCGCCTACGACGCGGCCGCCGGGCGGATCGCCGCCGTCCTCGAAACGGGCGGCGCCGTCGCCCTCCTCGTCGAGGGGGACCCGCTCCTGTACGGCAGCGCGAGCGCCCTCGTGGACCGCCTCGCCGGCCGCTTCCCGGTGGAGGTGGTGCCCGGCATCGTCTCCGCGACCGCGACGGCGGCCCGCCTCGCCCTCCCCCTCGTGCGGCGCGCGGACATCCTGTCGATCGTGCCCGCCACCGCGCCCGCCCACCGGCTGGAGGGAGCGGTCGGGGCCGCCGACGCCCTCGCGATCCTCAAGGTCGGCCGCCGCTTCGACGCCGTGCGCGCCCTCCTCGAACGGGCCGGCCGCGCCGAAGGCGCCTTCCTCGCCGTCCACGCCACCCGCGAGGAGGAGACGATCCTGCCCCTTCGGGACGCGCCGGCGGGCGAGAAACCCTACTTCTCGCTGGTGCTCGCACCCGCGCGGCGGGCCGCGCCATGAGCGGGACGGTGGCGGTCCTCATCCTCGGCCCGTCCGGGCTCGCGACGGCGCGGCGCCTCGCCCCCGCCCTCGCGGCCGCGGGCCACGCCCCCGTCATCCACGCCCTCGCCCGGCGGGTGGCGCCCGCGCCGGAACTCGTTCCCTTCGACGACGCCATGGCCCACGCGGGCGCGCTGTTCTCGGACGGGGTGCCGATCGTCGGCGTGTGCGCGGCCGGCATCCTCGTGCGGGCCGTGGCGCCGCACCTCGCCGACAAGCGGGCCGAGCCCCCCGTGGTGGCGGTGGCCGACGACGGGTCGGCCGTCGTGCCCCTCCTCGGCGCCCACAGGGGCGGCACGGCCATCGCGCGGACGGTGGCGCAGGCCCTTTCCGTCACCCCCGCGATCACCACGGCGGGCGATGCGCGCCTCGGCGTCGGCCTCGACGTGCCGCCGCCCGGCCACGTGCTGGAGAACCCGGAGGACGCCAAGGCGGCGACCGCCGCCCTCCTCGCGGGTGCGCCCGCGGCCGTGGACGAAGCGCTCGGCGAGCCCTTCGTGCGCCTGCCCCGGGAGGGGCGGGGCGCGCCGGTGGTCCTGAAATCCTCCGTGCGGGTGGAGGACGCGGGCCACGGCGTCCTTTTCTACCGGCCGCGGCGGCTCCTCCTCGGGGTCGGCTGCGAACGGGGCACGCCGCCCGAAGCCCTCCGCGACCATGCCTTGCGGGTTCTCGCCGGTGCCGGCCTCGCGCCAGCGGCGGTGGCGGCGGTCGTCTCCATCGACCTCAAGGCGGACGAGCCGGCCGTCCACGCCCTCGCGGATCACCTCGGCGTCCCGGCCCGCTTCTTCCCCGCGGCGCGCCTCGGCGAGGAGGCCCACCGCCTTGCGAGGCCCTCCGAGACGGTGCGGGCGGAGGTGGGCGTTCCGGGGGTGGCGGAAGCGGCCGCCCTCGCCGCGGCGGGGCCGGACGGCCGCCTCCTCGTGCCGAAGGCGGTCGGCGGGCGGGTGACGGCCGCGGTCGCCGAGGCGCCCCGCCCGGTGGACCCGGCCGCCGTCGGCCGGGCGCGGGGGCGCCTCGCCATCGTCGGGACCGGGCCGGGCGCGCGGTCCTGGCGGACGGCAGAGGCGGAAGCGGCGCTCCGGGAGGCGGAGGAATGGGTCGGCTACGGCCCCTATCTCGACCTCGTGGCCGACCTTCACGGGGGCCAGCCGCGCCACGCCTTCCCCCTCGGCGCGGAGGAGGAGCGGGTGCGTTTCGCCCTCGAGCGGGCGGGCGAGGGGCGCGCGATCGCCCTCGTCTCCTCGGGGGACCCCGGCATCTACGCCATGGCCGCCCTCGCCTTCGAACTGATGGACCCGGCCGGGCCCCGCCCCGCGAGCGCGGCCGCCCGCCGCGCGGCGGTGACGGTGGCGCCCGGCGTATCGGCCGCCCAGGCCGCGAGCGCCCGCCTCGGCGCCGTCCTCGGTCACGACTTCTGCTTCGTGTCCCTGTCGGACCTCCTGACGCCGTGGGACGCCATCGAGGCGCGGCTTCGCGCCGCCGCCGCAGGGGACTTCGTGGTCGCCCTCTACAACCCGCGGTCGGCCCGCCGCCGCCACCAGCTGCCCGCGGCCCTTGCCATCCTGTCGGCCGCCCGCCCGCCGGACACGCCGGTGATCGTCGCCACGGACGTCGGCCGCCCGCCCGAGCGCATCGCCGTCCACCACCTCGCCGACGTGGACCCGGAGGCGGTCGACATGCTGTCCGTCGTCATCGTCGGCGCCTCGACGAGCCGCCTTTTTCACGGCGGCGACGGCACCCCGCGGGTCTACACCCCGCGGGGCTACGCGGCGAAGGTCGCCACCGAGCGAACGCCGGGGGAGACCGCCGGATGACCGCCTCCTCGTGCGGACGCTTGCGGGCCATGGCGATGCCCCTCGCCCCCGCCGGCCCCCTCCTCACCCACCGCCGCGCCGGCGGTCCGCGGGCGGCGCCCGGCGCGCCGCCGGCCGTTGCCGCCACCGCCTCGGCGCGCGGCGCGGGGCGGGCGGGTCCGCGGCCGGGGGGCGGGCGCGGCGGCGCCCCCTGCCGGTGCGACGGCGGGGCGGACCGGCGGGCGAGCCTCCCCTCCGCGCGCCTGCCGTGCCCGCCGAAGACCGTCGCCCGGGGTCGGCCCGTCCAGGCATCCACGACCCACCGCCGCACCGGCGTCGATCGGGGCACGGGCAGCGCGCAGACGGGCCTTCTCGGCGCCGCCTCGGCGGACGGCGCCGACCGGGGAGGAAGGCGCGCGCCGCGAGGGGCCGGGCGGCGATGGACGGGCGCCCGGCCGAGGGACCGTGCGGCGCATCGAACCGCGCCCGTGGCCACGTCGCGCCCCGCCCGGTCCGTCGCTCCTTGCCGGCACGCCCGGACCGTCGCCGCCCACCACCGCGCCGACGGCTCGCCGGCCGCGGACAACCTGTGCGCGGCCCTTCTCGGCGCCGCCTCTGTGGACGACGCCGACCGGGGAGGAAGGCGCGCGCCGCGAGAGGCCAGTGGGCGATGCACGGGGCCCCGGGCGAGGGACCGTGCGGCGCATCGAACCGCGACCGTGGCCACGTCGCGCCCCGCCCGGCCCGTCGCTCCTTGCCGGCACGCCCGGACCGTCGCCGCCCACCGCCGCGCCGACGGCTCGCCGGCCACGGGCCACCTGCGGACAGCCCTTCTCGACGCCGCCTCGTCGGACGACGCCGACCGGGGAGGAAGGCGCGCGCGTGCGTGCCCGCCGGGGCGAGGCGGCGAAGATCGCCGAAAGGATCCCGCGGGAGATCGCCCCGCGAGCGTCACCGCCGCGCCCCTCCCGTGGCTGCCGGGAGCGGGCCTCGCCGCCCCGGGCGCACCCGCCGGGACGATCGCCTGCCGTCACGACGGCTGCGGACCGTCCGCCATACCCGCCAGCGCTTCGGCGGCCGGTCCATGCCGCCGACCATCGCGAACCCGGCCGCGGCGCCAGGGGCGAACCGGTGACGGCCGCCGCCGGCAGGGCCGCGGGGGCGAAAACGCAACCGGTCCCGGCGCGGGCGAGGCGGGGACGGCCGCACCCGTCGTGGGTTGCGGGGGGGCGCCGGGCACACGCCTCGCCCGCCGCGGCCCCGCCGGCCTCGCCCGGGTCGCGCCGGACAGGCCGTCGGGACGGCCCGGCCGCGGCCGGGGGGCCGGGACGCATCGGGGCGAGCAAGGGAACGTCGCCGCCCCGGGAGATGCCGCCGAGGCCGCGGCTGACGATTTGCCAAGGGAGATCGCCGCATGACGGTTCACTTCATCGGCGCGGGGCCGGGCGCACCGGACCTCATCACCGTCCGGGGCCTGCGCCTCGTGGAGCGCTGCCCGGTGTGCCTTTACGCGGGCTCGCTGGTGCCGGCCGAGGTGGTGGCGGCCGCGCCGGAGGGCGCGCGGGTCGTCGACACCGCCTCCATGACCCTCGACGAGATCATGGGCGAGATCGCGGCCGCCCACGCGGCGGGCCTCGACGTCGCCCGCGTCCACTCCGGCGACCCGTCGATCTACGGCGCCATCGGCGAGCAGATCCGCCGCCTCGAGGCCCTCGCCATCCCCTTCTGCATCACACCGGGCGTGCCGGCCTTCGCGGCCGCCGCCGCCAGCCTGTCGGCCGAGCTCACGCTGCCGGGCATCGCCCAGACCGTGATCGCCACCCGCACGGCCATGAAGGCGTCCGACATGCCGCCCGGCGAGACCCTTCAGAACTTCGCGCGGACGGGCGCCACCCTCGCCATCCACCTTTCGATCCGCAACATGCGGGCGGTGGTGGAGGCGCTCACCCCCCACTACGGCGCGGACTGCCCGGTCGCCGTCGTCTACCGCGCGTCCTGGCCGGACGAGACCGTGATCCGCGGCACCCTCGAGGACATCGCGCCGAAGGTCCGCGCGGCGAAGATCACCCGCACGGCGCTCATCCTGGTGGGCCGCGTGCTCGATCCCGGCGCCTTCAGGGATTCGGCCCTTTACGACGCGGGCCATCGCCACCTCTTCCGCCATCAGAAGACGGCGAAGGCCGGAGGGCCGTCGTGAGGGGAAGGAGCCGGGACAGCCTCGCGAGGAGCGCGGGCACGTCCGCCGCGTCCGCGGGCGGCAGGCCCGCGGGCCGGCGCACGATCACCACGGGAAGGCCGAGTTCCCGGGCGGCGGCGATCTTGCCCGCCGTCGCCGCGCCGCCGGCGTTGCGCGTGACGAGGACGTCGACGGCGTTCCGGGCCATGAACGCCGCCTCGGCCGCCGCGTCGAAGGGCCCGCGGGCGATCACGATCCGGGCGTTCGGCGGCGCGTCGGCCGGCGGCTCGACCGCGCGCACGAGGAGGGTGACGTCGGTGCGGACCGCGAACGGGGCGAAGCCGCCGGAGCCCACCGTCAGGAACACGGTGCTTTCCGGGGCGAGCGCGGCGGCGGCGGCGGGAAGGTCGTCCACCTCCGTCCACCGGTCCCCGGGGACGGGGCGCCAGGGCGGGCGCTCGAGCCTCAGGAGCGGTACGCCCGCCGCCCGCGCCGCCATTGCCGCATTGCGGCTGATCGTCGCCGCGAACGGGTGCGTGGCATCGAGGAGGACGTCGATCCCCTCCGCTCTCAGGTACGCGGCGAGCCCCTCCGCGCCGCCGAAGCCGCCCGTGCGCACCCTCGCCCCGTCGGCCGGCGCGGCGGGGGCGGACGTGCGCCCGGCGAGGGACACGACGAGGCGGACGGCCGGATCGGCGGCGAGGCGCGCGGCGATCGCCCGCCCCTCGCCGGTGCCGGCAAGAAGGAGGACGCGGGCGGGCGACGCCTCAGAGCGCATGGCCGACCACGCGCCCCGTCCGGTCCACCACCATCACCTCGACGGCCACCGGCGCGCCCCTGAGGACGCCGACCGCCGACGCCTGCGCCCGCTGCGCCACCCTGTCCGCGAGGGGGATGCCGGCCTCGCGGGCGCGCTCGAGCACCGCCTGGGCCGTGTTCGCCTCCCGCGCGGCGGCGAGGAGCCCCGCGTCCGCCCCCGCCTCGTCGAGGAGGCCGGACAGGAAGGCGAAGTCCACCGTGCTGCGGGCCGAGTGCAGGTCGAGGGCGCCCTGGGCGAGCTTGGTGAGCTTGGCGAAGCCACCCGCGATCACGAGGGACGGCACCGGGTGGGCGCGCAGGTATTTCAGGAGCCCGCCCGCGAAGTCGCCCATGTCGACGAGGGCGTGGTCGGGCAGGCCGTAGCGGGCCTTCACCGCCGCCTCGGAGGTGGATCCGGTGCTGCCGGCGATCCGGGCGAGGCCGGCCGCCCGGGCGACGTCGACGCCCCGGTGGATCGAGTGGATCCAGGCCGAGCAGGAGAACGGGTTGACGATCCCGGTCGTGCCGAGGATCGACAGCCCCCCGACGATGCCGAGCCGCGGGTTCCAGGTGCGCCGCGCCAGCGCCTCGCCCCCCGGGATCGCGATCTCGATCGCCGCCGCCGCAGGCACGCCGAGCCGCGCCGCCGCCGCCTCCACCGCCTCGCTCATCATGCGCCGCGGCACCGGGTTGATCGCCGGTTCTCCCGGGGGGATGGGCAGCCCCTCCTTGGTGACGGTGCCGACCCCCTCGCCCGCGGAAAAGACGATCCCGGCAGCCGCCGCGCGCACGGTGGCGATCACCGTCGCCCCGTGGGTGACGTCCGGGTCGTCGCCCGCGTCCTTCACGACGCCCGCGCGTGCGAACCCCTCCCCCGTCTCCTCGAGGGCGAGGGCGAAGGCCGCCGTGCCGCCCTTCGGCAGCGTGATGGTCACCGGGTCGGGGAAGCGGCCGGTGTGGAGCGCCTCGAAGGCGGCACGGGTGGCCGCCGTCGCACAGGCGCCCGTGGTCCAGCCCTTGCGCAAGGGCCGTGCCGCCTCCTCCGCTTCGCCGCCGTTTCGCTCGCCGCCGCCGTCCATCCGTCCTCCGTTCCGCGGAGCCGCCCGTGAGGGACCCCGAACACGATCGCCCCGACGCCACGCCCGCGTCCACCGAGGGGGACGCGGGCGCCACGCGCCCCCGCCGCGCCGGCTTTTCCCGGCTCGACGGCGCCCCCTTCCCCGCCTTCGCCCCGGGCACGGTGTGGCTCGCGGGAGCCGGCCCGGGCGCGCCGGGCCTCCTCACCTTGATGGCCTACCACGGTCTGTCGACCGCGGACGTCGTGGTCTACGACGCCCTCGTCAACGACACCACCCTCGGCTGGGCGCGGCCGGATGCCGTCCTCGAGTACGCCGGCAAGCGCGGCGGCAAGCCCTCGCCCCGCCAGGCGGACATCACCCTGTCGCTCATCGCCCACGCCCGGGCGGGCCGGCGCGTGCTGCGCCTCAAGGGGGGCGACCCGTTCATGTTCGGCCGCGGCGGGGAGGAGTGCGAGGGGCTGATCGCCGCGGGCGTTCCCTTCCGCATCGTGCCGGGCGTGTCGGCGGGCCTCGGCGGCATCGCCTACGCCGGCATTCCGGCCACCCACCGCAGCGTCAACCAGGCCGTCACCTTCCTCACCGGCCACGACATGACCGGCGAGCCCCCCGGCGCCATCGACTGGGAGGCCCTCGCCCGCGCCTCGCCGGTGATCGTCATGTACATGGCGGTGAAACACCTCGGCGCCATCGCCGAGCGTCTGATGGCCGGCGGCCGGCCGCCGGAGGAGCCCGTGGCGGTCGTCGCCAACGCCACCCTCCCCTCCCAGGAGATCGTCGCCACCACCCTCGGCGGCATCGCCGCGCGCCTCGCCGAGGGTCCGTTGCCGACGCCCGCGGTCGTGGTCGTGGGCGGCGTGGCGGACCTTCCGACCCGCCTCGACTGGTTCGTGGGCGAAGTCGCCCGCGGGCACCTCGGCTGAGCCCCGCCGTGGCGGCCGCCCGCGGCCTCGTCCTCGCCGCGCGCGCCCCGGCCAGCGGGAAAGCGCCGCTGCCGGGCGAGCCGCCGCTCGCAGGGCTTGCGCCCCCGCCCCTCGCGGGATCGCAAGGTGCGCGAGACCCCGGGGCGCCATCGCCGGAGGGCCCATGCCAGCGGCCACGACGACGGGCGCAAGGACGGTCATCCGTGCCCGTCCCGACCGGTCCACGGGCATCCTCGCCCCTCGCCCCCCGGCCGGGTCCGGCCGGCGAGGCGCGCGTCGGCCGCCGCCTCGCCGCACCCGTCCCGGGCCGCCGGAAGACTCCGCTGGCGGGCGGGCCGCCGGCCGCCAGGGGCGGGCAAGCCCGCCCCCGCACGCGCGTTCGGCAAGATCGTCGTGTCCGGGACCTCCCGGCACCTCGCCGCCGTCGCCCACGGTCGATCGGCCGATGGCCGGCCGCCCGGGGAGCCGGTGGCGGTCCCCGCAAGCGCCACGCTCCCGTTCCGGGATGTGGTCGCCGTCCCCTCGGCGGCGCCATCGAGCGCCGGTCCTGGAGCTCGCTCCCGCGCCCGGCGCTCCTGTCGGCGGGCGGCCCGGCCGACCTTCGGGCCCACCGCGACCGGTTCGCCCGCCCGCTCGCCCGCGGCCCCTTCGACCTTGGCCCGCGGTGGACGGCGCACCCGCCGACGCCCCTCGCTGCGGCCGCATCCAAGAGCTGGAAGGCCTTGCCGGCGGGCGAGCCACCCGCCTTCGACGAGCGGGCGTGGCCCATCGAACCGGAAGACCCGCGCCTCCCCGTCGCCGGTGGTCGTCGTGGGAACGGCGCGGAAGGACCACGCCGCCATCGCCGGGCGCCGCGGGCCGAGGGCCGAGGGCGGACGCGGGCCGGCCTCCGGAGGGACGGGCGGCGGTTCTTGCGCGCGCCTCGCTCCGTCCCGAGCGATCGCGGCCATCCCGGCGGCGCCGGTCGCGGGCGCCTTGCGAGCCGCCGTTGCCGATCGCCGCGGCTGCCATGACGGACCGCTTCGTCCCCGCCAGCCGCCACCGGGAGGTCGTCATGCCCATGGCCTCGACCCATCGCGCCGCCATCGCCCTTCGGCCGAAGGCCGACGGCCGCCCGCCCTGGCAGCCCGTGGCAATCATCGCCGACACCACGCTTGCTCCCGGGGAGGTCGTCGCCACCCTCCCCGGCGTTGCCGGGCGCTGCGCCGCGCGGCCGCTGCCTGCGGCTGCCATGACGGGCACCTGCGTCCCCGCCGACCCCGCCAGACGCCACCGGGAGGTCGTCACGTCCACGGCCTCGACGCACCGCGCAGCCATCGCCCTTCGGCCAAAGGCCGACGGCCGCCCGCCCTGGCAGCCCGTGGCGGTCCTCCCCGACACCACGCGCCCTTCCGGAGAGGTCGTCGCCACCCTGCCTGGCGGCGTTGCCGGGCGCCGCGCCGCGCGGCCGCTGCCGATGCCCGCGAGTGCCATGATTGACACCGTCGTCCCCGCCAGCCCCGCCCGCCGCCACCGGCAGGTCGTCACGTCCATGGCCTCGACGCATCCCCCCGCCATCGCCCTTCGGCCGAAGGCCGGCGGCGGCCCGCCCTGGCAGCCCGTGGCAATCATCGCCGACACCGTGCTTCCTCCTGGGGAGGTTGTCGCCACCCTCCCCGGCGTTGCCGGGCGCTGCGCCGCGCGGCCGCTGCCTGCGGCTGCCATGACGGGCACCTTCGTCCCCGCCGACCCCGCCAGCCGCCACCGGGAGATCGTCATGCCGATGGCCTCGACGCACCGCACCGCCATCGCCCTTCGGCCAAAGGCCGGCCGCCGCCCGCCCTGGCAGCCCGTGGTGGTCCTCCCCGACACCACGCGCCCTTCCGGGGAGGTCGTCGCCACCCTGCCTAGCGGCGTTGCCGGGCGCCGCACCGCGCGGCCATTGCCGATGCCCGCGGGTGCCACGATCGAC
>CAZJNX010000041.1:0-25514 GCA_964547415.1 uncultured Hyphomicrobiales bacterium
CCCGCCGCAGTTGGCGTCGTCCGTCATGAGGTCTGCCTCGCAGCCGTTCGCCGCGTCGAGGTCGCAGTCGTCGTAGCCCGTGTCGCAGCTCGTGACCTCGCAGGCGCTCGCCACGCAGGCGCTCACGCCGTGGTCGTTCAGGCACTCGAAGCCGCAGGCGCCGCAGGACACGAGATCCCAGCGGGACGGGGCATAGCGGGCGAGCCGCTCCGGCCGGTCCGTCCCGCAGTCCGGGCACAGCCGGACGACGGTGCCCTGTCCCGCGTCGGCGAGGGGCTGGCCCACGTCAGGCGGCCTCGTTCACGGCGGCGACGATCTTCTTGGCCGCGTCGTCGAGGTCGTCCGCCGCCTTCACGTCGAGGCCGGACTCGGCGAGGATCGCCTTGCCCTGCTCCACGTTGGTCCCTTCGAGGCGCACCACCAGCGGAACCTTCAGCCCGACCTCCTTCACCGCCGCGACGACACCCTCCGCGATCACGTCGCAGCGCATGATGCCGCCGAAGATATTGACGAGGATCCCCTTCACATTCGGGTCGGCGGTAATGATCTTGAAGGCGGCCGCCACCTTCTCCTTGTTGGCGCCACCGCCCACGTCGAGGAAGTTGGCCGGCTCCGCGCCGTACAGCTTGATGATGTCCATCGTCGCCATGGCGAGGCCGGCGCCGTTCACCATGCAGCCGATGTTGCCGTCGAGGGCGACGTAGGCGAGTTCGTACTTCGACGCCTCGATCTCCTTGTCGTCCTCCTCGGTGGTGTCGCGCAGCGCCTTGACGTCGTCGTGGCGGAAAAGGGCGTTGTTGTCGAACGACACCTTGGCGTCGAGGACGCGCAGGTGACCGTCGTCCATCACGATGAGCGGGTTCACCTCCAGAAGGCTCATGTCCTTCTCGGTGAAGGCCGCGTAGAGTGCGCACGCGAGGGGGCCCATGTCGTCCTTCGCCGGCCCCTCGAGCTTCAGCGCCGAGACGAGGGTGGCGACGTCCGCGTCCGTCACCCCGGCTTCCGGGTCGATGGCGACGGTGACGATCTTCTCCGGCGTGTCGGCGGCCACCTGCTCGATGTCCATGCCGCCCTCGGTGGAGACCACGAAGGCCACCTTGCCCACGTTGCGGTCGACGAGCAGCGACAGGTAGAGCTCGCGCGCGATGTCGGCGCCGTCCTCGATGTAGAGGCGATTGACCTGCTTGCCGGCGGGCCCCGTCTGCTTGGTGACGAGGGTGTTGCCGAGCATCTCCTTGGCGTGGGCGACCACCTCCTCGATCGTCTTCGCAAGCCTGACGCCGCCCTTGGCGTCGGGCCCCAGTTCCTTGAAGCGGCCCTTGCCGCGCCCGCCGGCGTGGATCTGGCTCTTGACCACGTAGAGCGGCCCCGGAAGCCGCTTCGCCGCGCCCTCGGCCTCCTCGGCGCGCGCGATGGCGACGCCCGCGGCCACCGGCGCGCCGTAGCCCGCGAGGAGTTCCTTGGCCTGGTACTCGTGGATGTTCATTCGGGGTCTCCTCGAAGGATCGCGCGGGGCCGGCGGCCGGTCAGCACTGCGACAGCATGGTGCGGATCGCCGCCGCCGAGCCGTCGAGCGGCACGGACACCGGCGGCTGGCCCGGGCGCGGCGGTTCGTGGGCGAAGACGACGTGGCGGCCGCGGCGCAGTGCCGTCACCAAGGGGTCCGCCCGGTTCACGATGAGGACGGTGGCCCAGGCCGCCACGCCCTCGTGGAAGACGTAGCGGGCGGCGCGTTCGAAGCTCGCGCCGTCCACGTTGAAGATGACGTCGGTGCCCCGCGGCGGCTCGTCGAGGCTGTAGAGCCCCGGGAACATCTGGATCGCCTCCGGGCTCGTCGCCGAGCACTCCATGAGGAACGGCTGGTCGTCCGTCTCCGGGATGCCGTAGGCGGCGACCCCGCCACCCTCGGGTGCCACGTCCGCGTACCAGTAGCGCTCGTCGGCAGCGGCCCCGCCCGCGCAAAGAAGAAGCGCCGCAAGCACCGCCGTCGCCCGCAGAAGGCGCACCATCGCGATCCCCTCCCCCCGTATCGTCGTCGCGCGTCAGGCGAGCTCGGGCTTGATGCCGCGGCAGGCCTCGATGAGGCCCTCCACCGCGCCCGCCGACTTGTCGAAGGCGGCCCGCTCCGCCTCGTCGAGGGCGATCTCCACCACCCGCTCCACGCCGCCCGCGCCGATCACCACCGGCACGCCCACGTAAAGGCCCGTCTTGCCGTACTGGCCGTCGAGACAGGCCGCGCAGGGCAGCACCCGCTTCTTGTCCTTCAGGTAGGACTCGGCCATCTCGATCGCCGAGGCCGCCGGCGCGTAGAAGGCGGAGCCCGTCTTCAGGAGGCCGACGATCTCCGCCCCGCCGTTGCGGGTGCGGTCGATGATCGCCTCGAGCTTCTCCTGGCTGATCCAGCCCATGTTCACGAGGTCGGGGAGCGGGATTCCCGCCATCGTGGAGTAGCGGGCGAGCGGGACCATGGTGTCCCCGTGGCCGCCGAGCACGAAGGCGGTCACGTCCTTCACCGACACGCCGAGGGCCTCGGCGAGGAAGGTGCGGAAGCGGGCCGAGTCGAGGACGCCGGCCATGCCCACCACCTTCTCGGTCGGCAGGCCCGAGAACTTCTGCAGCGCCCACACCATGGCGTCGAGCGGGTTGGTGATGCAGATGACGAAGGCGTCGGGCGCGTTCGCGGCGATCCCCTTGCCCACCTGCTCCATGACGTTGAGGTTGATGCCGAGGAGGTCGTCACGGCTCATGCCGGGCTTGCGCGGCACGCCGGCAGTGACGATGACGACGTCCGCTCCCGCGATCGCCTCGTAGCCCGAGGTGCCGGACAGGCGCGCGTCGAACCCCTCCACCGGGCCGGACTGGGAGATGTCGAGGGCCTTGCCCTCCGGCACGCCCTCGGCGATGTCGAAAAGGACGACGTCGCCGAGCTCCTTCAGACCGGCAAGATGCGCAAGCGTTCCACCGATCTGTCCGGAACCGATCAGCGCGATTTTTGCTCTGGCCATGGGAAGCGAAACCTTTTGCGGCTGGGGGGCGGTGGACGCCCGATGACGCGGGCTGCCTACTCCCTTTGCCCCGCCCGTTCAAGACGGGGTGATCCGATGGCGGCCTTTCGCCGTACGCGCGCGCTCACGTCAGCGGCGGCTCCTCGGTCGCGCGGATCCAGCCCTCCGAGCGCATCTCGTGGAGGCGGGAGGCGGTGCGCGCGAACTCGAACGCCTCCGCGCCGACTTCGCCGCGGTAGAGGGCCTCCGGCTCGGCCGCGGCGGTGACGACGAGGCGCACGCGGTTGTCATAAAGGACGTCGATCAGCGTGATGAAGCGCTTGGCCTCGTTGCGCATCGCCCCGTCCATCGCCGGCACGCCCTCCAGGAACAGGGTGTGGTGGCGCGCGGCGAGCGCCAGGTAGTCGCCCGCGCCGAGGGGCCGCTCGCACAGGTCTGAAAAGCGCGCCAGGGCAAGGCCCCCGAGGGCTTGCGGAACCGTCACCGTCCGCCCCGCCACCTCGAGCGTCGCCGGCGCGGCCGTGCCCGCGCCCAGCATCTGCCGCCACAGCCGGTCGAAGGCTGCCCGGCCCTCGTGGTCGTCGGGGAAGTAGACGGTCGCCGAGGTCAGCCGGTCGAGCCGGTAGTCGCCCGCGGCCTCCAGCTTCATCACGCGCACCCGCGAGACGAGGAGGTCCACGAACTTCAGGAAATGGTTGCGGTTGAGCCCTTCCGGGTAGAGCTTCCACGGCTCCACGTTGGAGGTGGCGACGAGGGTGAGCCCGTTCTCGAACATCGCTCCGAACAGGCGGGCGAGGATCATCGCGTCGGCGACGTCGTTGACGGCGAACTCGTCGAAGCACAGGAGCTCGGCCTCCGCCGACAGCTCAGCGGCCACCGGCGCGATCGGGTCCTCGCCCTTCAGCCGTCCAGCCGCAATCGCCTCCCGTGCCCGCCGCACGCGGGCGTGGACGTCCTGCATGAAGTCGTTGAAGTGGGCGCGGCGCTTCCGCTCCACCGGCGCGGCCTCGAAGAAGAGGTCCATCAGCATGGTCTTGCCGCGCCCAACCTCTCCCCAGATGTAGAGGCCGCCAGGCCGCTCCGCCCGCCGCCGCCGGCGCAGGCCGAGGCGATGGAGGACGCCCTGGCGCGGCGGATGGACCGCCTCGAGGTCCTCCAGGATGTCGTCGAGGGCGATGGCGACCGCCTCCTGCGCGGCGTCGGCGGCGAAGGCCCCCTCCTTCACGAGGGCGTCGTAACGGTCGAGGACGCCGGGACGGTCCATGTTGCGGGGCGAATCCGGTGGGTCGGGTCGCGGCCGACGGCCGCGGCGCCGGGCCTAGCCGAGGCGGGCGGCCGCTTCAAGGGCGCGCCGGCCGCGGGCCGATGTTGCAGGGCAAGGGCGGCTCCAGTACCCATCCCCCGCGGTGCCACCAACCGGCGGAGCGAAGGACAGATGGCCTACGAGAACATCCTTGTGACGACGGACGGTCGCGTCGGGATCGTGACGCTCAACCGGCCGAAGGCGCTCAACGCCCTCAACGGCGCCCTCATCGGCGAGCTGGTGAAGGCGCTGAAGGCATTCGACGCCGACCCGAAGATCGGCGCCGTCGTCCTCACCGGGTCGGAGAAGGCGTTCGCCGCCGGAGCCGACATCAAGGAGATGGCGAGCCTTTCCTTCCAGGACGCCTACAAGGCCGACTTCATCACGAGCTGGGACGAGGTGGCCGAGACGAGGAAGCCCCTGATCGCGGCCGTCGCCGGCTACGCCCTCGGGGGCGGGTGCGAGCTCGCCATGATGTGCGACATGATCATCGCGGCCGATACGGCGAAGTTCGGCCAGCCGGAGATCACCCTCGGCGTGATGCCGGGCGCGGGCGGCACCCAGCGCCTCACCCGCGCGGTCGGCAAGGCGAAGGCCATGGACCTCGTGCTCACCGGCCGGATGATGGACGCGGACGAGGCCGAGCGGTCCGGCCTCGTCGCCCGCGTGGTGCCAGCGGGCGACCTCCTCGAGGAGGCGAAGAAGGTCGCCGCCAAGATCGCCGGCTTCTCCACCATGGCGACCATGGTCGCGAAGGAATCGGTCAACCGCGCCTACGAGACGACCCTCGCCGAAGGGGTGCGCTTCGAGCGCCGCCTGTTCCACGCCCTCTTCGCCACGGAAGACCAGAAGGAAGGCATGGACGCCTTCGTCGAGAAGCGCACGCCCAACTTCCGCCACCGCTGACGGCCGCAGGGAGCGCCGCCCCGGCTTCCCGAGGCGCGCGCCGGGCGCGGGCCGCATCAGCCGACGCCTTCGGCTCGATGGGTCGCCCCGGTCCGCGGCCGGCGCACTCGTGGAGGGGCCGGCTCCGCCGGAATGTCGGGAGATCCCGTCCGACCCGTGGAACAGGACGGCTGGCGGCACCCGGACCGTCGCAGCGGCTCGCTGTCCTGTCGGCGGCGGGAGAGCGGATCGGGCAAGCTGCCGGCTCGGCGGCTCCCTGCGTCCGGGGCCGGACGCCGGCTCGCTCCCTGGCAGTTCGATGCGTGGCAGGCCACCCGTCCCCGCCCGCCGAAGCCCCCTGCGCGGAGCGGGCGGCGAGGGAACGCGGGCCGTCGGTCGGCGAGGAGAGCGCGGCCGAGGGCCGATCCGCGCCCCCTGCCCTGCCGCCGGGCTACTCGGCGGCGTCCCGCTCGTAGGCGGTGGCCGCGGGCGGCAGGTCCGCCTCGTCGATGCGGCGGTCGAACTGCAGGCGGGCGAGGCGGGCATAAAGGCCGCTGTCGCGCACCAGCTCCCGGTGCGTCCCCTCCTCCACGATCGCGCCGCGGTCGAGCACGATGATCCGGTCCGCCTTCGTCACCGTCGCGAGGCGGTGGGCGATCACGATCGTCGTGCGGCCCCGCATGAGGCGGGCGAGCGCATCCTGGATCACCCGCTCGCTCTCCGCGTCGAGGGAGCTCGTCGCCTCGTCGAGGAGGAGGATCGGCGCGTCCTTCAGGAGCGCCCGCGCGATGGCGAGCCGCTGGCGCTGCCCGCCCGACAGGGTGACGCCCCGCTCTCCCACCATCGTCTCGAAGCCCGACGGGAACTCCCTGACGAAATGGGTCACGGCCGCCGCCTCCGCCGCCCGCTCCACCTCCGCGTCCGTGGCGTCCATCCGCCCGAGGCGGATGTTCTCCCGGATCGTCGTGGCGAACACCGTGGCGTCCTGCGGCACGAGGGCGATCCGCCCGCGCACGTCGGCAAGGGCCGCCTCCCGCAGGTCGACCCCGTCGATCGAGACGCGGCCCGCGAGCGGGTCGTAGAACCGCAGGAGAAGGTTGAAGATCGTCGACTTGCCCGCCCCCGACGGGCCGACGATCGCCGCCGTCTCCCCCGCCGAGAGCGAGAAGGAGACGCCCTTCAGCACGGAGGCGACGTCCCCGGTCGGATAGGCGAAGGCGACGTCCTCGAAGCGCACCTCCCCGCGCGCGGGCTCGGGCAGCGGCCGGGGTCGCGCCGGCTCCTCCACGGTCGGCTTCTCGCCCATCAGCTCCGACAGGCGCTCGGCCGAGCCCGCCGCCAGCGCCAGCTCCCCCCAGACCTGGCTGAGCTCGCCGAGGGCACCGGCCGCGAACGCCGCGTAGAGCACGAACTGGCCGAGCTCGCCCGCCGTCAGGTCGCCCGCCAGCACCTCCATGGCGCCGAGCCACAAGACGCCGACGATGCACGCGAAGGTGAGGAAGATGATGACGCCGATGAGGGCCGAGCGGGCGGCGATCGACGCCTTGGCGCATCCGTAGGCCCGGTTCACCGCGTCGTGGTAGCGGCCCGCGGCGCGCGCCTCCATGGTGAAGGCCTGGATGGTGCGCACCTCCCCGATCGCCTCGGTGGCGAAGGAGGAGGCCTCGGCGATGGTGTCCTGGGCCTGGCGGGACTTGCGCCGCACGATCCGCCCGAAGGCGACGAGCGGCAGCACCACCATCGGGATCACCGACAGGGCGAGAGCGGACAGCCACGGGCTCGTCACCACCATCATCACCGCCGCGCCCGCGAACAGCACGAAGTGGCGAAGGGCGATGGAGACGGACGTGGAGACCGCGCTCTTCACCTGCGTGGTGTCCGCGGTGAGGCGCGAGACGATCTCCCCGGACATGTTCCGGTCGAAGAAGGCGGGCGACAGGCGCACCACGTGCCGGAAGACGTCCGAGCGGAGGTCGGCCACCACCCGCTCGCCGAGCGCGGTCACGAAGAAGTAGCGCAGCGCACTCGCCAGCGCGAGGACGCCCGCCACGATCACGAGGGCGAGGAAGTAGCGGTCGATGAACGCCGCGTTCTCCGCCGCGAAGCCCTCGTCGATCATCCGCCTGACGGCGACCGGCAGGGTGAGCGTCGCCCCGGCCGCCACGACGAGGAACACGAAGGCGAGGGCGAGGCGGCCCTTGTAGCGAAGGGCGTAGGGCACGAGGAAGGCGAGCGGCCTCAGCTTCGGCCGGCGACGCGCGGCCCCGCCGCTGCCCTCCATGCCCGCCGGCGGCGTTTCGGATGGTCTCGTCACGCTGGCCTGGACCCTTTCTGGAACCGCTCTCACCTGCGTTGCGTGCACCTTGCGCCGGCGAATGTCAATCTAGGTTGACGCCTCGCCGGCAGCGGCCGCACGTCCCGCGCCTCGCTTGCCCCCGCGTCCCCCGGCCTATATAGGGGCGCTCGTTCTGTTCCGCCCCCGGGGGGCTGTCGGCAGCGTCGCAGCGGCGGCGCGGCCCGCTTCCCGTTGGCGCGCCCGCACGCGAAGGACCCGAGGCGATGAAGAAGGACATCCACCCCGACTACCACAAGGTGACCGTCGTGCTGACCGACGGCACCGAGTACGAGACCCGCTCCACCTTCGGCAGCGAGGGCGACACCATCCGCCTCGACATCGACCCGCGGACCCACCCGGCCTGGACCGGCGGGCAGACCACCCTCGTCGACCGCGGCGGCCGCGTCGCCCGCTTCAAGAACAAGTACAAGGGCATTCCGGGCGCCTGACACCGCTTCGCAGGACGGGGCCCGGTCCGTTTGCCGGTCGCGCGGGGCGGCGCCGACCCACGGCTCGCGCGCGTCGCGACGGCCGCGAACCACGCGGAGTTTCGCCGCGGCCAGCACCCGGCGCGCCGGTGCTCGCGTCGGCTCCGGCGGAACACCGGCCGACATGTCTCACCGGCGGAATGGACCGAAAGGGGTTGGCGACGGTTGCGCCATTCCCGGCCCACCACGCGATAAGATCGGGCACCTGACCTTCCCGACCGCCGGCGACGCATGGGCGGCACATCCGTCCGCACCTGACGCGCAGCGTCCCGTCGTCGGGGCGGGTGAGGCCCGCGCCGGAACGGGGCATCCGTCCGTCCCGCGTCCTGACCCCTTCGCTCCTGCGGTGGACGCAGCCATGCGGAAGCATCCGCCGCCCGACCGGCCGGCCGTTGCCCACCCCGACCGGGCTCTGCCGGCCCCTCCCCGCGGATATCTGCCGCCGTCACCGGCGCCCTCCCGGTCCCTCCCCCGGCAAATCCGCCGCGTCCGTGCGTCGCGTCATGGCCGGCCCGGATTTTGCGCTGACGGGCGAGGTCTGCTACAGCCAGTCGCACCGTTCAAATTGCGACACAGGATGTCGCGGACGGGCACGGCCGGCCCTCCCGCCGCCATCGCCCGTGCCGCGGCCCGCCGTCGCGCCGACCAAGCGAGGAGGACGAGGACCGTGAAACCGCTCACCGAGGCCGAGGACGTCTCCGAGATCGCCTTCGCCTTCATGGGGTCGAAGGCGCTCTTCGCCGCCCTCCACCTCGACCTGTTCACCCACCTCGACGACGGCCCCCTCGACGCCGACACCCTCTCGGCGCGCACCGGCGTCCACCCGGACCGGATCGTCACGCTGCTGACCGCCCTCGCCTCCCTCGGCCTCGTCGTGCCGGGCGCGGGCGGCTACGGCAACGCTCCCGCCGCGGCCACCTTCCTGTCCCGCAACGGCAAGTACGACTTCGGCGACTACCTGCGCTTCCAGATCGACCGGCAGATGTACCCCTTCCTCGAGCAGCTGAACGAGGCGATCTCCGGCACCCTCCCGCCCGGCCGCATCGACAGCTACGAGGCCTGGATGAGCGATCCGGAGGAGGCGCGCATCTACTCGCGCAGCCAGCACGCCGGCTCCCTCGGGCCCGCGCGGGCGCTCGCGCGGATGAACGACCTCTCGGACGCCCGCCGCCTCCTCGACGTCGGCGGCGGCACGGGCGCCTTCGCCATCACGCTCTGCACGGCGAACCCGGCGCTCTCGGCCACCATCGTCGACTTCCCGAACGTCGCGGCCGTCGGCCGCGACTTCATCTTCGAGGCCGGCCTGTCGGACCGGATCGTCTACCGGGAGGGCAACGCCCTCGAGACGGACTGGCCGGACGGGCAGGACGTGGTGGTGATGAGCTACCTCCTCAGTTCGATCCCGGGAGACGCCATCGCCCCCACCATCCGCCGTGCCTGGGAGGCGCTCGCCCCCGGCGGGCGGATCTTCCTGCACGACTTCATGGTGAACCCGGAGCGCTCGGGCCCGAAGCTCGCCGCCCTCTGGCAGCTCCAGCACACCGCCTTCAATCCGGGCGCGCGATCCGTGGACACCGCATGGGCCCTCGAGACCGTTCGCGCGGCCGGCTTCGGGGAGGCGGGCGCCGCGCCCCTCATCCCCGGCATGACCACCCTCGTGAGCGCGCGCAAGCCCGCGTGACCCGCCGCCGTTGCCGGAGCGCAACGGTTGTCGCCTTTCGGCGGGGCGGGCCGCCCGCGCCGACCCCGCGCGTTGCCGTGCACCACCGGCCGTGCCATGGAGGCGTGATCGGCGGCGCGGGTCGGGGCCGTGGGCGGACCATCCACGGCGTCCTCGGCGATGGCGTCTGTCACGGATCGGCCCTGCAGTTCTGGGTTGCAGAGCCCGTGGAGCACGCCGGCGTTGAAAAGCCGCCTGCGGGACGTGACAGGGCCGCTTGTTGCGACAATATGGCACGTCGAAGCCGGTGCGGTGCCGACGGTGCCCGCGGCGACCGCGCATGGCGACAGACGCGGGAGGCGGCGGGCCGGCCCGTCCGCGCACCCCGACCGTCGGGAGGATGAGATGACCCGTCAGGAGAAAGAATTCGCCCCGATCGACGTGGCCGACGCCGCGACGCTCACGGCCCACGAGGCGATCCAGTACCATTACGACAACGACACCGCCTTCTTCTCCCTCTGGCTCGACCCGGGCCTCAACTACAGCGCGGCCCGCTGGCAGGCGCCCCACGGCAAGGGCCCGCGGGCGACGAGCCTCGCCGAGGCCCAGTCGGCCAAGGTGAACTTCCACCTCGACGCCCTGCAGCTGCCGGACAAGGCGCGCGTCCTCGACGTCGGCTGCGGCTGGGGCGACGTCCTGCGCCGCGCCGTGGAGGAGCGGGGCGCGGCCCGCGCCGTCGGCCTCACCCTGTCGGAAGACCAGCACGCCCACATCACCGCCAGCGGCTGGCCCCACGTGGAAGTGCTGCTGGAGGACTTCTTCGCCTTTGAGACCGACGAGACCTTCGACGGCGTCGTGTCCATCGGTGCGTTCGAGCATTTCGCCCGCCCCTCCATGGGCAAGGACGAGAAGATCGCCATCTATCGCCTGTTCTTCGAGGCCTGCCACCGCGTGCTCGAGAAGGGCGGCTGCTTGTCCCTGCAGACCATCGTCTGGGACGACCTCGATTTCGAGGCCTCCAAGAAGTGGATCCCGCAGACGGTGTTCCCGCAGTCGGACATCCCCTTCATCGACGAGATCGCGGTGGCGAGCGCGCCGACGTTCCGGCTCGAGTACCTGGAGAACACCCGGGACGACTACATCCACACGCTCGATGCGTGGATCCGCAACCTGCGCGCGGCGAAGGAGACGGTGCTCGCCCGCTGGGGCGAGGAGAAGTACGCCTTCTTCGAGCACTACCTGAGGAACTCGAAACTCGCCTTCCAGCGCCGGAAGAACGCCCTCGCCCGGATGACCTTCCGCCGCCGCTGACCCCTCCCCTGCCGGCGCGCCTGCCCGCCCGCCGGGCAGGCCTGCCCAAAGAACCGGCGTGACCTGCGACGGGGCGGCTCCTATAGGCTGGCGCGACGGACGAACCGGAGCGAGGCCCATGCTGAACCGCAACCCCGACCATCGCCTGCGCGCCGCGCCCCAGGCGGCCTACACGGACGCGGCAGGCTTCGAGGCGGAGCTTTCGGGCATCTACGACCGGGACTGGGTGATGGTGACCCGCTCGGGAACGCTGGCGGCGCCGGGCGACTATGTGACGGCCCGGATCGGACGGCGGCCCGTGGTCGTCGTGCGGCAGGAGGACGGCTCGCTGGCCGCCTTCGGCAACGTGTGCCTCCACCGCTACGCCCGCCTCCTCGACGGCTGCGGCAACGCCAGGCGCATCGTCTGCCCCTACCACGCCTGGACCTACGACCGCTCCGGCCGCCTCATCGGCGTCGCGGACCCGGAGGGCTACCGCGACCTCGCCTTCCGCGAGCTCTCCCTGCCGCAGCTTTCGGTGGAGGAGTATCTCGGGTTCGTGTTCGTGTCCTTCGCCCGGGACCTTCCCCCCGTTGCCGAACGCCTTTCGGACCTTGCCGGCTACCTGTCCGCCCACGGCATCGACGCCTACGAGGACCGCCACGTGGTCCACGAGGAGATCTGGGAGGGGAACTGGAAGCTGGTCTTCGAGAACTTCATCGAGAGCTACCACACCACCTACGCCCACAAGGGCTCCATCGGCCCCACCAACCCGACCCGCTTCGCCGAGGAGGGCCCGGGGCGGGAGCACCCCTTCTTCTCGATCCACTCCAACTCGTACCGGCCGGAGGACGTGCCGGAAGTCCACGACCCGGCCCTCCCCGTGGAGGAGCACCGCAAGCTCCACGTCATCGCGCTCTACCCGAACGGGCTTGCGGCGGTGGACCCCAACTTCATGTGGTGGATGGCGCTGGAGCCGATCGCGGCTGGGCGGACCAACGCCCGCTGGGGCCTGTCCTTCTCGCCCGCGGCGATGGGCGGCATGGCGGACGCGGAAGGCTTCGTGCGCACGATCGTGAAGACCATCGAGATCGCCACCGCGGAGGACAAGGAGATGGTGGGCCGCTGCCAGGAGGGCGCCGCCTTCGGCTCGCCCGAGCGTGGCTACCTCCACGACTGGCTCGAGGTCTACATCGACGAGTTCCGCCGCTACGTGGAGGATCGCGCCTCTGTCTGAGGCTCTCCCCGGCCCGTGGCGAGGCGCTTTCCGCCCCTGGCGGGGCAGCTGGTGCGGACGGTGGGACTCGAACCCACACGGCAAGGCCCCGGGATTTTAAGTCCCGTGCGTCTACCCGTTCCGCCACGTCCGCATTGCCCGGCGGCGCAGGATCATCCGTCCCGGCGATCGATCCCGCCTCCGGACGGGCCCGACGCGGGAGCGATGACCGGCCCCATCATGCAACGAGCGGCCGCGTCCGTGCAGCCCCTGCCGACACGGCCGACCCGTGAAGGCGGCGGCCCGACGGGCGGGGCCGCGGGGACACCCCTCGCCCAGGGGCACGGTCGGGCCACGCGCTTCGTGCCCGCTCCCCCCTCGCGGCGGCCCAAACTGCCGGCCGTCCGCGCCGGGAAGCCGGAACGGGCGTGACGGGGGACCCGCGGCAGGCCGGCCAGCCGAGGGCGGCGGGCGAGCAGGCCGGGCGCCGCGATCCGCGGCACCGTCGCGGCGAGCGGCCGCCGCAGCCGTGCCAGCGAACCCCGGACCCGCCGGCAGCCCGACCCTCCCCGGCTCCCGGTCCAGAAGATACGCCGCGAGCCGCGCAACGCGCCCCACGACGGCGGCGCCCGGCGCGCCGGCCGCCGCGTGCCGACGCCCAAGCGAGGCCCGCGGCTGGCGGCCCGTTCGCGGACGGTCCAGCCGGACGAAGCGGGCCCGCGGCTTGCGGCGAGCCCCTTCGGACCGTCCGCCGCTTGCCGGGCCGCAGGCGCCTGCGCCAGCTCACGGCACCGAGGCACGAGCCTCACGCCCGCCCCCTCCCGCCACCCCGAGCGCGGCGGGCGCGCCATGGCCGCATCGCCCGGGCCGGACGCCCCGACCGGCGGTCCGCCGGGGAGCGGGCGGTGGCACGCGCGCCGGACGGGGCCGGTGTTCCGGAAGGCGCGGCGTGGATCCGGCCGGTGCCGGGCGCGACGATCCCCCGTCGGCGAGCGGCGGGAACGGGCGGTCTCCGCCCCCGGTGGCGGCAGCGTGCGGCGCGGCGCATCGCCGGCGCTCGCGGCGCGACCGCCGGCGGTTCACGGGCGGGTCAGCAGGGAACGCGCACGAGGACGCCCCGGGCGTCGCGCACGTAGCATTCGTCCTGCGGCGTGGTGGCCGCGCCGACGACCGCGCCGGACGCACCGCCGATGGCGCCGCCGATGAGGGCCCCTTCACCCGTGCCGGTGATGAGCGCGCCGGTGGCCGCACCGAGGCCCGCGCCGAGCGCACCGCCGGTCGCCGCGCGGCGCCCTTCCTCGGTGGCGCAACCGGCGAGCGCGAGCGGGAACAGGGCCACCGCGACCCATTTCGTCAGCGTCATCCCTCTGACCTCTCGTTGTTGTCGACGGGCGGGCGCGGCGCGGCACCCCGCCAGCGTTCTAACCCATGACGCTGCGGGTTGCGAGGGTCGGCGCGCCCCGTGCGGCCAGCCGTTGCATCCGCGCAACCGCCGGCAGGCCTCACCGCGCGCGGGCGATCGCGGCGACGTAGGCGGGAAGCGCGAAGGCCGCCCGGTGGACCGCCGGGGTGTAGTAGCGGGTCGAAAGTCCGGCCGCCTCGAAACGCGCGGCGAGGGTCTCCTCCGGCACGTCGGCCAGCGAGGCATCTGCCGAGGCGAAGCCGTGGGCCATGGCCCCGCCGACGTAGGTGGGGACGGTGGACAGGAAGAAGCGGGCGGCGCCGAAGGCCTCGCCGAGGGCGCGGGCGGAGGCGGCGAGTTCCTCCCCCTGCACGAACGGCACGCCCGCCTGGGTGACGAGCACCCCGCCAGGCGCGAGGGCGCGGCGGCAGGCGGCGTAGAAGGACGCGGTGAAAAGGCCCGCCGCCGGGCCGAACGGGTCGGTGGAATCGACGATGATCACGTCGTGGCGCCCGTCCGTCTCGGCGACGTGGCGGATGCCGTCGGCGATCACGAGGGAAAGGCGCGGGTCGTCGAAGGCGCCGGCGGACACCTCCGGGAAGTGGGTGCGGCAGAAGTCCACCACCTGCCGGTCGATCTCAACGAGGGTCACCGCCTCGACCGACGGGTGGCGCAACACCTCGCGGACCACGCCCCCGTCCCCGCCGCCGATCACGAGCACCCGCCGCGCCGCGCCGTGGGCGAGGAGAGGCACGTGGGCCATCATCTCGTGGTAGATGAACTCGTCGGACGTGGTGAGCTGGATCGCCCCGTCGAGCACCATGACGCGCCCGAACAGCGGGGTCTCGAACACCTCGAGGTGCTGCAGCTCAGTCCGCTCGGACACGATGGTCCGCGTCGGCTTCATGCTCACGCGGAAGCCGAGGTCGTCGTGGATGGTCTCGTGGACCCACTCGTCGGTGGTCAACGCCCCCTCCCTCGCGCGCGTCTCCGGGGCGCCGGGGCGGGATCGCCCGCCGCCGGCCCTCACCGGGCGGTCAGAGCGCCTTGCCGCGCAGGATCTCGCTCACCGCGATGCGCTCGGGCCGGAAGGCCTCGCGCAGGACGTCGACGCACTTCTCCGGCGCGGCGTCGCCGCACATGAACACGTCGAGGGCGGCGTAGGCGTGCTCGGGCCAGGAATGGATCGAGATGTGGCTCTCCGCCAGCACCGCGACGCCCGAGATGCCGCCGTTCTCGTCGAAGTGGTGGAGGTGGATGTGCAGGAGCGTCGCCCCCGCCGCCTCGACGCAGTCGATCAGCGTCTCCTCCACGTGGGAAAGGTCGTCCAGGCGGTCCCCGCCGTAAACGTCGATGATGAGGTGGGCACCGGCGCACTTCACGCCGTTGCGGACGACGAGATGGTCGTCCGGGTCGATGGTTTGTCCGGCGCCCGGGGCGCGGATGGTTTCTTCCTCTTGGGTGTTGCCTGGATTTTCCAAGTCGATCCCCAGCGGGAAGAGGGCCGTTCTGGTCAAAGGAGCCTCCCTACCTGCCAGCAGATGCGCATGATGTGCGGCTGAGGATGCGGACAATAGTCGCCGCGCCCGGCCCTTGCAAGGGATGCACCCCAAAAATGCGCATTCCGTGCGCCCGCGTGGGTTCCCCGGCGACCGCCCCGCAAGCCCCGTGCCAGCGTTGCAACATCTGCCACCGCGCGCGCCGGACGCCCGGCTGCCGGGCCCACATATCCCTTGCCGTCATATGACGACTGCCCATATGACGGACTAAGCTATGACGGCCCGATATATGACGGGCCGACAGGGGAAGGGAACGCCCCCGGCAAGGGAGATGCGGCGGCGATGAACGTGAGAACCCTGTGCCTCGCCATCCTCCAGGCGGGCGAGGCCACAGGATACGAGATCCGCAAGCTCTCCTCGGAAGGCGAGTACAGCTACTTCGTGGACGCGAGCTTCGGCGCCATCTATCCAGCCCTCGCCCGTCTCGAGGCGGACGGGCTCGTCACCGTCCGCGAGGAGGCCCAGAGCGGCCGCCCGTCCCGCAAGATCTATTCGATCACCCCCGCGGGCCGGGCCGAGCTGGTGGCGCAGCTGTCCGCCCCGCCCGCGGAGGACGTCTTCCGCTCCGAGTTCCTGCTCATCGCCATGAACGCGCCGCTGCTCACGCGGGCGCAGCTCGCCGAGGCGGTGAACACGCGCCTGTCCCAGCTCGAGGCGGAGATGGCCCACATCGAGGCGCTCGCCGCCCGAAAGGACAACCCGGGCCTTGCCTGGATCACCCGCTACGGCCGCGCCTGTATCGGCACCCAGATCGCGTTCCTGAAGGAGAACCGGGCGAGCCTCGAGGCCCTCGGCCGGGACGCGGACGGGGGGACGGACGGGGGCGCGGGCGCCGGATCAACCCTTCCCGCCGCGGCCGAGTAGCCGGCGGAACACGAAGGCGGACGAGACGATGGGACTGAAGCTCAACCCCTCCCTGGTGACGGCGGCCGCGCTCGCCGCCTGCGTCGCCGGCTGGATGGCGACGGGCACCGTGGTGAAAGGTGGCGAGGGTGCCACCGAGGACGCCCTGCCGCCCCCGGCCGAGCGCGGCGCGCGCGCCGAGGCGAAGCCGTTCGCCGTGCGGGTGGAACGGGTGGAGCCGGTGGAGCGGGCGACGACGCTGGAAATGCGCGGGCGCACCGCGGCGGACGCCCGCGTGTCCGTCCGCGCCGAGACCGCCGGCCAGATTGCCGCCCGCCCCGTGGAGCGGGGCGCGGAGGTGGCGGCGGGCGACGTCCTGTGCCGTCTCGACCCGGGCGTGCGCGAGGCCGAGCTCGCCGAGGCCGAGGCCCTCGCCGCCAAGGCCGAGCTCGAGCACGAGGCGGCGACCCGTCTCCAGGGCAAGGGCTTCGAGAGCGCCACCCGCGTCGCCACGACCCGCGCCGAACGGGACGCCGCCCGCGCCCGCGTCGCCGCCGCGCGGCTCGAGCTCGAGCGCACCACGATCAGCGCTCCGGTGCCCGGCATCGTCGACACGCCCCTCGCGGAGGTGGGCGACCACCTGTCCGTGGGCGAGACCTGCGCCACCCTCGTCGACATCGACCCGATCGTGGTGACGGGCCAGGTCTCCGAGCGGGAGATCGCCGGCATCCGGCCGGGCGCGAGCGTCCCCGTCACCCTCGTCACCGGCGAGACGGTGACGGGCACCATCGCCTTCGTCTCCCGCACGGCCGATCCCGACACGCGCACCTTCACCGTGGAGGTGGACATCCCCAACCCGGAAGGGGCCCTGCGCGAGGGCGTGACGGCCACCGCCTCGATCCCGCGCCCGGCGGTGACCGTCCACCGCCTCGACCCGAGCCAGCTCACCCTCGCCGATTCGGGCGAACTCGGCGTGCGCGTCGTGGACGGGCAGGACCGGGTGCGCTTCCGCCCCGTCGACCTCGTCGGCCAGGACCGGGAGGGCGTCTGGGTCGGCGGCCTCGACAGCCCCGTCACCGTCATCACGGTCGGCCAAGACTACGTGAGGGAAGGCCAGCGGGTGACGCCGGTCCCCGCCCCGTCGGAGCACGCAGGCTCATGAACGCGGTCCTCGACGGCCTCCTGAGGCGCCCGCGCACCATCCTGACGCTCATGGTGGTCTCGGTGCTCATCGGCGCCATCGTCTACGTGACGATCCCCAAGGAGGCGAACCCGGACATCGACATCCCGATCTTCTACGTGTCGATCGCCCAGCCGGGCGTGTCGCCGGAGGATGCGGTCACCCTCATCGCCCGCCCGATGGAGACGCAGCTGCGCTCCCTCGAGGGGCTGAAGGAGATGACCACCATCTCCGCCGAGGGCCACGTGGGCATCGTCCTCGAGTTCGAGCCGGAGATCGACCTCGACGAGGCGCTCGCGGACGTGCGCGACAAGGTGGACCGCGGCCAGGCCGACCTGCCGGCGGACGCGGAAGAGCCCACCATCACCGAGACCAACTTCTCGCTGGTGCCGACCATCGTGGTGGCCCTGTCGGGAGAGGTGCCCGAGCGTACCCTCCACCGCCACGCCAAGGCCCTGCAGGACGAGATCGAGGCGCTGCCCACCGTCCTGTCGGCGGACCTGTCGGGCGTTCGCGACGAGGTGGTGGAGGTCGTGATCGACCGCACGCTCCTCGATTCCTACGGCCTGCGCCAGGCGGACATCGTGGGCGTCCTCGGCGCCAACAACCGCCTCGTGCCCGCGGGCTTCCTCGACACCGGCGACGGGCGCTTCTCGGTGAAGGTCCCCGGCCTCGTGGAGGACCTCCGGGACGTCGCCGACCTCGTCCTGCGCCAGAGCGCGGAAGGGGTGGTCACCGTCGGGGACGTCGCCGAGATCCGCCGCACCTTCGCCGACCCGACCGAGCGCACCCTCGTCAACGGGCAGCCCGCCATCACCCTCAACGTGGTGAAGCGGCTCGGCACCAACATCATCGAGAACAACGAGGCCGTGCGCGCGGCGGTCGCCGCCTACACCGCCGACTGGCCCGAGCCCATCCGGGTCGACTTCATGCTCGACGAGTCGGGCTTCATCTACGAGGTGCTCGGCTCGCTCCAGTCGGCGATCCTGACGGCGATCGCCCTCGTGATGATCATCGTGGTGGCCGCGCTCGGCATGCGCTCGGCCCTCCTCGTGGGGCTCGCGATCCCGACCTCCTTCATGCTGGGCTTCCTCATCCTCGGCGTGCTCGGCATGACGGTGAACATGATGGTCATGTTCGGCCTCGTGCTCACCGTGGGCCTCCTCGTCGACGGGGCGATCGTGGTGGTGGAGTACGCGGACCGGAAGATCGCGGAAGGGCTGCCGCGCAAGGAGGCCTACATCCGCGCGGCCAAGTTGATGTTCTGGCCGATCGCCTCGTCCACGGCGACCACCCTCGCCGCGTTCCTGCCCATGCTGCTGTGGCCGGGGACGGCGGGCGAGTTCATGAGCTACCTGCCGATCATGGTGATCGTGGTGCTGACGGCCGCGCTCGTGACCGCCATGGTCTTCCTGCCGGTGGCCGGCGGGCTCCTCGGCCGCCGCGGCCCGCGCAACGACGCCGAGCGGGAGGCCGCCCGCCGCCTCGGCGCGGGCGGCGGGACGGAGCCGGAGGCGCTCGGCGGCCTCACCGGCGTCTACGTGCGCGTCCTGAAGCGGCTCGCCGGCACCCCGCTCGGCAACGTCGCGACCGTCGTGCTCGTCATCGCCATCGGCGCGGGCGTCTTCGTCGCCTTCGGCCAGAACAACGCGGGCGTCGAGTTCTTCGTGGACGAGGAGCCGGAGATGGCCGTCGTCATGGTCTCGGCCCGCGGGAACATGTCCTCCGACGAGGCGCTCGCCCTCGTGAAGGAGGTGGAGGACGAGATCCTCGGCGTGTCGGGCGTCGCCCACGTGGTGACGACCGCCTACCCCTCGGGCACCGCCTCCACGGGCTCGAGCCTCGGCGGCGTCCAGGACAAGCCGGCCGACGCCATCGGCGAGATCCAGGTGGAGCTCGTGGACTACTGCTGCCGCCGCGGGGCCGACGTGATCTTCGCCGAGGTGCGCGAGCGGACCGCCCCCCTCGCCGGCATCCGCACCGAGGTGCGGGAGGTCCAGGGCGGCCCGCCCACCGGCAAGGACCTGCAGCTCGAGATGCGCTCGGCCGACTACGAGACGCTGAAAGAGGTGGTGGCGGACGTGCGCGCCTACCTCGACACGGTGCCGGGCCTGCGTGACGTGGAGGACGACCGCCCGCTTCCCGGCATCGAGTGGCAGCTTTCCATCGACCGGGAGGAGGCGGGCCGCTTCGGCGCCTCGATCGACGAGGTGGGCGCCCTCGTCCAGCTCGTCACCAACGGCATCCGCATCGCCGACTTCCGCCCCGACGACGCGGACGAGGAGGTGGAGATCCGCGTGCGCCTGCCCGAGGACGAGCGCACCCTCGACCAGTTCGCCGACCTCAGGCTGCAGACCCAGTACGGCAGCGTGCCGATCATCAACTTCGTCGACATCACCCCCGAGCCGCGGGTGTCGACCATCACCCGCACGGACGGGCTCTACGCCATGAGCGCGCGGGCCGACGTGATCGAGGCGGACGGCTACTCAATCAACGCCATGATCCCGGAGCTGAAGGCCTGGGTGGAAGGGCAGGACTGGCCCGCGGGCGTGACGTTCCGCTTCCGCGGGGCGAACGAGGAGCAGGAGGAATCGGGCGCCTTCCTCGCCAACGCCATGCTGGGCTCCCTGTTCCTCATGTTCATCATCCTGCTCACCCAGTTCAACTCCTTCTACCAGACGGTGCTGACCCTGTTCACGGTGATCCTGTCGGTTGTGGGGGTGCTGATCGGCATGATGGTGACGGGGCAGAAGTTCTCCATCATCATGACGGGGACCGGGATCATCGCGCTCGCGGGCATCGTGGTGAACAACGCGATCGTCCTCATCGACACCTACAACCGCATCCGCGCGGACGAGCCCGACCCCTTGCGGGCGAGCCTGAAGGCGGCGGGGCAACGGCTGAGGCCGATCCTGCTCACCACCGTCACCACCATCGCGGGCCTCGTCCCCATGGCGACGCAGGTGAACCTCGACTTCTTCACCCGGACCATCGAGGTGGGGTCCATCACGTCGGTGTGGTGGGTGCCCCTGTCGACGGCGGTGATCTCGGGCCTCGCCTTCGCGACGATCCTCACCCTCGTGCTTGTGCCGGTGATGCTGGCGGCCCCGTCCGTGTGGGCGCGCTTCCTCGGTGGCCTGTGGGCCCGCGCCCGCGGCCGCCGGCCGGACGCGGGGCTCGCCGCGGCTTCGGCGGCCGCGGCCCCGCCCCCCGTGCGCCGGGCGCACGAGCCGGCGACCCCGCTTCCCGAGGCGGCCGAGTAGCCCGCCGCCCTTGCCCCTCCGATCCGCGGGCGAGGGACGGGAAGCAGCCATGGCGGCGGCGCGTTTGCCGCCTCGCCCGGAAGGCCTAGTTTCCGGGCGATCCGCCGGCATTGCGCCGGCCGCCGCAACAGGGAGCTGCCGGGACGCCCGGCCGCCGCGCATGAGAGCACCCGATCCCGGGACCCCGGCCGTCACCGCCGACCGCGGCGCCCTCTTCAGGACGCTGCGCAACCTGTGGCCCTACATGTGGCCAGCCGACCGGCGGGACCTCAAGATCCGCGTCGGGGTGGCGATCCTCGCCCTGGTGGCGGCGAAGATCGTCACCGTCCTCATCCCCTACACCTACAAGTGGGCGACGGACGCCCTCACCTCCGGGGAGTTCGGCACCGGTCAGACCGCCGCGGCCGCCGACGGATGGAGCGCGCCCGCCTTCCTGGTGGCGCCCGTCATGCTCGTCCTCGCCTACGGGATGGGGCGGGTGATGATGATGGCGTTCAACTCCCTGCGCGACGCCCTGTTCGCCCGCGTCGGCCAGCACGCGGTGCGCCAGCTCGCCATCCGCACCTTCCGCCACCTCCATGCCCTGTCCCTGCGCTTCCACCTCGGCCGGCGCACGGGCGGCCTCTCGCGGGTGATCGAGCGCGGCGTGAAGGGCATCGAGACCATCGTGCGCTTCACCATCCTCAACGCCCTGCCGACGGTGGTGGAGTTCGCCCTCGTCGCGGTGGTCGTCGCCTTTCAGTTCAACTTCTGGTATCTCGGCGTCATCACCGTAGTCGTCGTCCTGTACATCTGGTTCACGGTGATTGCCTCGCGCTGGCGTATCAAGATCCGGCGCGAGATGAACCAGTCGGACACCGACGCCAACTCCAAGGCGATCGATTCGCTCCTCAACTTTGAGACGGTGAAGTACTTCAACAACGAGGAGATGGAGGCCGCCCGCTTCGACCGCTCCATGGCGCGCTACGAGGGGGCGGCGGTGAGGACGTGGACCTCGCTCGCCTGGCTGAACCTCGGTCAGACCCTCATCTTCACCGCGGGCATGACGCTGCTCATGATATTTTCGGCCCGCGCGGTGATGGCGGGGGACCAGACGGTGGGCGACTTCGTGATGGTGAACGCGCTCCTCATGCAGCTCGCCATCCCGCTCAACTTCATCGGCTTCGTCTACCGCGAGATCAAGCAGGCGACGGCCGACATCGAGGAGATGTTCTCGATCCTCGCCGTGCAGCGGGAGGTGAAGGACCGGCCCGGCGCGAAGCCGCTGACGGTGACGGACGGGGTGGTGCGGTTCGAGGACGTCCACTTCCATTACGACCCGGACCGGGAGATCCTGAAGGGGATCGACTTCGAGGTGCCAGCGGGGCGCACCGTCGCGCTCGTCGGGCCGTCGGGGGCCGGCAAGTCGACGATCTCGCGGCTCCTGTTCCGCTTCTACGACGTGACGGCGGGGCGCATCACCATCGACGGCGTCAACGTGCGCGACGTCACGCAGGATTCCCTGCGCGCCCAGATCGGCATCGTCCCCCAGGACACGGTGCTCTTCAACGACACCGTCGCCTACAACATCGCCTACGGGCGCCCGGGCGCCTCCATGGAGGAGATCCGCGAGGCGGCGGACATGGCCCAGATCGGCGCCTTCGTGGAGAGCCTGCCGAAGGGCTACGACACCGAGGTGGGCGAGCGGGGCCTCAAGCTGTCGGGGGGCGAGAAGCAGCGGGTCGCGATCGCGCGCACGATCCTGAAGGCGCCGCCGATCCTCATCCTCGACGAGGCGACGAGCGCCCTCGACACCCGCACGGAGGAGGAGATCCAGTCGGCCCTCGACCGGGTCTCCCGCGGGCGCACGTCCCTCGTCATCGCCCACCGCCTGTCGACGGTGGTGAACGCGGACGAGATCCTCGTGATCGAGGCGGGGCGGATCGTGGAACGGGGCAAGCACGCCGCGCTGGTGGCGGCGGGCGGCCTCTACGCGGAGATGTGGAACCGCCAGCACGAAGACGCCCTCGCCGAGGAGGACGGAGGCGAGACCACCCGCGCCCACGAGGAGGCGGGCCTTGCCCCGCCGCGCACCCGCCGCACGCCCCGCGACGAGCCGGACGAGGAGGTGGCCGCCCTCGTCCCGGAGGGCTACCGCACCGAGTGAGGCGGCTGTTCGCCCGGTCGCGCGCCCGCCGCACGCCCCGCGACCAGCCGGACGCGGAAGTGGCCGCCCTTGTCCCGGAGGGCGACCGCACCGGGTCAGGCGGCGAGCCTTGCGCGGCCGCGCGCCCCGAGAAGAGCCGGACGGGGAAGTGGCCGGCTTCGTCCCCGAGAGCCACCGCACCGAATGAGGCGGCTGTTCGCCCCGTTGCGCGCCCGCCGCGCGTCCCGCGACGAGACGGACGCGGAAGTGGGCGCCCTCGTCCTCGGGGCTACCGCACCGGGTCGGACGGCGAGCCTGGCGCGGCCGCGCGTCTCCCGCACGCCCCGCGACGAGCCGGACGCGGAAGTGGCCGCTCTCGTCCCAGAGGGCTACCGCACCGGGTCGGACGGCGAGCCTGGCGCGGCTGCGCGCCTCACGCGCGTCCCGCGACGAGCCGGACGGGGAAGTGGCCGCACTCGTCCCCGAGCGCCACCGCACCGAATGAGGCGGCTGTTCGCCCCGTCGCGCGTGCGCCGCACGCCCCGCGACGAGCCGGACGCGGAAGTGGCCAGCCTCGTCCCCGGGGCTACCGTACCCGATAATGCTGCGGGCCTCACGCGGCCGCGCTCTCCGAGACGAGCCGGACGCGGAAGTGGCCGGCCTCGTCCCCGAGGGCCGACGCACCGCGTGAGGCGGGCGAACGCTCGCTTTCGGGTGCGGCGCCCACAGGGGGGCCAGCCGGTGCATCCTGTCGCAAAGCGAAGCGGGCGAACATCCCCGAGGCGACCGCGCCGACATCGCCCCGGCAAGGCGAGCGGCGGGCCGGTGAGCCGCGGGCGACGGGCCACGACCGCGCACGCCCAGCCGACGCACATCCCCGCAAGAGCCGCGCCCGTCGCGCCCTTCCCGGCGCGGTCGCGATCAGCCGTCGGCCGGGCGGCGCCCCTCGGCGAGGAAACGCTCCAGCTCCGCCTGTTCCTCGGCGGTGAGGGGCGGCGGAGGCGGCGCCGCACCCGCCCGATGGCGGCGGAACAGGAGGAGGGCGAGGCCGAGCCCGGCGATCAGGAGGGCCACGGGCGCCGTCCAAAGGACGATCGTCTGCGTCGTCATGCGCGGCTTGAGGAGGACGAACTCGCCGTAGCGGGCGACGAGGAAGTCGATCACCTCCTCGTCGGTGTCGCCCGCCTCCAGCCGCTCGCGCACCAGGATCCGCAGGTCCCGGGCGAGGGGAGCGTTAGAATCGTCGATGGACTGGTTCTGGCAGACCATGCAGCGCAGGTTGAGCGACAGGTCCCGCGCGCGCTGCTCGAGAGCCGGGTCCTCCAGCATCTCATCCGGGTTGACCGCGCCCGCGGGCGCCACGGCGAGCGGCAGGGCGAGGACCGCCAAGAAGAGGAGCGACAGGAGGCGTTGCATGGGCGGTCTCCTCACCCGGCGGCCTCGGCGGCGGCATCCCGCCCCGCCTTCGACGGGGCGGGCATGCCGACCCTGAGGCGCCGGTCCGCCATGGACAGCACCCCGCCGACGCTCATGACGATGGTCCCGATCCAGATCAGGAGGACGAGCGGCTTGTGGTAGACCCGCACCACGATCTTGCCGTTTTCCGTCCGGTCCCCGAGGGAGGTGTAGACCTGGCTGAGGCCGAAGGTGTCGATGGCGGCCTCGGTCGTGGGCATTTGCCGCGCCGGGTAGAGCCGCTTCGCGGGCTCGGCGACGGCGAGCACCCGCCCGTCCTTCGTGATGTCGAAGATGCCGATGGCGTCGTTGTAGTTGGGACCCTGGCGCTGCTCGGCGGCGCGGAAGACGAGGGTGTAGCCCGCGATGTCGACGGTGTCCCCGGGCTGCATGGCGACGATCCGCTCGGTCTGGAAGGCGGTGGCCGAGATGCCGAGGACGGTGATCCCGACGCCGAGGTGCCCGAGGGCCGTGCCCCAGGTGGAGCGGGGCAGGTTCTTGAGGCGCCGCCAGCGGGACGGCCAGTCCTTCGCCCCCTCGACACGGGCGACGAGCTCCGTGAGCGAGCCCACGATCAGCCAGAAGGACAGGCCGATGGCGAGCACGTAGCCCACCCCGGTCTCGAGCCCCGCGACCCACCAGGCGACGCCGACGGCCGCCACCGCCGCGACGGCGGCCACCGCGAGCCGCTCGAACACTGGCGCCAGATCGCCCCGCTTCCAGGCGAGCAGCGGCCCGGCCGGCAACACGAGGAGGAGCGGGATCATCAGCGGGATGAACGTCATGTTGAAGAAGGGCGCGCCAACGGAGATCTTCTCGCCCGTCACCGCCTCGAGCGCCAGCGGGTACATGGTCCCGACGAGAACTGTGAGGCACGAGGTCGTCAGGATCAGGTTGTTGAGGACGAGGGCCCCCTCCCGGCTGATCGGCGAGAAGGCCCCGCCCGCCTTCAGGAGCGAGGAGCGCCAGGCGAACATGGACAGCGCCCCGCCGATGAACACGCACAGGATGAGGAGGATGAACACGCCCCGCGTCGGGTCGGTGGCGAACGCGTGCACCGAGGTGAGGACGCCCGAGCGGACGAGGAAGGTGCCGAGCAGCGACAGGGAGAAGGTGACGATGGCCAGAAGCACCGTCCAGATCTTCAGCGCGTCGCGCTTTTCCATCACGATCGCGGAGTGGAGGAGCGCGGTGCCGGCGAGCCACGGCATGAAGGAGGCGTTCTCCACCGGGTCCCAGAACCACCAGCCGCCCCAGCCGAGCTCATAGTAGGCCCAGTAGCTCCCCATGGAGATGCCGAGGGTGAGGAAGATCCAGGCGACGAGCGCCCAGGGTCGCACCCAGCGCGCCCAGGCCGCGTCGATCCGCCCCTCGATGAGGGCGGCGACGGCGAAGGCGAAGGTGATCGAGAAGCCCACGTAGCCGAGGTAAAGGAGCGGCGGGTGGATCGCGAGGCCGATGTCCTGCAGGAGCGGGCTGAGGTCCTGCCCCTCGAGGGGGGCCGG
>CAZJNX010000042.1:0-24809 GCA_964547415.1 uncultured Hyphomicrobiales bacterium
GGTCGCCCAGGCCCAGCATGCGCTGCGCGAGATGGCCGACGTCCTGAAGCGCGAGGGCGTGGACGTGAAGTACGCGATCCACCCGGTGGCGGGCCGCATGCCCGGCCACATGAACGTCCTCCTCGCCGAGGCCCAGGTGCCCTACGACGAGGTTTTCGAGCTCGAGGACATCAACTCCGCCTTCACCCAGACGGATGTCGCCTTCGTGATCGGCGCCAACGACGTGACCAACCCGGCCGCCCGCGACGACCCGTCCTCGCCGATCTACGGCATGCCGATCCTCGACGTGGACAAGGCGAAGACGGTTCTGTTCGTCAAGCGCTCGCTCGGCTCGGGCTACGCGGGCATCGACAACACGTTGTTCTACAAGGACAACAACATGATGCTGTTCGGTGACGCCAAGAAGATGGTCGAGGAGATCGTCAAGTCCATCGACTGATGGTGCGCCCGCACGCGCGGGCCTCTACTGAGACCGACGAGAGCCGGGCCCGCTGGCAGCGGGTCCGGCTGTTTGCTTCGGGGCATCGGCCGCGCGGCGCGAGCGTCTTCGCCTCCGTGCGCAGGCCTGCGCGCCGGGCGGCCCGTCGCGGCAGGTGGCGATCGCGGCGGCGCGGGGCGCGGGCACGGCCCCGCGATCCCGGCGGACGGGCCTTCCTGGGAAGCGCCCGCATCGCCCGATCGTCCGCCACCGGTCCCGCGCCGCCCTCCCGACCCGTCCGGAGCGTCGGGCCGGGCCGGCGCGCGGGCGAGGCGGGGGCCCCGTGAACGGCGCGGTCCGTCGCGAACGCCGGGCAACCGTGTCGCGGGCTCGGGCTCACCAGGGCGAAGTCGATCCACCCCTCTCGGCCGCCCTCGCCACGGGATGGCGAGCGACGACGGCTTCGAGGCGAGGATCTCGACGCTGGCTGTGTCCGACGGTCGGGCACCGTCACGCCCTGCGCGCTTTCGCGCCGCGGACAATCGCGCCGACAATGGCGAGGAGCCGTCCGGCGGAGGCGAAGAGGACAGCCCTGGGCGGCTTGCCTTTCGCCTTCAGGCTGTCCCGCCTGCCTTGTTGTGGCGCCGGGATGCGCCGCGACGCCGTGCGTGCGGCACCGTAAAGGGCGTCGCGCACCGTGCGGCGGCCACCCCCGACATGGCGTGTGCCACGCCACGTTCCATTGTCGTGGGCGTGGGGCGCGAGCCCCGCAAGCGGGTCGATCCGCCGGCGCCACAGGCTGCCGCGTTCGGGCCTTGGCCGAGGAGCGTCGCGCGCACCACGGGAGCGATGCCCGGAACGGCAGTCGATGGCTCGGGCTGTCTGCGGAGCGGACGATCCTCGGCGATGAGCGCCGCGATCCCGGCGTGGAGATCGGCGATGCGGTCCGAGAGCAGGTCGACCATCGCCCCGGTCTCCTCGCCGATCTCGTCCTGCCGGCGTCATGGCGGCGCAACTTCTCCCCCGTGCGGATCTCGACGAGCTGCCGGCGACGCCTGAGGAAGGCGCCATGGTGGAAAGCGGGTGAGGCGGGTCCGAGGAAGGCGGCGTAGCGAGGTGGGTGACGCGCCTCCCGGAACTCCAGGAGGAGCGACGCGCCATGAAGAGAGATGGCACGGTCCTGCCCGTTGCAGCCCCCCGAGCGCTTCGACGATCCTCCGACGTCGGTGCTGCGGGAGGGCGCGCGCCGGCTGCTGGCGCAAGTGGTCGAGGCGCGGGCCCAGGCCTTCCTGGAAGCGATGCGGGAGGAGCGGCTGCGGGACCCGGGTCGCCCGGCACGGCCACGGGCCGGCGCGGACCATCCGGGCCGGCATCGAAGCGGTCCCGGTGAAGCGGGTCGAGCTGTGCGATCGCGGTGCCGGGGATGCGGCGACGCGCCACCATCGCCGCCGGGTTCACGAGGTGGCCAACGTCCCCGACACGGTGCCGTCGGCCCCGCGGACGATGAAGGCCGACCACGTCGCGATCCGGGACGCGCCGAACCGGGCAGCCGCCGAAGCCGTCGTCGTCCTCATCGAGACGGACGCGGCCAGGTACCCCAGGGCGACCCGATGCCTGACGAAGGACGCCGACGCGCGCCTCGCCGTCTTCGACATCCCGGCCGAGCATCCGGATCACTTGCGGACGACGGGCCCGATCGGGAGCGGCCCCGCGACCGGGCGGCATCGGACCGCGCGCAAGAAGGGTGCCCGGTCCCACCAGGGACACTGCGCTGGATGGCGGCCCGATGCGTCCCCGTCACGCGGCCGCCCGCTGGAGCTGCCCGATGCTCGGTCCTTTGTGGGCGGTCGCCCGGGCATGTGGCGTCCGTGGCCGTTCGCGGGATGGCCACCCGATATCGATATGTGGCCCCCGGTTCGCGGCCGTCCGGGTGCGGGCGCCCTGGAGCGGCTGCCTGCGTGTGTTGCGGACGTGGCCGTTCGGCGGATGGCTGCCCGAAGCGCGGCCCCCGGTGTGCAGCCGCCTCGCGGCGGCCGTCCGGTGCCGCGCGGGCGTCCGCGGGCGGTTGCCCTGGCGCTGCCGCGCTGGCGTGTGGCGCCCGTGGCCGTTCGCTGGATGGCTGCCCGATGCGTGGCCGTCCGGGCGCGGTCGGCCGCGTCGGGACGGACCCGGCTGCCCACGAGGCCACCCGCGCCCGTTTGCCGGACCGTTCGGCAAGGACGCACCGCCGCCCCGCCGCGGGCGGGTCCGACGACGCGGCCGGGTGGTCCAAAACGTGACGTTGCAGGGCCGCCGCCGACCTGCTTGCTGCGCGGCGGGCGGACCAACCGCCCGCCGCCGAAGGAGAGAGGCCGCCATGGCCGCAGAACAGACCCGCCGCGCCCGCTGCGCCCTGCGCGGATCGTCCCTCGCCGCCCTCGCGGCCGCCCTCTTCCTCGCGGGGGGCGGGCCAGCGGCCGCCACCCTTTCCCCCGCCGCCCGGGCGATCGTCGACAGGGTCGCCGCCGACAACCGGCTCGAGGCGATCTGTTCCGACCGCAACGCGGTTGCCGACGCGGTGCGCGCCGCGACCCGCGCACTCCTGCGCGCTGGCGTGCTGTCGGGAAACCCGCGCCCGGACGCGGAGGCGGCGGGCCGGTCGATCCTCGCCGATTGCGGCCGCCGGTAGTCCCCGTCCCGCGGCTCCCCCACCCCCGGACCGTTCGCATCCACAACAAGAAGGCCCAGCGATGAAGGCGAAGACCCTCCTCCACCTCGCGGCGGTCGCCGCCGCGGCCGCCGTAATGTCGACCGTCGCAGACACGCGCCCGGCCAGCGCGGTCGTCTACTGCACGGCGCCCGGCGTTCCGGCGGGCTGCGTCGCCCGGCCCACCGCGCGGGCCGTCGTCTACTGCACGCGACCGGGCTACCCGGTCGGCTGCGTCGCCCGGCCGGTGGACCGCGGCGCACCGGGGGTCGGCGTGCGCCCCGGCCTCGGCGCCGGCGCCCCGGGGGTCGGGATCCGGCCGGGTGTCGGCCTCAACGCGGGCGGGCCGGTGAACCGGCCGGGCGTGCGCTGAACGCAGGGCGTCAGACCGCCGAGTAGCCGCCGTCGACGACGATGGACTGGCCGGTCACGTAGCGGGCGGCGGGCGAGGCGAGGAAGGCGACGACGTCCGCCACGTCCGCGGGCGTTCCCTGCCGGCGCATGGGGATGGCGGAGACGAGCGCGCGCTCGGCGGCGGCCGGATCGTCCTGGAAGGACCAGAACGGGTCGTTGAAGGGCGTGTCGATCCACCCCGGCAGCAGCGCGTTCACCCGGACGCCGCCCGGCGACAGCTCGTCCGCGAGGCTGCGCACGAGGCCGAGGAGGCCGGCCTTGGTCGCATGGTAGGCGGGCATGCCCGCATGGCCGCGCAGCGCTCCCGTCGACGACGTCAGGATCACCGACGGGTTGGGCGAGGCGAGAAGGTGGGGCGCCGCCGCCTGCACGAGCAGGAAAGGGGCGGTGAGGTTCACCGCGAGGGAGCGTTGCCACATGGCCGCGGTCCACTGCGCCAGCGGGGCCGAGGCAAGGACGCCCGCCGTCACGAACAGCGTGTCGATACCGCCGAGACCCTCCGCCGCCTCGCTCGCGAGGGCGGCCGGAACGGCCGGGTCGGCGAGATCCGCCTCCCGGAAGACGCACCGCCCGGCGAGCGGCTCGGCCGCCGCCGCCCGCCCTTCCTGCCCGTTGACGTCGGCGAGGAACACGGCATCGCCCCGGCGCCGGAACATGCGCAGCGTCTCGCGCCCGATGCCCGTGGCGCCGCCCGCGAGAAGAACGCGCAAGGGCTCGTCGGTCATGGCATGCTCCTCGGGTTCGCGCCGTGCCGCCGTCTCGCGCCGGCTGTGGTCCGCCCCCGCGAGGGGGCCGGGCGCCTCGCGCGGAGGGTCCGCCGGAACGATCGGCGGCGTACGGGCCGCAAGCCACCGCCATCGACCGCGTCGAAAAGCCGCCCCCCTGTCTTTTGGCAAGGTGGCACTTCGGGCGATGGGGAGGGGGGCCCGGTCCCCCCTGTCCGCTGGCGAGGTGGGCGCTTCGCAATGGCGGAAGGGAGTCCGCCCCCCGAGGGCGCTGAGCCCGTGAGGGAGCACGGGGCTCCCTCCGCGTCGCCCTCGACCGCGACAGTCGCTCGGGCCGATCCCGCACGACATGGACAGGACCCTCCACCCATGCCACGCGGCATCGGCTGCGACCTCTCCCGCGCCGTCCCCGACCTCCACGGCCTGCCGAGCGGCGTCGCGTCCCACGCGCGGAACGACCCGGACGCGATCGCCGCCCGGGTCGCCTCCCTCGAGCCGGACGGCCTCGTCGGGTCCGCGGCGAGCAGCGGCTGCGACGGTCCGCCCCTCGCCGCGCGCGGCCCCGCCGTCCCGTGGACCGATCCGCGCCAGGCGCGCGCGTTCGCCAGAGCCACCGGCGTCCTCGCCAGGACCGACGTCGATGCCCGGGTGCTCGCACGGATGGGCACGGTCCTCGACCTTCCGATCACGGTCCCAAGCAGCCCGGCACGGAGCAGGCTATCCGATTTCCTCGGGCGCCGCAGGCAGCCGGTCGAGATCCGCAAGGCCGGGAAGACCCGCCGCCACGACGCCCGGCAGGACGAGATCGCCCGCCGAGGGCGCCTGCGGGCCGGTGCCCGGCTGTGAGATCCACGGCTCCCTTGCCGGCGAGCGGGCAGGGCGACGGCCCGTCCCGGCGGGCGGCGAGCGGCACCCCCCGGACGTCGGCCCGGTGCCCGCGAAGACCCGGCGAAAGCGCGCCGGTTCCCCCCACCGATCCGCAAGGTGCGTCCGGGAGAAGAGGCTCGTCCGCGCGCGGTCCCGACACCAAACCGCCGCCAAGGCGTGCCGGTCTTTGCGCGGCATGGACGGGACCTGCGAGCCCGGTCGCGATTCGTCGTCGGATGCGACCCCGCCCGCGGCGTCCCCGGTCGCCGTGTCCCCCGGGCGACCGTTCCGGGCGGGTGGAGACCACGGGCGATGCCATCGCCCGCGCGGCCGGAACCATGGCGCCGGGCGCCTGGCCCCGGCGGCGTCCGGCCCGTCGGCGCCTTCCGCCGAAGCCCCGATCCCGGCGGGGCCCGTGCCGTCCGCAAGCCCGCCCGGGCGGCGCTGTCGCGACGTCCACCCGCGTCCGGATGGGGCCGGACGATCGGGCCGTGCCCGAAGGGCGATCGCGCCGTACCCGAGAATCGTGTGACAACCGGGCGTCGACCGGCGCATGGTCCACCGACGAGGCCCCGCCCGTGGCGGGCCGCGCCACCAATCCACGGAGGACCCCATGGCTGCGACGCCCCGGCCGGACACCGGCGCCCCCGACTGGCGGTCCGACCTGTTCGACGTCCTGAAGGCCAACGGCGTGCGCCACGTGGTCCACGTGCCGGATGCGGGGCACGTCACCGCCATCGCCCGCGCCGAGGCGGATCCGGACGTCCGCACCCAGGTGCTCACCACCGAGGAGGAAGGGATCGGCTACCTCGCGGGCGCCTGGCTCGGCGGGGAGCGGGGGGTGCTGCTCCTGCAGTCCTCGGGCGTCGGCAACTGCATCAACACCCTGGCGCTGCCGGCATGCGCCCGCTTTCCTCTCCTGATGCTGGTGACGATGCGCGGCGACTGGGCCGAGTTCAACCCGTGGCAGAACCCCATGGGCCAGGCCACGGAGACGGTCCTGAAGGCCATGGGCGTCATGACCTGGCGGGCGGACCGGGCGGAGGACGTCGTCCCCCTCGTCCACGGCGCGGCGCGCATGGCCTTCGAGGGTGACGGCGCCGCCGCCGTCCTCCTCGGCCAGCGCCTCATCGGAGAGAAGACATGGGTGAAGTAGCCCCTTCGGGCGGCCTTTGCCGCCGCGCAGCGGTGGCCCGGCTCCTTCGGGACCGGGGCGACCTCCTCGTCGTCACCGGCCTCGGCTCGCCCGCCTACGACGTCATGGCGGCGGGCGACCACGAGCGGAACTACTACCTCTGGGCAGCGATGGGCTCGGCGACGATGGTGGGCCTCGGCCTCGCCAGCACCCGGCCGGACCTTCCCGTGCTCGTCGTCACCGGCGACGGGGAGGCGATGATGGGGCTCGGCTCCCTCGCCACGGTCGCCGTCGCCGCGCCGGCGAACCTCACGGTCGTCGTGCTCGACAACGGCCACTTCGGCGAGACCGGCATGCAGAGGAGCCACACCGGGGCGGGGGTGGACCTTGCCCGCGTCGCGGCCGCCATGGGCCTTGCCCGGACCGGCACCGTCACGGACATGGCCGGCGTCGCCGACCTTGCGGACCGCCTCCACGAAGCGACCGGACCGCGGCTCTTCGTCGTCAAGGTGGCGGCGGAGAACCCGCCGCGGGTCCTGCCGCCGCGGGACGCGGTCCACGTGAAGAACCGTTTCCGCGCCGCGCTCGGCCACGCCCCCATCTGAGGCCGCCTGCCGCGCCGGTCCGCGCCGACGAGCCATGCGCGCGCACCCGCTCGCGCGGCGCGAGCGGGCGTGGCATGGTCCCAGGCTCCACCCGGAACGGAACGGATCGCGGGAGACAACGGTGCCGAACGGCGACGACGTGAAGATCGCGCCCTCCATCCTGTCGGCCGACTTCGCACGCCTCGCCGAGGAGGTGGCGGCCGTCGACGCGGCGGGGGCGGACTACATCCACCTCGACGTGATGGACGGCCACTTCGTGCCGAACATCACCTTCGGGCCGCCGGTGGTGAAGGCGCTGCGCCCCCATTCGGCGAAGCCGTTCGACACCCACCTGATGATCGCGCCGGCCGATCCCTACATCGCCGCCTTCCGCGAGGCGGGGGCGGACATCATCACCGTCCACGCCGAGGCGACGCCCCACCTCGACCGCACGCTCCAGGCGGTGAAGGCGACCGGTGCGCGCGCGGGCGTCTCCCTCAACCCGGCGACGCCGGAGACGGTGCTCGAGTACGTCCTCGACCGGATCGACCTCGTCCTCGTCATGACGGTGAACCCGGGCTTCGGCGGCCAGTCCTTCCTGCCCGCGATGGTGGAGAAGATCCGGCGCGTCCGCCGCATGATCGGCACGCGGCCCATCGAGCTCGAGGTCGACGGCGGCATCTCGCCCGGAACGGCCGCCGCCGTCGTCGAGGCGGGGGCGGACGTGCTCGTCGCGGGCTCGGCCGTGTTCGGCGGCGACGGGGACCTTTCGGGGCGCATCGCGGCGCTCCGGTCGGCGGCGCGGGAGACGCGGGCGGCCTGACCGGGATCCGCCGGCCGCCCCGCCCGTTCCGCTTCCGGCAGGTCCGGACGGGTTGCGGCCGCCGGCCGCCCGGCCTTATGAGCGATGGACTGCGGCCTGCCGCGGCGGCGGGCGCGAGGGGAGACGGGAGACGGGATGACCAGGGCCATCGTGGTGTCGGAGCCCGGAGGGCCGGAGGCCCTCGTCATGAAGGACGTGGACGTCGCCGATCCGGGGCCGGGCGAGGCGCTGGTGCGGCACGCCGCCGTCGGCGTCAACTTCATCGACGTCTACTTCCGCACCGGCCTCTACAAGCCGCCGACGCCCGGCCCGTTCACCCCCGGCAACGAGGGGGCGGGCGTGGTGGAGGCCGTGGGCGAGGGCGTCACCGAGGTGGCCCCGGGGGACCGCGTCGCCTACGTCGGCCCCCTCGGCTCCTACGCGGAGCGGCGCATCGTGCCGGCCGGGCGTCTCGTGAGGATCCCGGAGGGGATCGACGAGAGGACGGCCGCCGCCATGATGCTGAAGGGCATGACGGTGCGCTACCTGCTGCGCCGCACCTATCGCGTCACGCCGGACACCACGATCCTGTTCCACGCCGCGGCGGGCGGCGTCGGCCTCATCGCCGGGCAGTGGGCGAAGGCCCTCGGCGCCACCATCATCGGCACCGTGGGATCGGACGAGAAGGCCGAGCTCGCGCTCGCCAACGGCTACACCCACGTCATCAACTACCGCAGCGAGGACTTCGTGCAGCGGGTGAAGGACATCACCGGCGGGCGCGGGGTCGACGTCGTCTACGATTCGATCGGCAAGGACACCTATCCCGCCTCCCTCGACTGCCTGAGGCCGCTGGGCCTGTGGGCGTCCTTCGGCCAGGCGTCCGGGCCCATCGAGGGGTTCGAGCTCGGCATCCTCGCCCAGAAGGGCTCGCTGTTCGCCACCCGCCCGACCCTCTTCACCTACATCGCGAAGCGGGAGGACCTCGAGGAGACGGCAAACGACCTGTTCGAGGTGGTCCGCTCCGGCCACGTGTCCATCGAGGTCAACCAGGAGGTTCCGCTGGGCGAGGCCTCCCGCGCCCACGCCGACCTCGAGGCCCGCCGCACCACGGGCTCCACGGTCCTCATCCCGTGAGCGGTGAGGCGGGCACGGCGGGCACGGCGGGGACGCCGGAGCGGCCCGCCCCGCCCGGCGTGCCGCCGACGGAGGCCGCCCGCGCCGCCCTCGCTGGGGCCGCCGACGACCTTGCCGGCGAGGCCGAGGCGTTCCTCGCCGCCCTCGTCGGCATCCCCACCTTCCAGCCGCCGGGCGACCTCGCCGAGGCCGCAGAGGCGGTGGCCGCGCTCCTCGTCGCCCGCGACCTGCCGGTGGAGCAGCTGCCGGTACCCGACCCCTTCGTGCGCCAGCACGGCATGGCGAGCATCGTGAACCTCCTCGTCCGCGTGCCCTTCGGCTCCGGGCGGGGGCCGACGGTCGGCCTCGCCGCCCCGCTCGACACCGCGCCGCCTGGAGAGGGCTGGACGGTGGACCCGCTCGCCGCGGAGAGGCGGGACGGGCGGCTCGTCGGCCGCGGCGCCGCCGAATCGAAGGGGGACGTGGCCGCCTACGTCTTCGCCCTCGAGGCCCTGCGCCGGGCGGGGGAGGGGGCGGTCGCCCTCGACGGCACGGTGGAGCTCCACCTCACCTTCGACGACGAGACGGGCGGCTACGTCGGCCCCCAGTTCCTGCTCGCCCAGGGCCTCGTGCGGCCGGACTGGGCGATCGCCGCCGGGGCGACGCGGACCATCGGCATCGGCCAGGGCGGCTGCCTGCAGATGGACGTGGTGCTCCGCGGCCGGCAGGCCCACGTCGCCCGCACGCTCGCGGGGCGGGATGCGCTCGAATCGGCGATGCCCGTCCTGTCGGCGCTCTACGCCGAGCGCGGCCGGCTCGCGGCCGCGGGGCCGTCGTGGCCGGGCGGGCTCGCCCGCTCCCTCGCCGTCACCACCATTCAGGGCGGCAACGCGGCGAACCTCGTTCCCGAGCGTGTCGTCCTGCGGCTCGACCGGCGAATCTCCCCGGACGAGGACGCGGACACGGTGGAGGAGGCGCTCGTCGCCCTCGTGGGCGAGGCCGCTTCCGGCCTTTCGGGCGTGGAGGTGGAGTGCCACCGCCGCCTCCTCGCCCCGCCGGTGCGCGACCTTTCCCTCGGCTCCGGCCTGGCCGCGCTGGTGGCGGACGAGGCCGAGCGGGCCCTCGGGAGCCCGGTCGCCTGCGTCCTCAGCGGCGTCCTGTCGGGCGCGCGCTTCTACGCCGAGGCCGGCATCCCGACGGTCGCCTACGGGGCGGGGCCGGGGGGCGAGGCGGAGGGCGCGGGCTACGGCCCGGACGAGGCCGTCGCCCTCGCCGACCTGCGCACCGCCACGGGCGTCGTCGCCGCCTGCCTCGCCCGCCTCCTGTCGGCCTGAGCCTTCGCCTGCGACGATGGGCGACGCCGCCGCCGCTTGAAGACCCGCGCCGCCGCGGCACCCTTCCGGGGGGATGCTTGCGCCGGGCGACACGCCCCGCGAGGATCGCGCCCCGCCGACGCACCACGAGGGAAGCCACCATGGAGACCGGGAACACGGGAACGATCGTCGCGGACGTCGCCGTCGCGGGCGGGGGGCCGAGCGGGATGGCCGCCGCCCTCGCCCTCGCCGAGGCGGGCGCGTCCGTGGTGCTGGTGGCGCCGTCCGCGCCGGACGACCCGCGCACGACGGCCCTCCTCGCCCCGTCCGTCGACCTCCTCGACCGGCTCGGCGTCTGGGAGGCGGCGGGGGAGAACGCGGCGGCGCTCGCGGTCATGCGCCTCGTGGACGACACGCGCCAGCTCGTGCGGGCGCCGGAGGTGGCGTTCGTCGCCGGCGAGATCGGCCTCGAAGCCTTCGGCTACAACATCGCCAACGACGACCTCAACCGGGCCCTCCATGCCCGGATCGAGGCCCACCCGGGCATCACCGCCGTCGACGGCACCCTCGAGGACCTCACCTTCGACCCCGACCAGCTCACCGTCTGGTGCTCGGGCGAGCGGACGGCGCGGGTGCGCCTCCTCGTCGCCGCCGACGGCAGGGATTCCCTCGCGCGCGCCCTCGCCGGCATCACGCCCCGCACCTGGACCTACCCCCAGAAGGCGCTGGTGACGGTGCTCTCCCACGCCCGGCCCCACCGGAACGTGTCGACCGAGTTCCACACCGCCAACGGCCCCTTCACGCTGGTGCCGCTGCCGGGCGACCGGTCGAGCCTCGTCTGGATGGACCGGCCGGAGACCATCGACCGGGCCGCCGCCCTCGACGACGGGCCGCTCGCCGCCGAGATCGCCGGGCGCGCGCGGCACATCCTCGGGACCATGCGGATCGACGGGCCGCGGGGCGTCATCCCCATGGGCGGGCTCATCGCGCCCCGCCTCGCCGCGGACCGGGTGGCGCTCGTGGGCGAGGCGGCCCACCGCTTCCCGCCCATCGGCGCCCAGGGCCTCAACCTCGGCCTGCGCGACGTGGCGGTCCTCGCCGAGATCGTCGGCCGCGCCCGCGAGCGGGGGGAGGACCCGGGCTCGGCCGCCGTCCTCGAGCGCTACGACCGGCGCCGCCGCCTCGACGTGACGGCGCGCACGGCGGGCGTCGACCTCCTCAACCGCTCGCTCCTCGCCGACGTCCTGCCGCTCGCCGCCGCCCGCAGCCTCGGCCTGTTCGCCGCCGGCCGCTTCGCGCCGCTCCGCCGCCTGATGATGCGCACCGGCCTCGGCGGGCCCGCGGGCGGCGTCCTCGCCCACCCGCCGGCGGCCTGAGGCGGCGGCCGGCGCCGGGTGGTGCGGCCGCCGGCCTTTGTCTATCGTCCCGCGCGCGCGGCCCCGGACGGGCCGTGCATCCAACGACACACGCGGGAGATGAACGCCATGACGAAACACGGGTCGAGGACGGGCCTCGCGCTCGCCGCCGCCGCGAGCCTGGTGCTCTCGGGCGGCGCGGCGGTCGCCCAGGATCAGGTGCGGATCGGCCTCCTCCTTCCCTTCACCGGCCAGTACGGCTGGGTCGGCGGCAACGTGGAGCCGGTGGCCCGCATGGTGGCCGCCGAGGTGGAGGAGGCGGGCGGCCTCGGCGGCCGCGGGATCGTCTTCGTCCAGGGCGACACGGAAGGCACCGTGGACGCGGGCACCACCGCCGCCCAGAAGCTCATCAACGTGGACGACGTGGTGGCCCTCGTCGGCCCCACCTCCCTGTCGTTCTCGGGCGCGCGCAACCTCATCGTCGATTCGGGCACGCCGATGGTCTCGCCCACCGCCGGCACCACCGCCCTCGACCGGGCGGACCGGACGGTCCTGTTCCGCACCGTCCCGTCCGATTCCCTCGGCGGCCGGGCGCTCGCCCGCGCGGCGAGCGACGGCGAGTACCTCGGCGACAGGGGGGCGGTGGAGCGGCCGGTCCTGATGCTCGGCAACGCGCCGGCCATGGTCTCCTTCGAGGAGCCGATCGAGACGGCACTGGAAGAATACGGCACGCCGCTCGCGGGCTCGGTGATCTTCACCCCCGGCAAGGCGAGCTACCGCGCCGAGGTGCAGGAGGCCCTCGGTGCCGATCCGGACGCCATCATCCTCGTCGCGACGCCGGAGGATTCGGCTCGCATCATGACCAACGCCTTCCAGCAGGGCTATGAGGGCACCTGGTTCGTCACCCAGGACCAGACCAACGCCGACTTCATCGAGCTGGCCGGGCCGCAGCTCGTGGAAGGCATCTATGGCCTGGAAGAGGTCGCCTCGGCCGAGAGCGCGGACCGCAACCGTGCCTTCGAGGAGGCCTTCCGCGCGTACTCGGGGGGCAAGGACGTGCAGATCTTCGGCACAAACACGTACGATGCCATGAACGTGATCGCGCTCGCCGCCGAGCGGGCGCTGCGCGAGGGCGGCGAGATCACCCGCGAGGCGATGGCCGAGAACATCCGCGCCGTCGCGAATCCGGGCGAGGGCAAGGTGGTCGTGACGAGCTTCGCGGAGGGCATGGCCGCCCTCGCCGACGGCGAGGAGATCGACTACCGCGGCCTCGTCGGCCCCATCGACTTCGACGAGTACGGCAACATCACCGCCCCCTTCGGCATCCGCCAGGTCCGGGACGGGGCGTGGACCACCGTCTCCACCATCGAGGCCGGCGCCCTCTGACGGGACCGGCCGCGAGGCAAGGCCCGGGCCGGCGGCGGCCCGGGCGGTTCCCGCGCGCCGTGCCGTCTTGATGGCGGCCGGCTGGCAGGTTAAGCGGCGGCGCCGATTCCTTCCTCGAGACGCCGCCCCGCGGGGCGGCTTGCCCTGTCGAGCCGCCCCGTGGACACGCACCTCCTCGTCCAGACCCTCATCTACGGGCTCGCCATCGGCGGGGTGATCGCCGTGTCGGCCGTCGGCCTCACCCTGTCCTACGGCGTCACCCGCTTCATCAACTTCGCCTACGGCGAGTTCCTGACCCTCGGCGCGTTCGGCGCCGTCTGGCTGATGGCCGCCGGCCTCGCCCCGCCGCTCGCGGCCGCCGCGGCGATCCTCGCGGCGGGCGTCCTCGGGGTCGTCATCGCCCGCGTCTTCTACGACCCCCTGATGGACCGGGGGCTCCTCGCCCTCCTCGTCACGTCCATCGGCGTCGCCTTCGTGGTACAGAACCTCATCCACATGGTGGCGGGCTCCAACCCGGTGCGCTTCCCCGTGCCGCTGGTGCGCCCGTTCGTGGTCGAAGGGTTCGTGATCCCGCGGGAGCAGGCCTTCATCATCGCGGCCGCGCTCCTCGTCATGCTGGCCGTCCACCTCCTCCTCTCCCTCACCATGACGGGCAAGAAGATGCGGGCCGTTGCCGACAACCCGGCGCTCGCCCGCGCCTCCGGCATCGCGGCGCGGCGGGTGCTGTCGGCCACCTGGTTCCTGTCGGCGGCGATCGGGGCGGCGGGGGGGATCCTCCTCGCCGTCACCCAGATCACCTTCCAGGCCGACATGGGCTTCCGCTTCCTGCTGGTCGTGTTCGCGGCCGTGCTCCTCGGCGGGATCGGCAGCCCCTACGGGGCGATGCTCGGCGGCCTCCTCGTCGGGATCGGGATGGAGCTCGGCACCACGTACGTGTCGGCCGACTACACCTACGCCTTCGCCTTCCTCCTCCTCATCCTCGTCCTGATCCTGCGGCCGCGCGGGATCATGGGCGGCGTCTCCTGACGGGGGAGGGGGGATGGACCTCGTCGCCTTCGCCACGGGGCTCGCGACGCTCGCCCTCATCTACGGGCTGCTCGCGGTCGGCCTCAACATCCAGTTCGGCTTCGCGGGCGTCCTCAACTTCGGCTACGTCGCCTTCTTCGCCGTCGGCGCCTTCGCGAGCGCCATCGTCACGCTGCCGCCGCCGGGCTCGGAGGCCTACCTCGCCGCCAACGCCCGCTACGAGGTGGGGCTCGGCCAGTCGGTGGCGGCCGGTCTCCTCGCGGCCGCCGTGGCGGGGGGCCTCCTCGCCCTCCTCATCGGGGCGACGAGCGCGCGCCTCGCCTCCCACTACCTCGCCGTCGCCACCTTCGCGATGGCGGAGGTCCTGCGCACCATCCTCGTCAACGAGACCTGGCTCACCCGCGGCGAGTTCGGGATCGCGAACGTGCCCGAGCCCGGCAAGGGGACCCTCGTTCCGGCCGACGCCTACGCCACCTGGTACCTCGGCGCGACGGCGGTGATCGTCGCCGTCCTCGTGGTCGCCGCCTTCCGCCTCGGGGAGATGCCGTTCGGCCGCCTCCTGCGCGCGATCCGCGACGACGAGACGGCGGCGAAGGCGCTCGGCAAGCCCGTGGGCGCGGCCCGCCTGAAGGCCCTCGTCATCGGCGGGGCGCTCGGCGGGGTGGCGGGGGCGCTGTGGACCCATTCCCTCGGCGTCGTCCACGTCGGCCAGTTCGTCCCCATCATCACCTTCCAGATCTGGCTCGCCATGCTGCTCGGCGGGGTGGGCAACCACTGGGGCGTCCTCGTCGGCGCGGTCCTCCTCGTCGCGATCCGGGAGGGGACGCGCTTCGTGGGCGAGGTGCCCGTCCTCGGCGAGTGGGCGGCAGGGCTCGGGCCGCAGGTTCTGCCCGCCCTGCGCTTCGTGCTGATCGGCCTCCTCCTCATCCTCGTCGTGCGCTTCTTCCCCCGCGGCGTCCTGCCCGAGCGGCTGCGCCGGGCGCCCTCGCCGCCGGCGGTCCGCGCCGCCGCCCCCGTCCCCGCGACGCCCGCGGTGGGCGACCACGGCGTCCGGGAGGGCGAGCCGCTCCTCGAAGTGAGGGACGTGGCGCGGTCCTTCGGGGGCGTGCGGGCCGTCGACGGGGCGACCTTCACCGTGCGCGCGGGCTCGATCACCGGTCTCATCGGGCCCAACGGGGCGGGCAAGTCGACGATGATCGACATCGTGTCGGGGATGACGCGGCCCGAGCGCGGTGAGATCGTTTTCGCGGGCCGGAAACTGCGTCGCCTGTCGCCCGCGCGGATCGCGAACGCGGGGATCGGCCGCACCTTCCAGACCCCGCGCCTGTTCATGACCATGACCGTCTTCGAGAACATGATGGTGGCGGGCGCGGGACCGGAGGCGGAGAACCTCGTCCCGTCCCTGTTGCGCCCGTCCCGGCGGCGGGCGCTCGAGGCGGAGACGGCGGCGCGGGCCGACGCGCTCCTGTCCTTCGTGCGGCTCGACGACAAGCGGGACGTGCGGGCGGGCGAATTGTCCGGCGGGCAGCGCAAGCTGTTGTCGCTCGCCCGCCTGATGATGCGCGAGCCCGCCCTCATGCTCCTCGACGAGCCGGCCGCGGGCCTCAACCGCGTCCTCGCCCGGGAGGTGTTCGCCCGCATCCGCGAGCTCAACGGCCTCGGGGTCACGTTCGTGATCGTCGAGCACGAGATGGACCTCGTGATGCGCACCTGCGACCACGTGGTCGTCATGCACCAGGGGCGGGTGATCGCCGAGGGGCCGCCCGCCGCCGTCCGCCGCGACAGGCAGGTGATCGAGGCCTATCTCGGGGGCGTCGTGGCATGAGCGCGGCGCCCATGCTGGACGTGGAACGGCTCGAGGCGGGCTACGGCGCGCTCCAGATCGTGTTCGCCGTGTCGCTCCAGGTGGCGGAGGGGGAGCACGCCCTCGTGTTCGGGCCGAACGGGGCGGGCAAGTCCACCTTCATCAAGGCGATCGCCGGCCTTTGCAACGTGACGGGCGGGACGGTCCGGGTGGACGGGCGGGACGTGACGGGCCGCGCGCCCGAGCGCCTCGTCGCGGCGGGGATCGCGTACGTTCCCCAGGTGGACAACGTCTTCCGCTCCATGAGCGTGCGGGAGAACCTGGAGATCGGGGCGAGCGTCCTCCCCCGCGCCCGCCGCCGCGAGCGGATCGAGGCGATGCTCGCCTTCTTTCCGCGCCTTGCCGAGCGGCGGCGCCAGCGGGCCGGCACCCTGTCGGGCGGGGAGCGGCAGCAGCTGTCGATCGCCCGTGCGCTGGTGCCGGAGCCGCGCCTCCTCCTCCTCGACGAGCCGTCGGCGGGCGTCGCCCCGAAGCTCGTGGAGACCATCTTCGCCGAGATCCGGGGCCTGAAGCGCCTCGGCACCACGGTCCTCATGATCGAGCAGAACGCCCGCCAAGCCCTCGCCCACGTGGACACCGGCTACGTCCTCGAGAGCGGGCGCCTGCGCCACTGGGGCACCGCCGCCGAGCTCCTCGAGCGCGAGGACATCGCCGAACTCTACCTCGGCGCCTGAGGGTCTCGGATCGGGCGGCGCGGCCCGTCCGGGACGGGCAGGATGGGTCTTGCGGCCGGCCGCATCGGGGCGCAGGGATGGGGTGAGGCGGAGGGACGAGGACCCATGACGGACCGGGAAGGGCAGGGGGCCGCGCTGGAGATGTCGCCGCGAACGGACGGCGGCTTCACCGTGCGCGATCCGGCCTTCGCGGCGCGCATCCGCGAGAGCTTCGCCGCCCAGGCCTTCATGGCGACGATCGGCGCCCGCCTCGAGGCCGTCGAGCCCGGGCGCGTGTCGATCGCGCTCGCCAGCCGCGCCGACCTCACCCAGCAGCACGGCTACCTCCACGGCGGCGTCGTCATGTCGGTCGCGGACGTGGCGGCGGGCTACGCGGCCATGAGCCTGATGGGGCCGGGCGACGGCGTGCTCACCGCCGACATCAAGCTGAACCTCTTGCGGCCCGCCCGGGGGGAGGGGATCCTCGCCGTCGCCGGGGTGGTCCGCCCCGGGCGGACGCTGTCGGTGGTGCGCGCCGACGTCCTGTCGGGCACGGACGGGGACGGGCCGCTCCTCGCGACGGCCCTGTTCGGCATGATGCGGATGGAGGGTCTCGGATGACCGACGTGCAGATCCTCGCCGTGCGCCCCCTCGAGGCGCGGGACCGGGAGGGCTGGGAGCCCCTTTGGCAGGCCTACCTCGGCTTCTACGCCACCACCGTGCCGGAGGCGGTGACGGACGTCACCTTCCAGCGCCTCGTCGGCGGCGGGGGGGACATGGCGGGCTTCGTCGCGGTGGACACGGGCGGGCGCCCCGTCGGGCTCTCCCACTACCTCCTCCACCCGTCCACCTGGTCGATCGCGCCGCGCTGCTACCTGCAGGACCTGTTCGTGGCGCCCCACGCCCGGGGCGGGGGCGTGGGCCGGTCCCTCGTGGAGGCCGTCTACGACGCGGCCGACGCGGCCGGCGCCGCCGAGGTCTACTGGCTGACCCAGGACTTCAACGTGACGGCGATCCGCCTCTACGACCGGATCGCCGAGCGCACGGCGTTCGTGAAGTACCGCCGGAGCGCCCCGGCGATCGAGGCCGAGGACTGACGACGAAAAAGAGCCCCGGCCGCGGGGCCGGGGCTCGGACGATCCATGCCGGACCGGGTCGGGACGGGACCCGATCAGTTCATGCGCACGTCCATCTCGTCGTACTCGAACGGCTCGAGGTCGGCGATCTCCACCTCCTCGTAGGGCATGTTGTAGCGGTTCATGCCCGCCGAAAAGCCGTAGCCGCTGCCGTAGCCGTAGTAGGGCATGGCGTAGTAGCCGGCGGTGCCGTAGGTCACGTCGGGCGTCACGATCACCGAGACGACCTCGTCGTTCTTGACGATGATGTCGCTCACGTAACCGTAGTCGCGCCACGTGTCCGCGTACTGGATGCGGGCGTAGTCGCCGATCAGCTCAGAGGCGCGGTAGGCGCGCTCGCCCACCATGGCGTCGTCGACCTCGGACAGCATCTGGTCGGACAGATTGCCCGTCTGGATCAGCTCGCGGTCGAACAGCGTGTACTCGCCGATGTTGTCGTCGTTCACCGGCACGTTGATGCCGTCGCCCGCGGCGTTGATCTCCACCTCGTCCCACGGCACGGCGATGTGCGTGTCGCCGATGTCGAGGAAGCCGCCGATCTCGACGATCGCCGCGACGATCTTGCCGTCGGTGCCGATCACGAGGTCCTCGAGCTCGCCGATGTCCTCGTCGGCGACGCCGTTGACGTCGAGCGTCTCGATCATCGCCTGGACGCTGCGGCCGCCCTCGTAGAGATTGCGGTTGTCCCACTGGGCGAGGTCGACGCGATCCCGGTTCATTGCGGCCATGGACCGGTCGCCCTGGCGGTTCATCTGCTGCTGGCCGCTCTGGTTCGTCGCCTGCTGGTTGGTGTTCTGCTCGTCCTGGGCGAAGGCCGCGCCGGTGCCGGCGGCGAGCACGAGGCCGAGGGCGGTGGAAAGTAGGGCGCGATGAAGCATCATGCTTGCGGTCTCCCTGTGCTGGGATCGGGTTGGCGCCTGCCGCCGTGGCGGCGGCGCCGCGAATGGCGCCCGGCGTGGCTGCGCTTGGTGCGGCCGCTCCGGACGGGCTCGTTGCGACCCGCCCGTCGCCGTGGCGCGTCATGCCCGGCCAACGTGTTGGCCCCGGCGCCGTTCCAATGCCGCCGCCCCGCCGCCAAGGCGATCGGCCGTCGGCGCGGAGGGTTCACCGGCGGACCGCCGCGGCCCTTCGCGGCTACTCGGCGGGCGGTGCGGCGCGCCGTCGCCCGTCTTCCGGGGCGCGCGCGGGCGCTGTAGGAAGGGCCCGACAGAGCGGAGGAAACCGGTTTCCATGCGCAACGACATCGCCACCTTCGACTTCGGCCTCGGCGAGACGGCCGACATACTGCGCGACACCGTGCGCAGCTTCTCGAGCGACCGCATCGCCCCGCTCGCCGAGGAGACCGACCGCACCAACACCTTTCCCCGTCACCTGTGGCCCGAGATGGGGGCGCTCGGCCTCCACGGGATCACGGTGGAGGAGGACTGGGGCGGGTCGGGCCTCGGCTACCTCGAACACTGCATCGCCATGGAGGAGGTCTCCCGCGCCTCCGCGTCCGTGGGCCTGTCCTACGGGGCGCACTCCAACCTGTGCGTGAACCAGCTCCGCCGGAACGGGACGGACGAGCAGAAGGCGCGCTACCTGCCGAAGCTCATCTCCGGCGAGCACGTCGGCGCGCTCGCCATGTCCGAGCCCGGCGCGGGCTCCGACGTCGTCTCCATGAAGACGCGGGCGGACAGGAAGGGCGACCGCTACGTCCTCAACGGCTCGAAGATGTGGATCACCAACGGCCCCATCGCCGAGACGCTCATCGTCTACGCCAAGACCGATCCGGACGCGGGCCCGCGCGGCATCACCGCCTTCATCATAGAGAAGGACTTTCCAGGCTTCTCCACGGCGCAGAAGCTCGACAAGCTGGGGATGCGTGGCTCCGACACCTGCGAGCTCGTCTTTGAGGACTGCGAGGTGCCGGAAGAGAACGTGCTCGGCGCGGTGGGCCAGGGCGTCAACGTGCTCATGTCCGGCCTCGACTACGAGCGGGTGGTGCTCGCCGCGGGCCCGCTCGGCATCATGCAGGCCTGCCTCGACGTGGTGATGCCCTACGTCCACGAGCGGGAGCAGTTCGGAAAGCCCATCGGCACCTTCCAGTTCGTCCAGGGGAAGGTCGCCGACATGTACGTCACGCTGAACGCCTGCCGCGCCTACGTCTACGCGGTGGCGAGGGCGTGCGACGCGGGCCGCACCACGCGGGAGGACGCCGCCGGCGCCATCCTCTACGCCGCCGAGAAGGCGACCCAGGCGGCCCTCGACGCGATCCAGGTCCTCGGCGGCAACGGCTACATCAACGACTACCCGACGGGCCGCCTCCTGCGCGACGCCAAGCTCTACGAGATCGGCGCGGGCACGAGCGAGATCCGCCGCATGCTGATCGGCCGCGAGCTGTTCGAGAAGACCGCCTGAAGCGCCCCGCGTCGGGCGATGGCCGCCGCCGCCCGGCCCGTGCCGCCGCTCAGTCCATGCCGGCGACGAGCCGGCGGTGCCCCGCCATGATCTCGGCCCGGCGCTGCGGGTCGGGCTCGAGGGACCAGTCGCCGAGGGCGTGGCTGCCGCCGAGGACGCTGCCGTCCGAGCGCGGGAACATGTAGAGGTCGGCGTCCACGTCGAGGTAGACGTAGTCGACCTCCGGCTGCGGCACGATCTTCGTGTACTGCCCCTTGAGCGGCACGAGCGCCGCGTCGCCGAAGATGGCGTGGGCGCCGAGCCCCGTGCAGTTGACGATCAGCGGCTCCGGCAGCGCGGCGAGGTCGTCGGGCGTGCGGAACGCGCGCACCGTGACGGTGCCGCCCCGGTCGATCACGTCCCCGAGGACGCGCGGAAGGTAGGTCTGCGTCTCGATGAACAGGCCCGGAAAGCTCGCCACGTGGGCCTTCGGGAAGGGGTGGGTTCCGGCGGGATACCGCGTCAGCGGGTAGAGCTCGGGCGTGATCCGCCAGTCCCAGGGGTGCTCGACGGGGCCGTCCGACAGGAGGAAGAACTCGATCCAGCGCACCCCGTATCCCCCGCCGATGAAGAGGGGGAAACGGGCGTGGGCGAAGCGGGCCGCTTCGGCGAGAGCGTCGCGGAAGGCGGGCGTCGCCTCCTCCTCCCGCGCCACCTCGGTGACGCCGAACAGGGCCGCCGACACGTTGGACGTCGTCTCCGGCGGCAGGCGCTCGGCGTAGACCGCGACGCGAAAGCCGCGGTCCTGCAACAGGCGCGCGGTGGCGAGGCCGACGGCGCCAGCGCCGATCACCGCCGCCTGCCGGTGCTCGGTCTCGAGGGCGAGGCGGGCGGCCTGCATGGCGGTGCCCCAGGACAGCGTCGTGCCGCACCCGCCGTGGCCGTAGTTGTGGACGAGCGTCTTGTCGCCGAGCGGCTCGGCCCGCACCACGTAGCCCGACGCCCGGTAGGGCCGCAGCCCCACCACCTCGCCCACGACCCGTTCGGGTCGCACGTCCATCGGCGCGAAGCGCCGCGTCCGCGGCCCGGCGTCCGCCGCGGCCGCCGCCGCCCCGAGCGGCGCCGCCGCCGCGCCGGCGAGGGCGAGGCCGCCCGTCTTGAGGGCCGTCCGCCTGTCCATGGTCCCCGCCATCGCTCTCTCCCGCCACCTGCGCTTGCAAGCATGTTGCCGATGCTGGCAGGAAGGAACAACCCGCCGGTCCGCGCGCGGGCCCCGCCCCTCCGGAGCCGCCCATGACAGGTCTCGGCCGCGACAGGCTCTCGCCGGGAGCCATCCGCTTCCTCGCGAGCCGCATCCTCGAGAGCTTCTGGTTCGTGCCCCTCCTCATGGGGATCGGCGGGGCCGCGCTCGCCTTCGCCACCCTCGCGGCCCAGGGCGTGGTCTCGTCCATGGCCGGCCTGCCGTTCCTGCCGTTCCTGCCGGTCGAGATCGACAAGGACACGGGGCGGGCGATCCTCGGCACCATCGCCGGGGCCACCATCTCGGCCGCCTCGGTGGTCTATTCCCTCTCCCTCGTGATCCGCGTCCTCGCCGCCTCCTCCCTCGGGCCCCGTCTCGTCCAGAGCTTCCGGCGCAACTCGATCACGCGGATCGCCCTCGGCGCCCAGCTCGGCGTGTTCGTCTACGCCCTCGTGACGCTCTTCCAGGTGGGGCTGGTGGACCGCCTCCACGCCCTCGAGATCATCGTCGCCATCGCGAGCGTGGTGGTCGCGATGGCGCTCCTCGTCATCTTCGTGAACGCCATCGCCGACCAGTCCACCGTGGACCAGATCGTGGGGCGCATCGCGGGCCAGCTCGACCGGGTGATCGAGGCGCGCCAGACGGGTGCGAACCGCCCCGCCGAGGCGGTCGACCGGCCGCACGCGGCCGCCCCGCCGTCGGGTCCCGTGGTGGGGGCCGCCGGGGAGGGCTACGTTCAGGTGGTCGCCCATGCCGCCATGGCCCGGGACCCGGTGCTCGCCGGCCGCACCATCCAGCTCCTCGTCCGTCCGGGGGACTTCGTGATCTCCCGCCAGCCGCTCGCCCGCTTCGACGAGGGCGCGCTGCCCGAGGCGGCGGTGGAGGCGATCCGCCGCCGCGTGGTGCTCGGCGCCGAGCGCACCGTCGAGCAGGACCCGATCCAGGAGTTCAACCTCCTCCTCGAGGTGGCGCTGCGGGCCCTTTCCCCGTCGATCAACGACGTCTTCACGGCGATCGCCTGCACCCATCACCTCGCCGGCGCCATCGGCCGCCTCGACGGGGAGGGGCTGACGGAGGCGACGGTGAGCGTCCCGGGCGGCGCGGAGGTGCGCCCGCGGGCCGTGCCGTTCGAGGAGATCGTGGACAAGGTGCTGAACCCGCTGCGCTCGGCGGCGGCGCCGATCCCGATGATGGCGCTCGTCCTCCTCGAAGCCCTCGAGGCGCTGATCGCCACCACGGACCGGGAAGAGGCCCGCGTCCTCTACCGCCACCACGCCGACCGCGTGCTCGCCGACGCCCTGTCCCACGCCGACCAGAAGGCCGACCGGGACGACCTGGAACGACGCGGCCGCCAGATCGCCCGCCTCAGCGCCCTGTCGCCCGAGGACGCGGCGGAACGCTTCATCGCGGGGCGCCTGCCGCCCGACGGGCCCCCGTCCGAGCCCGCCGCGCGGGACGTCTTCCCGGCGTGACACGCATAGGTTGCATCGTGCCACCCATCGTGATATGTCCGGACGGGTGATCGGGTGGGCGTGTCGCCGCGCGCGCGGAAGAGGGAGAGAGACGACGTGTGGAGGCGCTTTCCCGTCCGCTGGGCCGCCCTGCGCCGTCGCCGCCGCCGCGACGGGGGCGATGGGGGCGACGGGGCGCTGAACCTCGGTCCGGCGCGGCGGGACGTGGCGGTGCTCGCATCGCTGTCGGCCGCGCTCCTGCTCCTGCTCCTGGCGCTGGATCCCCTCCGGTACCTCTACCCGGTTCTCGAGGCCCACGAGCACATCCAGCTGGACGAGATCGTCCTCTTCCTCCTGCTCCTCCCGCTCCCGTTCGCCTGGTTCGCCTGGCGCCGCGTCGGGGATCTCAGGCGGGAGATCGCCGCGCGGGAGAGGGCGGAGGCGCGGGCGCGGCGCCTCGCCCTCCAGGACCACCTGACGGCGCTGCCCAACCGCGCCGTCGCCAGCGACTTCTTGGAAGGGGCCATCGCGCTCGCCGGTCGGGAGGGGCGGTGCGTCGGCGTCATCCACCTCGACCTCGACCACTTCAAGCACGTCAACGACACCCTCGGCCACGACGTGGGGGATGCGCTCCTGAAGCACGTGGGCCAGCGCCTCGCCGCGGCGACGCGGGGGCGGGACCTCGCCGCCCGCCTCGGGGGGGACGAGTTCCTCCTCATCCTGCAGGACGTGGCGGACGAGGCCGCCGCAAGCGCGGCCGCCCGCCGGATCCACCGTCACCTCGCCGAGCCGCTGCGCCTCGAGGACAAGGTGATTCCCGTGTCCGTTTCGGCGGGGCTCGCCCTTTACCCCTGCGACGGGGAGACGGCGGGCGTCCTGTTCAAGCACAGCGACCTCGCTCTCTACGAGGCCAAGCGCAACGGGCGCGGGCGGCTGGAGGCCTTCTCCGACCGGCTCCGCCGCGCGGTGGCGAGCGAGCGGACCCTCGAGGCCGAGATCGCCCGGGCGCTCCAGTACCAGGAGTTCGTGGTCGCCTTCCAGCCGGAGGTGTGCGCTCGCTCGGGCCAGGTGCGCGGGGTGGAGGCGCTGGTGCGCTGGCAGCACCCGACGCGGGGGCTCCTGCCCGCGTCCGAGTTCCTGCCCGTGGCCGTACGCAGCGGGCAGATCGTGGAGGTGGGCGCGCAGATTCTGGAGATGACGTTCGCCATCGTCGGGAGCTGGCATCGCCAGGGCCTGCGTTTCGGGACCGTGGGAATCAACGTCTCCGCGGTGGAACTCGCCCAGCCCCACTACGCCGACGGCTTCCTCGCCGCCCTGGCGAGCCACGGTCTCACGCCCCAGTCCGTGCGGGTCGAGGTCCTCGAAACCCTGTTCATGGCGACGGGCGGCGGGCCGGCACGGCGCAACCTGTCGCGCCTGTCGGAGGCCGGCGTGGAGGTGGTCCTCGACGATTTCGGCAGCGGCTTCGCCTCGCTGTCGCGGCTGAGCCGAGAGGTGGTCGCCTGCATCAAGATCGACCGGCGCTTCGTCGAGCGGATGGAGCATTGCCCGGAGACCTTGCGCCTCGTGGCCATGCTGGTGGACATGGCCCGCTTCCTCGGCTTCGAGGTGGTGGCCGAGGGGGTGGAGACGGACAGCCAGCGCCGCGCGCTCGTCGGCATGGGCTGCCACGTCCTCCAGGGCCATTCCATCGCGCCGCCCCTCGACTGGACGGCCATCCGCTCCTGGCTGTCCCGCGCGGACGCGACGGTGGTGGAGGCGGCGGACCGCTTCCGCCGCGGTGCCCGCTCCGGCGGCACGTCCTCCGTCGCCTGACCCGCGTCCGCCCATCGCGGCCGGGAGCGCCCGGGGGGACGTCGCGTCCGCCCGCCGCCGGGGCCGGTCGAGTGAACAAGGCCCCGTTCCGGCGGCCCGTCGCGCCTCCCCGCCGATCGCGGCCGGGAGCGCCCGGGGGGACGTTGCGTCCGGCCGCCGCCGGGCCGGTCGAGGGAACAAGGCTCCATTTCGGCGGCCCGTCGCGCCTCCCCGCCGACCGCGGCCGGGAGCGCCCTGGGGGACGTCGCGTCCGCCCGCCGCCGTCGGGGCCGTTCGAGAGACGAACGCCCCCTTCCGGCGGCGCAGCGGGGCCGGGGGAGGCGGCTGTTCCCACCCATGCGTGTCGTCGGGAGCGCTGCTTCGGGCCGCGTGATCTGAACCGCCCTGCTGGTCGGCCCGTCGCGCCTCCCCGCCGATCGCGGCCGGGAGCGCCCGGGGGGACGTTGC
>CAZJNX010000042.1:24909-25256 GCA_964547415.1 uncultured Hyphomicrobiales bacterium
GGAACAAGGCTCCATTTCGGCGGCCCGTCGCGCCTCCCCGCCGACCGCGGCCGGGTGCGCCCGGGGCCAACGTTGCGTCCGCCCACACCCGCCCACCGCCTTCGGCGCCCCCTCGAGGAACGAACCCTCCGTTCCGGCGGACCGGCCGTGCCGGGGGAGGCAGCCGTTCCCACCCACGTGGCGTCGGGAGGGATGCTTCGGGCCCTTGAAGGAAACGGGCTGTCAGGCGGCCCGTCGCGCCCCCCTGTCTGTCGGCGAGGTGGTAGCTTGGGCGTCGCGGAAGGGAGCCCGTCCCCCCTGTCTGTTGGCGTGATGGTAGCTTGGGAGGTGCGGAAGGGAGCCCGTCC
>CAZJNX010000043.1:0-25142 GCA_964547415.1 uncultured Hyphomicrobiales bacterium
AGGGTCAAGCGTAGCCGAGCCGCCAGACTGTCCGGGAAAAGGGCACCACCTCTGTTTGCGCCCGTTCGACGGTTGCCTTGCGTGGGGCGGCGCTGGAGGGGAACGCGGGCCGTCCCCCTCGCACCGGGTGGGCGCGGCGGGCGGCGAGGCGCGCGGGAGCGGGCGGCGAAGGGCCGCGCGGGACGGACGGGCGGGCGCCCGGGGATCCGGCCGGCGGATCAGGCGGCCTTCAGCCGGCGCATGAAGGCCTGCAAGCTGTCTTCGAGCACCGAGGCCTCGCGCACCACCGTCCTCGAGGTCTCCAGCATGTCGTGGGTGCGGCCGGCCGCGCTGTCGGTGGCCGCGGCCACGGTCGCGATCTCCGCGCTCGCCGTCTGGCTCTCGCGGGAGGCGCGGTCGATCGACTGGGCGATCTCGCCCGTCGCCGCCTCCTGCTCCTCCACCGCGGCCGCAACCGTGGCCGAGATCTGCGAGATCTCGTTGATGGTGCGGCCGATCCCCTCGATGGCCCCTTCCATCGTGGCGACCGAGGACTGGATGTCGGCGATCTCCGCCGTGATCTTCTGCGTGGCGCGGGAGGTCTGGCCGGCGAGCGACTTCACCTCCGCCGCGACCACCGCGAAACCCTTGCCCGCCTCGCCCGCCCGTGCCGCCTCGATGGTGGCGTTGAGGGCGAGGAGGTTGGTGCGGTCGGCGATGTCGTCGATGAGGCTCACCACCTCGCCGATGCTGTCCGCGCTGCCCCGGAGGCCATCGGCCGCCTCGCGGGCGCCGCCGGCCTCGCCGACGGCGCGGCGGGCGACCTCGGCCGCCGTCTCGATGCGCTGGCCGATCTCCACGATGGCGCCGCGCAGCTGCTCGGCCGCCCCCGCGATGGCGTGGATGTTGCCGGACACGCCGCCCGCGGCCGAGTCGATCCGGCTCGCCCTGCTGCGCGCCTCCTCGATCCCCCCGCGAACCGCGCCCGCGGCCGCGTCGATGCCGCGTGCCGCCTCGCCGAGCCGGTCCGCCACCTCCCGCACCGTCGTCTCGAAGCTCTCGGCGAGGCGCGCACGGGTCGCCCGCCGCTCGGCCGAGGCCGCGGCCTCCTGCTCCCGCCGCTCCTCGTCGAGGCGGGCGACGCGCAGCGCGTTCTCCCGGAAGACGCCGAGGGCCCGCGCCATGGCGCCGATCTCGTCCCGCCGGCCGTCGACGGCGAGGGCGAAGCCGGTGTCCCCATCGGCGAGGCGTTGCATGGCGCCCGTCATCTCCACGAGGGGACGGGACACCCGCGCGAGCGAGAACCAGATGACGAAGCCGGTGAGGGCGAGGGCGAGGGCGGCGACGGCGACGGCGAGGACGAGGCGCCGCTCCGCCGCCTGGCGGGCGGCCTCCACGGACGCGATGTTGTCCTGCGCGGCCACGTGGACGAGGGAGACGGCGGTCCGCAGCGCCTCTTCCGAGCGGGCGAACAGGGTGTCGAAGTCGACCGGGTAGGCGCCCGTCTCCCCTGCGGCGAAGAGGGCGGCCCGAAGGGCGTCGTAGTCCTCGAAGTAGGTGGTGGCGAGCGCGTCGATCCCGGCGCGGACCGCCGGTGACAGGCGCGGGTTGTCCGCGTTGTCGGCGAGCCAGCGCCAGGCCTCCTCGACGCGGCCGTGGTTGCGGTTCATGTAGGCGAGCGCCGCCCGGTCGAGCGGGTCCCGCCGCGCGGTGGCGATCGCGAACAGCGTCCTCTCACGCCCGCCGTATTCCCGGATCGTCCACGCGCTCTGGACGGCACGGTCGGTGTCGGCGATCGCGGGTGGCACTTCGCCGATGCCCGCGCGCAGCCTCGTCCCGATGTCGACGACGGACAGGATCATCGCCTTGATGCGGGCCGGAAGACCCTCGATCTGCGTTCGCGGGCGGCCGGAGATCGGGGCGGCCATCAGCCCGTCCGCCTGGTCGCGGATGACCGACAGGTCGCGGTAGTTGCGGTCGAGGACGGCGAGGAGCCGCCGCCGCTCCGCCGCGTCCGGCAGGCGGGCGAGGGCGGTGCGGGCGCCCGCGAACAGGTCGTCGGCGAGGGTGCGCTGGCCGTCCAGCATCTGGCGGATCGCGGGGGCGATGGGCTCGTCAAGGTTGAGGGCGACCTGGGTGAGGGAGCGCTCGAGCGACAATTCGATCATGGCGCGCGACAGGGTGCTCACGATGCCCATCCGCTCCACCGCGCGGGAGAGCGTCTCGAGGTTGGCCCACTCGCGCATGACAAGGATGCCGATGAGGATGGCGACGACGACGCCGATGGCGGCGTTGCCGACGAGCGTGTGGAGCCGGATCGACACGGCGCTTCTCCCGTCGCGGATCGAACGGAAGGGGCGGACGCGCGGCAAGGCGCCCGCTCCCCGGGCGCGGGCATCATCGTGACGCATGCTTGTGCGGGCCTTGCCGGCGGGCCCGTCGGCCGCACGAAGAAAGGGGGCGGGCGTTCGCCCACCCCCTTGCGGGACATCGAAGGGATGCGCCCGCCGTGCCCGTCAGCGGTAGCCGACGCGGTCGTAGATCCGCTGGGCGCGCTCCTGGTTCTCGCCGAGCTTCAACAGCGGCAGGTCGTCCTCCTTGAAGCCGTCGCCGATCATCATGGCGACCTCCTCCGACGGCGCGACGCCCTCGACCACCGGGATCTCGTCGTTGCCTTCCGCGAAGTAGCGCTGGGCTTCCGGGCTCGCCAGGTATTCGATGAAGCGCACCGCGTTCTCGCGATTGGGGGCGTTCGCCGCGACGCCCGCGCCGGAGATGTTGACGTGGGTGCCCCGCCCGTCCTGGTTCGGCCAGACCCAGCCGACCATGTCCGCCTGGCCGGTCAGGCCCTCGACCTCCTTCCTGAGGCCCCGGGCGAAATAGTAGTGGTTGGCGAGCACGATGTCGCACTCTCCCGAGATGATGGCGCGGATCTGGTCGGTGTCGCCGCCCTGCGGCTCGCGCGCCCGGTTCTCCCACACGCCGCGGGCCCACTCCTCCGCGGCCTCCTCGCCGTGGGCGTCGATGATGGAGGCGAGCAGGGACAGCATGTAGATGTTGGACGAGGTGCGGGTGCAGACCATCCCCTCGTACTTCGGATCGGCCAGCGCCTCGTAGGTCTCGGGCGGATCGGTCACGTCGTTCTTGTCGTAGAAGATGACGCGCGCGCGCTTCGACAGGCCGAACCAGTGGCCCTCCGGATGGGCGAGGTAGGAGGGCACGGCCGCGCCCAGCACCTCCGAATCGACCGGCTGCAGGAGCCCCGCCTGGTCGGCCCGCCACAGGCGGCCCGCGTCGACGGTGATGAGGACGTCGGCCGGGCTGTTGGCGCCTTCCGAGCGCATCCGCTCGATCAGCTTGTCGGCGCTGTCCTCGATGCGGTTCACCTCGATGCCCGTCTTCTCGGTGAAGGCATCGTAGAGCCGCTCGTCCGTGTCGTAGTGGCGCGAGGAGTAGAGGTTCACCTCGCCCTGCGCGAAGGCCGCCGCCGGCACCGCCACCAGGGCGACCGCCGCGACGGCGGAAAGGATCCCGTTGTGCTTCATCTGTCGCTCTCCCTCGTTTCAGGGTGGTGGCATCTCTATTTTGCGAGCGAGGGGTTGTCAACGCCCTTTTCTTGCGAGATACTTGTTCGACTTGGAAGGATTACAAGGCAGGGCGAAGCTTTCGAACTGTTCGAACTCCAACCCTCGCGGCCGCCGGGTCATCCGGGCAGGCAGCGCGCCGTGGCCGCGCGCAGCATCCCGCCGGCCGTGGCGAGGGCGTCGACGGCCACGAACTCGTCGGGCTGGTGGGCCTGGAGGATGCTGCCCGGGCCGCACACCACGGCCGAGGCCGGCAGGGACTGGTAGAGCCCCGCCTCGGTCCCGAAGGCGACCACCTCCCGGGCCTCCGTCTTCAGGAGCGAGGCGACGAGGGCGACCGCCTCGGCCCCCTCCACCGGCTGAAGGCCCGCGACCTCGCCGATCACCTCCCGCCAGACGGTCGCCTCCGGCGCCCCCCGCCGCATTTCCGGAAGAAGGACGTCCCGGGCAAAGGCGTCGATGGTCTCGAGCACGTAGGCGGCGTCGGCGGCGTTCACCGGCCGCACCTCCCACTCCACCTCGCAGGCGTGGGCGATCACGTTGCGCGCGCTGCCGCCGCGGCACACGCCGACCTGCAGCGTCGAGTGGGGCGGGAGGAAGGGGCTTTGCGCCGGCGCGCGCGCCTTCAGCGCCTCGGCGATCTCCATGAGGCGGGTCATGTAGCGGGCGGCGAACTCCACCGCGTTGACGCCGAGATCGGGCCGGGACGCGTGGCCGGCGGTGCCCGAAAAGTGGGTGGTGTACTCCATGCAGCCCTTGTGGGCGACGACGGGGCGCATGCCCGTCGGCTCGCCCACGATGAAGGCGGAGGGGCGCGGCCCGTGCTCCAGGAGGTGCTCCACGAGCTGGCGCGCCCCGTGGCAGCCCACCTCCTCGTCGTAGGTGAGGGCGATGTGGAGGGGGCGGACGAGGCGGTCGGCGGGCGCGGCGGCGAGGGCCGCCATGGCCGCGGCGATGAAGCCCTTCATGTCGCAGCTGCCGCGACCGTAAAGGCGCCCGTCCCGCACCACCGGCTCGAACGGGCCCGTGGTCCAGCCGTCCTCGTCGGCCGGCACCACGTCGGCGTGGCCCGCGAAGGCGAGCCCGCCGTCGTCCTCCGGCCCGAGGCTCGCGAACAGGTTGGCCTTGCGCCCGCTCCCGTCGAAGCCGACGGAGACCCGCGCGCCCGCGCTCTCGAGGCGGTTGGCGCAGTGGGCGATGAACTCGAGGTTCCCGTCCGCCGACACGGTCGGCATCGCCACGAGCTCCGCCGCGAGCTGCGTCACCGCCTCGAGATCCGCCCCGTCGATCGCCTTCATGCCGGCCTCCTCGCCCTCGCGCCCCATGTCGTCCGACACCCTTCGCGGTCCGCCGCCGCCCCATCAAGGGGGGGCGGCGATCGCGCGGGCCGCCCGTCCGCGGCGGATGACGGCACCGGCCCGCCCGTGCGAGGGTGGAGCCAGGGGACCCCCGACACGTGCTGGAAGGCCATCGCGATGACGCCGCTTCCCTTTCCGACGCTCGCCGACGTGTTCGCCGCGAAGACGCGGATCGCGGGCGCGGCGGTCCGCACGCCCCTCGTGCCGAGCACCCTGTCGGACCGGGCCGGGGCGGAGATCCTCCTGAAGCTCGAGACGGTGCAGACCACGGGCGCCTTCAAGTTCCGCGGCGCCATGAACGCGGTCGCGGCGCTGGAGCCGGAGGCCGCCGCGCGGGGCGTCGCGTGCGCGTCCACCGGCAACCACGGCCGGGCGGTCGCGGAGGCGGCGCGGCGGCGGGGGATCCGGTGCGTCGTGTGCCTGTCCGCGCTGGTGCCGGAGGAGAAGGTCCGCGGGGTGAGGGCGGCGGGGGCGGAGGTGCGCCGCGTCGGCACCAGCCAGGACGAGGCGATGGAGGAGGTCGACCGGCTCGCCCGGGAGGAGGGCCTCGTCCCGGTCTCGCCCTTCGACGACCCGGTGGTTGTGGCCGGGCAGGCGACGGCGGGCCTCGAGATCATGGAGGAGCGGCCGGACGTCGACACGCTCGTGGTGCCGCTGTCCGGCGGCGGGCTCGTGGGCGGGGTGGCGCTCGCGGCGAACGCGATCCGGCCGGACGTGCGCGTCGTGGGCGTATCCATGGAGCGGGGCGCGGCGATGGCGGAGAGCCTGTCGGCGGGCCGGCCGGTGGCGGTGGAGGAGGTGGCCTCCCTCGCCGATTCCCTCGGCGGCGGCATCGGCCTTCACAACCGCCTCACCTTCTTCCTGTGCCGGGACCTCCTCGACGAGGTGATCCTCGTCTCGGAGGAGGAGATCTACGCCGGCATGCGCGCGCTCCTCCTGTCGGACCGGACGGTGGCGGAAGGGGCCTGCGCGGTCGGCCACGCGGCCCTTCTGGCGCACAAGCTCGCGCTTCCCGCCGGCAGCGTGGCGGCCGTCCTGGTGACGAGCCGGAACGTGGATCCGGAGCAGGTCGCAGCCGTCGCCGCGGGGCGGCCGGTCAAGGTCGGCGACACGCTCGTCGGCGGGACGGGCGAGGAGGCGGCCGGCTGAGGCGCGGCGCCTCCCGCCCGGGACCTGGCAGCCGCCGGGCTCCGGGTCAGCTGCCGGCGAGGTCCAGCCACTCCTCCTCGGTGAGGACGGTGAGGCCGAGTTCCTGCGCCTTCGTCAGCTTGGAGCCCGCGCCCGGGCCCGCTACCACGATGTCCGTCTTCGTCGAGACCGAGCCCGACACCTTCGCGCCGAGGCTCTCGGCCCGCGCCTTCGCCTCGTCCCGCGTCATGCGCTCGAGCGTGCCGGTGAAGACGATGGTCTTGCCGGCGATCTCGCTGTCGGTGCTGGCCGTCGGGGCGTCCGGGACCGGCGTCACCTCCTTCAGGAGGGCGTCGACCGCCGCCACGTTGTGGGGCTCGGCGAAGAAGGCGCCGAGGGCGTTCGCCACCGTCTCGCCGATGCCGTCGATGGACAGAAGGTCCGCGCGCGCCTCCTCGTCACCGTCCGCGAGGCGCGCCATGGCGGCCGACAGGGTGTCCCACGTGCCGTAGTGCTGGGACAGGAGCCGCGCCGTGATGTCCCCCACGTGGCGGATACCGAGGGCGAAGACGAAGCGGCGCAGCGAGATCTCCCGCCGCGCGTCGATGGCGGAAAAGAGGTTCGCGACCGAGGTGGCGCCCCAGCCCTCCCGGTGCTGGAGCGGCGTCTCCAGGGTGTCGTTGCGGCGGGAGAGGGTGAAGATGTCGGCGGGCTGGGCGACGAGCCCGTCCTCCCAGAAGGCCGTCACCTGCTTGGCGCCGAGGCCCTCGATGTCGAAGGCCGCGCGGGAGACGAAGTGCTTCAGCCGCTCCACCTGCTGGGCGGGGCACACGAGGCCGCCCGTGCAGCGGCGCACCACGTCCTCCTTGCCCGTACGCGGGTTGATCTCGCGGACGGCGTGGCTGCCGCAGGCCGGGCACTCGGTCGGGAAGACGAAGGGCTCGGCGCACTCGGGCCGGCGCTCCGCCACCACCTCCACCACCTGGGGGATGACGTCGCCCGCGCGCTGGATGACCACCGTGTCGCCCTCGCGGATGTCCTTGCGGGCGATCTCGTCCTCGTTGTGGAGGGTGGCGTTGCGCACCACCACGCCGCCGACGGTGATGGGCCGGAGCTTGGCGACCGGGGTGAGGGCGCCGGTGCGGCCCACCTGGATCTCGATGCGTTCGAGCACCGTCGTCGCCCGCTCGGCCGGGAACTTGTGGGCCACCGCCCAGCGCGGCACGCGGGTGAGCTCGCCCAGCCGGCGCTGGTAGTCGAGCCGATCCACCTTGTAGACGACGCCGTCGATGTCGTAGTCGAGGTCGGCCCGCGCCGCCTCGATGCGCCGGTAGGCGGCGAGGAGCCCCTCGAGGGTCTCCTCCACCCTCGTCAAGGGGTTCGTCGGAAAGCCCCAGTCCCCGATCGCGGCGAGCATGCCCGACTGGGTCTCGGCGGGAAGGGTGGCTATCTCGCCCCAGCCGTAGGCGAAGAAGCGCAACGGGCGCCCGGCCGTCACCTTCGGGTCGAGCTGGCGGAGCGAGCCCGCCGCCGCGTTCCGCGGGTTGGCGAAGACGCGGCCCGAGGCCTCCCGCATGCGGGCATTCAGCGCCTCGAAGTCGCCGTGGCCCATGTAGACCTCGCCGCGGATCTCGAGGACGGCCGGCGCGCTTGGGGGCAGGCGCTCGGGGATGTCGGCGATGGTGCGCGCGTTCGCGGTCACCGCCTCGCCCGTCGTCCCGTCGCCCCGCGTCGCCGCCACCACCAGCGTGCGGTCCTTGTAACGCAGCGAGAGGGACAGGCCGTCGATCTTGGGCTCGGCGGTGACGGCGACGGTCTCCTCCGCCGCGAGCCCGAGGAAGCGTCGCACGCGGGCGAGGAAGTCCGCCACCTCCTCGTCGGAGAAGGCGTTCTGGAGGGAGAGCATGGGGACGCGGTGGCGCACCTCGGCGAACTGCTCCGAGGGGGCCGCGCCGACCTTCTGCGAGGGGCTCTCCTCCGTCACGAGGTCAGGGAAGGCGGCCTCGATGGCGGTCAGGCGGGCGCGCAGGCGGTCGTAGGCGGCATCGGAGATCCGCGGCGCGTCCTCCCGGTAGTAGAGGCGGTCGTGCTCGGCGATCTCCGCGGCGAGGGCCGCGTGGGCGGCCGCCGCCTCCTCGAGGGTGGCGGGCAGGGCCTCGTCTTCGGTCTCGGACGGATCGGGTTTCGCCATGGGTCGTGTCCGGCAGGGAAGGGGAGGGGCGCCGTGCGCCGGCTCTCCCGGTTGCCGCCGAACGGACGGCCGGTCAAGCGGCCGCCGGCCCTTGCCTCAATAGGCCTGCTCGGGCAGCCACAGGACGAGCTGGGGGAACAGGAACACGAGGGCGAGCGCGATGAGCTGCAGGATCACGAAGGGGATCACGCCCTTGTAGATGTCGATGGTGGTGACCTCGGGCGGGGCCGCGCCCTTCAGGTAGAATAGGGAGAAGCCCACCGGCGGCGTCAGGAACGAGGTCTGCAGCGCGACCGCGAACATGACGGTGAACCAGACCGGGTCAAAGCCGAGGCCGATGATGACGGGCGCCATCAGCGGCAGGAAGATGAGGGTGATCTCCAGCCAGTCGAGGAAGAAGCCGAACAGGAAGGCGAGGAACAGGATGAAGATCAGGATCCCGTTCGGGCCGAACGGGAGCGAGGAGAGGATGTGCTCGATGAAGGCGTCGCCGCCGAGCTGCCGCATGACGAGGGCGAAGGCGGTGGCCCCGAGGAAGATGCCGAAGATGAAGGCGGTGGTCAGCGTCGTCTCGTAGGACACGTCCTTGAGGACGCGCATGGTGAGACGCCCGTTGAACAGGGCGAGGAGGGTCGCCCCGAACGCGCCGATGCCCGCCGCCTCCGTCGGCGTCGCGATGCCGAGGAAGATCGTGCCGAGGACGGCGAAGATGAGGGCGATGGGCGGGATCACCGACAGCAGCGTCTTGAAGACGACCCGCGACGACAGCGGCTCGAGGTGGGTCGGCGCGGGAGCCACCGACGGGCGGAAGAAGGCGGTGAGCAGGATGTAGGCGATGTAGAGAAAGCCGAGGAGGAGGCCGGGGACGACCGCCCCGAGGAACAGGTCGCCCACCGAGAGCGACAGCTGATCGCCCATGATGACGAGCATGATGGACGGCGGGATCAGGATGCCGAGGGTCCCCGCGCTCGCGAGCGTGCCCGATGCCATCCCCTTGGCGTAGCCCTGCTGCAGCATGACGGGCATGGCGAGGACGGTGAGGAGTACCACCGACGCGCCGACGATGCCCGTGGAGGCGGCGAACAGGATGCCGATGAGAACGGCCGCGAGGGCGAGGCCGCCGCGGAAGCGGCCGAACACCTGCACGAAGTTCTGCATCAGGTTCTCGGCGAGGCCCGAGCGCTCCAGCATCAGCCCCATGAAGATGAACATGGGCAGCGCCGTCAGCACCCAGTTCTCCATGAGGTTCCATGTCCGGTTGACGAACAGCGTCAGGTCGCGCCACGAATCCAGGAAGTAGGTGTCGATCCCGAACCACTCCGGCCCGACGATGCCGACGACCGTGTAGATGAAGGCGAGGCCCGCCAGGATCCACGCGATCGGGAACCCGGTGAGCAGGAGCAGCATGAACGAGCCCAAAAGGCAGATGACGATGATTTCGTAGCTCGTCAGCATGGCAAATCCGTCTCGCGCCCGGCCGGGCGATGCGTCGGGACAAGGAGGGAAAGACGTCCCGGCGCCAGGTCGGCCGGCGCCGGAACGGGCGAGGGGCGGCGGCGGCCGCGGTCAGCCCTGGTCGGCCGGCCGCTCTTCGTAAGGCAGCGACTTCGGAAAGCCGAACAGGAGCGCCGTCACCCGCGAGATCCGGGAGACCGCCGCTAGGACCAGGAGCGCGAAGGCGATGATGATGACGCTCTTGATCATCCATCGGTTGCCGAGGCCGCCCGGCGCGATCGAGACCTCGCCCGTCTCCCAGGACGTGTAGACGAACGGGTAGGCCTTGATGACCACGAAGATGCAGAACGGCAGCAGGAAGACCGTGAGGCCGATCAGCTCGATCCACGCGCGCGTGCGCACCGACAGCCGCTCCGAGACGACGTCGACGCGCACGTGCCGGTCCCGCACGACCGCGTAGGACAGCCCGATCATGAAGCCGATCCCGTAGATGTGCCACTGCAACTCCTCGAACACGATCAGCCCGAGGTTGAAGACGTACCGCAGCACCACGTTTCCGATGATCACCAGGATCAGGATCGGCCAGAGCCAGGACACGCCCTGGCCGACGAGGGTGAGGAACCCGTCGAGCGCCCGGGACAGGCGCGTGCGGGGCAGGGCGAAGGCCTCCGAGCCGTGCTCGGCGGCCTCCACCGCTCTCAGGATGCGATCGGACTGGGTCGGCACGACCGTCTCAGCCGTTCTCGCCGGTCAGTTCGACGCCGGGTCGACCGGCCAGTCGCGCGGGAGGTAGCCGAGCTCCTTCCAGGGCTTGTGCTCGCGCTGGAAGGCGAGCTGGCTCTCCAGCACCTTCGCGAACATCTCGTCGTTCTCCGCCTCGCGCTCCAGCACCGTCTGCGTCGCCTGGTGGAGCGCCTTCAGGACCTCGTCCGGGATGCGCTTGGCGGTGACGCCGAGCTCGTCCGTGAAGCGGTTCAGGACCTCGCCCTGGAGCCCCTCGGCCTTGGCGATGGCCTGGGTCACGCCGGCCATGCACGCGGTCTCGAGGATCGCCTGCTGCTGCTCGTCCAGCGAGTTCCAGGCGTCCATGTTGACGTAGAGGTACTGGCTGGTGGACGGCTGGTGCCAGCCCGGCAGGTGGTAGAACTTGGCGACCTGGTAAAAGCCGAGCTGCTCGTCCACCGTCGGCAGCGAGAACTCGGTGGCGTCGAGCACGCCGCGCTCCAGCGCCTGGTAGAGTTCACCGCCCGGCAGCACGGTCACCGAGGCGCCGACCTCCTCCATCACCTTGCCGCCGAGGCCCGCCGCGCGGAACTTCAGGCCCTGCACCTGCTCGAGGTTGTCGAGCGGGAAGGTGAACCAGCCCGCCGCCTCCGGCGAGATCGTGCCGCAGAAGATCGGGTAGACATCGTGGGGCGCGTACACCTCGCGCACCAGCTCCTGGCCGCCGCCGTAGTAGTACCAGGCGACGTAGTCGGCCGGCTCGAGGCCGAACGGGCGCGCGCCGAACAGCGCCGAGGCCGGGATCTGGCCCTGCTCGTAGCCCATCCAGGCGTAGCCCGCCTCGATGTCGCCGGCCGAGACCGCGTCGAAGATCTGGAGCGGCGGGACGAGCTTGCCGGGCTCGAACACCTCGAGCTGCATGGCCCCGCCCGACATCTCGGCGACCCGCTCGGACACCCACGGCGCCGTGTCCCCGAGCGCGGTGAGCGTGGAGGCGAAGGACATGGGCATCGGCCAGCGCATGCGCTCCACGGCCTCTGCCGGGGCCGCCACCGTCATCGCGCCGGCGGCGACGAGCGCGACCGCGGCCGTCCCCGCGGCAAGACGTCTTGCGAACTTCATCTTCATCTTCCTCCCGTGAAGGTCTCCGGGCGGACCGGTCCGGTCCCGCCGCGGCGGCCCCTTTTTCTTGCGAGGGCCGGCGGCGACCGGCGGTCGCCTCGCCCGGCTCGTCACCCGCCGCCGGGGAGGCGGCGGGCGGCGCGACATCCGCGCATGGCAGCTATCGCGGCGGCACGAGGCTTCGCCGCTTCCCGGCCACAAGTCAAGCGGGGTGTCGCGGGACACCCCGCCCGTGGCGCACGAACCGTTCGCCGGCTCTCATTCGGCCGCGGCCGCCATGGCGCCGTCGCCGCCCGCGGGCTCGGCGGCCGTGAACGGGGCGGGCGCGGGCGGCATCGCGAGCAGGTTGTGGCGGCCGAGGTCCCGCACGTCCGTCTCGCCGCAAAGGGCCATCGTCACGTCGAGCTCGCGGGCGATGATCTCGAGCGCCCGCGTGACGCCCGTCTCGCCCATGGCGCCGAGGCCGTACACGAAGGCGCGGCCGATGAAGGTGCCCTTCGCGCCGAGGGCGAGGGCCTTCAGGACGTCCTGACCGGAGCGGATGCCCCCGTCGAAGTGGACCTCGATCCTGTCGCCCACCGCGTCCACGATGGGCGCGAGCATGTCGACGGAAGCCGCCGCCCCGTCGAGCTGCCGCCCGCCGTGGTTGGACACGACGATGGCCGAGGCGCCGGTGGAGGCCGCCGTCCGCGCGTCGTCCACGTCGTTGATCCCCTTCAGGATCAACGGGCCGTCCCAGCGCTCGCGGATCCAGTCCACCGACTTCCAGTCGAGCGAGGGATCGAACTGCTTGTGGGTCCAGTCCACCAGCGAGGACATGGAGGTGACGCCCGGCGCGTGGCCGACGATGTTGCCGAAGCTGCGCCGCTTGGTCTTCGCCATCGCCATCACCCAGCCCGGCTTGGTGAGGAGGTCGGCGATCACCTTGGCCGACGGCTTGGGCGGGGCGGACAGGCCGTTCCTGAGGTCCTTGTGCCGCTGGCCGAGGATCTGCAGGTCGAGGGTGAGGACGAGGGCGGAGCACTTCGCCGCCTTCGCCCGGGCGATCATGTCCTCCACGAAGCCGCGGTCGCGCATCACGTAGAGCTGGTACCAGAACGGCTTTTCGGTGGCGGCCGCCACGTCCTCGATGGAGCAGATGGACATGGTGGACAGGGTGAAGGGCACGCCGAACGCCTGGGCCGCGCGGGCGGCCAGGATCTCCCCGTCGGCGTGCTGCATCCCCGTCATGCCCACGGGCGCGAGGGCGACGGGCATCGTCACCTCGTGGCCGAGCATGGTGGAGGCGAGGGAGCGGTGGTCGATGTTCCGGGCGACGCGCTGGCGCAGGCGGATGCGGGCGAAGGCGGCCTCGTTGTCCCGGTAGGTCGATTCGGTCCACGCGCCGGAATCGGCGTAGTCGTAGAACATCTTCGGGACGCGGCGCTTCGCCATGCGCCTCAGGTCCTCGATGGTGAGTGCGAGCGTCATCCCTGATCCTTCCCTCATGCGGTGCCGCCTCGCGGGCGGGCGCCGCCCGTTTTCCCGGAACCCTAAAGGAACGCCGCTCCCTTGTGTAGCAAGACCCGGCCCGGCGGCGGCGCGTCGCGGCGGCGGACGCCCCGCTCTGGCGCGGGCGCGCGGGCCGTCATACGTTCCGCCCGCACGCGGAGGACGGGATGGACGGCAACGGCGAGGAGACGGGCGCGAAGGGAAAGGGCGAGGCGGGGAAGGGCGAGGCGGGTGAGGGCGAGGCGGCCGCCGTGGCGGCGGCGCGGGCGCGCCTGTTCGACCGGCCCTGGTCGTTCCTGCTGACCGCGCCGACCATGGCGGCCCTGCCGCCGGCCGGCCCGCCGGAGATCGCCTTCGCGGGCCGGTCGAACGTGGGCAAGTCCAGCCTCGTCAACGCGCTCGCGGGCCAGAAGCAGCTCGCCAAGAGCTCCAACACGCCCGGCCGCACCCGCGCCCTCAACTTCTTCGCGACGGGCGGGGAGGTCGTCGCCGTCGACATGCCGGGCTACGGCTACGCCAGGGCGCCGAAGACCGAGGTGGCGGCCTGGACGAGGCTGGTGTTCGACTACCTGCGCGGCCGCCCCACGCTCGCCCGGGTGTTCGTGCTGATCGACGCCCGCCACGGGCTGAAGCCCAACGACCGCGAGGCGATGGACCGGCTCGATGAGGCGGCGGTCGTCTACCAGGCGGTGCTGACGAAGGCCGACAAGGTCCGCCCGGCCGAGCTCGCCAAGGTGACGGGGGAGACGGCCGAGGCCCTCGCCCGCCGCCCGGCCGCCCACCCGGACGTCGTCGCGACGTCCGCCGTCACCCGCGACGGCCTCGAGGCCCTCGAGACGGCGATCGCCGGCATCGCCGCGCGCCGCTGACCGCCGGCGCGGGGCGGCCGGCGCCCAGCCCGCCGCCCCGCGCCGACCGCGTGTTCTATGTCAGGTGAAAAACTCCGATTACTGCAGCTCGAAGGCGCCGATGTCGCGCAACAAGAATTGGTCGTTGTCGACGTTGAAGAGGTCCACGTTCCGGTCGAACGGGGTGCCACGGGTGTCGAAGGCGACGTCGTCCCGCGCCTGCAACACGTCGAGTGCCGGGTTGTCGGGGGACAGTACCAGCGCCACGGTCTCGAGCGGGCCGCCGTTGTTGGTGAGGTCCGGTCGCCCGTCTCCGTCTGCATCGAAGAAGACATCGGTGATGCTGCCCGCCTCGATGACGCTGTCGGCCGGATCGTTGTCGTTGCCGATGCCCACGATGTTGAGGCCGTCGGCCCTTTCATCGTTTCTCGAGTCGATGCCGTCCGCGCTGTTGCCGAGGATGATTGTGTCCTCGATCACCACAAAGAACCCGTAGAGGGGGGAGCTGACAGACTCGCCGTCACCGCGATTGCCCGTGATGGTGGAGCGGAACGCACCCAGCACAGCGAAGTCGGAGGAAGACCCGAACACGCCCGGCCCATCGCCCCCGTTCGTGATCTCGTTGTTGGCGATGGTCGCCTGGACGAGATTGGCAATAGCGCCATCGAAGTAGATCGCGCCGCCCTCAAACGCGGAATTGCCGCTGATCGTGGAGTCAGTGATCGTCAGGCGGTCCAATGCGCGGATGGCCCCGCCCTGGCCGCCGGCCGTGTTGTCCGAGAGGGTGCTCTGCCCCTCCACCGTCACCGGACCGGTGCCGTAAACCGCGCCTCCGAACGCGGCCTCGTTGTTCGACAGGGTGCTTCCGCCCGCGACGATCACCCCTTGGTCGCCGTAAACCGCGCCGCCCGCGCTATCGGCGGTGTTGCGCGACAGGACGCTTCCACCGTCAACGGTGACGGTCCCGTTCGCATAGACGGCGCCGCCGGACCCGCCGGTCGCCGCGTTGTCGGTCAGCGTCGCGCCCTCCAGCTCCACGTTGCCGAAAGACCAGACGGCCCCGCCGTCGCCCGCGGTGCTGTTGGTGCCAGCGGCGTTCTCGGTCAACGTCACGTTCCGCAAGGCGAGGGTCCCCTCGCCGAAGTGGGCGATCGCCCCACCGTTGATGGTCGCGACGTCGTCCGCCCGTCCTCGGGTGAGGATCAGGTTCTCGATGGTCGTGTCGCCGCCGACCGAGAGGATCCGCGTGATGTCGGCGCCCTCGACGGTGATGGTCGGTGCCCCGTCTTCGTCCACGAGTCCCCGCAGGTGCAGCGTCCCGAAATCCTCGGACTCCTGGCGAATCTGGTCCGGTATCGCGTCGCCGGTCTGGTCGGCGAGCCTAATCGTCTTGGGCCCATCGAAGACGTCGGGGTCGAAGGTGATGACCGTGCCCGGGGCCGCGTCAGGCAGCTCGACCTCGATCGCTTCGCGCAGGGAGGTAAACTCGTCGTCATTGATGACGTCATCGGGGGTGTTGACGACGATGGTCAGATCGGGCGCAGGCGGCGCGTTTTCCGCCTGCAGCTCGAAGGCACCGACGTCCCGCGGCCCGCCCCGGTTCTGAACCGTGTCGAGGTCCACGTTGCGCGAAAAGCCGTCGCCGCGGGCGTCCGCATCGCCTGCCTCCGCCAGCCGGTCGAGCGCCGGGTTCTGCGCCGACGACAGGAGGGCGACGGTCGGCACCGGCCCGCCGTTGGCGGCGAGAAGCGGCACGTCCAGGCCCGCGTCCTCCTCCGTGACGAGCACCTCGGCAAGAGGCGCTGCCTCCCGGTTCTCGCCGCCAGCGCCCTCGTCGACGATGTTGGTGCTCTCGAAGGTGATCGACTCAGGGAGGCTGCCACTTTGCTGAAGAATGCTTTCGGCTATCACGCGGGTTGCATCCCCGTCGACAAGATCGGCCGCGTCGTTGCCGGCGATGGTCGACCTGTCGATCCGGATCTCATTCGATGTTGTCCCGGTGATGAGGGGGGCGTTCCCCGCGGCGTTGCCGACCATCGTCACCTGGTCCATCGTGAGAGTCCCGATCACACTCACTGTGGCACCGTCGCCGTCCCCGACCGTCGTGTTGGCGATGGTGGTGGACCGGATCTTCGCATCGACGGCCCCGATCGCGCCGAGGTCTGAAGCGGCGCTGTTGCCGTCCAACAGCGAGCGCTCGAGGGTGAGGCTACCGGTCGACTGGATCGCACCCTCGAAGAATTCGGCGTGGTTGTCGGTGATTTCGCTGTCGAACACATCGACGGTTACAGCATTGAGTGCGCCGCCGCGGCCCGCGGCCACGTTGTCGGAAAGGACGCTGTCCCTCACCTCTGCATTGATGGCGGAGATCCCGCCACCGGCGCCGGTGGAGGACGTCTCGTTGCCGGTGATCTCGCTGTCCGAGACGCGGACGGTCGACGCCTGCAACCCGCCGCCGTTACCCTCCGCCGTGTTGCGGGAGATAACCGAGCCCACCAAGTCGACCGTGCCGTCCGACAGGATCCCCCCGCCGTTCCCGCCGCTCATCGAGTCCGTCACGCTGACGCTTTCGAGGGTGAGCGTCCCCGTCTCGTGCCGAACGGCGCCGCCATCTCCATCCGAGGCCCCGTTGGTGAGGTCGAGCTGCCGGACGGTCGCGTCATCGGCGAAGATGAACACCCGCGAGGCGCCGTCCGCGTCGAGGGTGATCCGCTCGCCCGGCTCACTGCCCGGCCCCACGATCTCGATGGGCCCCGCGGCGTCGATGGCGCCCGGATTTTCGTCGGCGCTCCCGTCCCCGTCCATGTCGCCGAACAGGATCGTCCCTTCGAGGCCGTCGGCGAAGGTGACGGTGTCGCGCCCGTCCACGTCGTCGATGAGAGGGGCGTAGACCTCCACCGCCTCGCGCAGGGAGATGAGCCCGTCCGCCGGGTCCACCACGTCGCGAAGGGTCGTCACCGCGAGCGACGGTGCCTCGGGCGCGTTCTGCAGCTCGAAGGCGCCGGCGTCGCGGATGCCGGGCCCGCCGATGTCCAGCAGGTCCACGTTGCGGTCGAAGCCCGGGCCGCGGGCGTCGTTCGCCACGTCCGACGCAGCCGGCGCGCGGTCGAGAGCGGGATTGGACAGCGACGGCAGGAGGGCGACCGTCGGAACCGGCCCGCCGTTGTCGGCGAGTGCACCGCCGCCCGTCGCCTGGTTGATCTCGGCGAAGACGGCCGCCGCATCGCCGCCGACGAGGCTCGCCTCGTCGAGGTTTGTGTTTGCCGAGGTGTTGAGATCGCCGTTGGCGTTGCCGACGAGGAGGCTTCCTTCGATCCATCCGCTCTGCGGCGCGCCCTCCAGGTAGATGCCACCGGTGTCCTGCGCGGAATTGCCGGTGACGGTCGCCCGGGCAAGGGTGATCTGTGCATCGTCGTCGACGTAAATACCACCACCGGTCTCGCTTGCGGTGTTGCCGACGATGCTCGTCTGGACGACCTCGGCCGGTGCAACCGTGTCCTCAACGAAGAGGCCGCTGCCTCGGATCGCCACGTTGTTCGCGATCAGGCCGTCCTCGATGGTGAAAGTGCCGTCGAGGACGTACACGCCGCCACCGGAGACCTCGGCGATGTTGCCCGCGATCACGCCGCCGGTCACCGTCAGCGCCGCCTTGTTCGCAATCAGCCCGCCGCCCACGACGGCGGTGTTGCCCGCGATCACGCCGCCGGTGAGCGTCAGCGCCGCGCCGTCCGGGACGGCCACGCCGCCGCCTATGGCGGCGGTGTTGCCCGCGATCACGCCGCCGGTGACCGTCAGTGCCGCGCCGGGCCTGACGTCTAGCCCGCCGCCCGTCTCGTCGGTCCGGCCCCCCGTCACCGTGAGGTCTTCCAGCACGACGGGACCGCCGTCGAAGATGAACGGGCGCACGTTGTCGTCTGCGTTCTGGTTCGCGGCCGCGTCGGTCACCGTGACGTCGCCCTCTCCGTCCCCGTCGAGGTCGATGACGGTGGTCAGGTCGTCGCCGTTCGCGTCGCCGCTCACGGTGATGCGGCCGTCGCCGTCGACGGTGAGGCCGTCCGGGTCAACGTCGCCGTCGAGGGTGATGGTCCGCGACAGGCGGATCGTCCCTTCGAGGTCGTCGGCGAAGGTGACGGTGTCGGGCCCGTTTCCGTCGATGAGACGGGCGTAGACCTCCACCGCCTCGCGCAGGGAGATCTCCCCGTCCGTCGGGTCCACCACGTCGAGAAGGGTCGTCACCGCGAGCGACGGTGCCTCGGGCGCGTCGTCTTCCTGCAGCTCGTAGGCGCCGATGTCCCGCCCGTCCTCGTTGTCTTCCGGGTTCGCGATGAAGGGGATGTCGAAGGCGCCTTCGCCCCGGGCGTCGGACCGACCCGTGCCGGGCCCGGCCTGGTCGAGGGCCGGGTTGGCGGCGTCGGCCAGAAGCGCGACCGTCGGGACCGGACCGCCGTTGTCCGACAGGCGACCGCCGCGCGTCGTCAAATCGGTTGTGGCAAACACGTCCCCTGGCGCCGCATCGCCGAAGGTCAGGCTGTTCTCGATCGTCTCCGTGCCATCGAAATCGATGTCGGGGCTCTCGGTGTCGCCCGCGTTGCCGAGGACGATGGAGCTCCGCACCGTGAGGGCGTTCTCGCCGTTGCCGCCGGCGAGGCCGCCGGCCGCGTCGAGGTCGGCTTCGTTGCCGGTGACGGTGCTGTTGATGACTTCCGCCGACTCGCGCGCGAAGACGCCGCCGGCGGATGCCGCCACGTTGTTCGCGACGGTCGCGTTGTCGAGGACCGCCGCGCGCGCATTGACGCCGCCGCCCGACGCGTTCTCGCCGTCGGCCCGGTTGCCGGCCACGGTGCTGTCGCGGAGGGTGACGCGGTCGCCGTAGACGCCGCCGCCACCCGCACCGTTCGGCGTGACCGCGTTGTCCGCCACCGTCACGCGCTCGAGGATCACCTCTGTGCCCTCGCCGCCGAAGATGCCGCCGCCGTTGCCGCCCCGGTCGTCGCCGGTGACGAAGCCGCCGGTGACGGTGAGGTCCTGGAAGGTCGCGGTGGTATCCCCGGCCTCCACGATGAAGGCGCGCCGCGCGTCTTGAGGGTTTGCGCCCACGGGCGGCGCCGTCGTCCAAATTCCGTCCCCGTCCGCGTTGGCGTCGACCACGAGGCCGCCCTGCACGGCCGAGCCGTCGATGGTCAGCGTCCGGTCGATCACGAGGGCGCCGTCCGCCCCGAGGGAGATGACTTCCGGACCGTCCGGGTCGTCCTCCGCAAGGGCGAAGCCGACGGTGTCCGCCTCGAGGGTGGCGGCGTAGGCGATGGCCTCGCGCAGGGAGATCTCCCCGTCGGTCGGGTCCACCACGTCCTCGGTGGTGGTGACGAAAGTGGAGGGGTCCTCGAAGGCCTCGGCGAGTTCGAAGGCGCCGAGGTCCTGGATGCCCTCGCCGTTCTCCACGTTCGGCAAGTCGACGGCGCGGGGGAACTGTAAGTCCGCCGGGAAGCCGCCGAAGCGTCCGTCGGTCGCAAGGTCCGGGTTGGGGTCGGCCCGGTCGAGCGCGGGGTTGCCGACGAACGGCGCGAGCGGGACGGAGGGGAGCGTCAGGACCCCGTTTTCGAGATCGACCTCTCCGGGGTCGACCCGGCCGCCTCCGGTGTCCCCGTCGATCTCGGCGAAGACCGTTTCCGGCAGCGGGCCCTCCGCGCCGCCGACGATGTTGGGCCCCGTTTCCGTGAAGATACCGATGAGCTCGAAGCCGGTGTTGCCGAGCACGATGCTGCGCGACAGCTCCGCCAACGCAGGAGATACGGTCGTGAAGATGCCGCCCCCTTCTTCCGCCTGGTTGCCGGTGATCGTCGTGCTGTCGATGACAGCAGACCCGTTATCGACGAAGATGCCGCCGCCCCGGCTGGCCGTGTTGCCGGCGATAGTGACGTTCGTCACCGAAGCCTCGCCCGCGATCGCGATCGCGCCGCCGGCGTCCATGTCCGCACGGTTGCCGAGGAAGGCGCTGGTCTCCACCACCACCGACGTGTCCGCGCCCACCCAGAGGCCGCCACCTGGGGAATCAATGGCGGTATTGTCCGTCAGCGTGATCCGTTCGAACCGGACCGCGCCGTCGCCCGCCGCGTCGTCGGCCACGACGGCGAGGCCGCCGCCCGACGTAGCCGCGAGGTTGTTCTCGAAGACGGTGTCGTCCACGGGCGCATCGTTGATGCCGCCAGCCACGTAGTAGAGCCCGCCGCCCAGATCAGCCGCCACGTTGTCGATGAAGCGGAGGTCGGTGATGAGGGGTGGCAATTCATTGCCCGCTTGAACTTCTGGCGGCAGGCCCACCGGCGTCTCGAGGTGCGCGCCGCCCCCGTTATCCGCCTGGTTGCCCTCGAAGGTGGTCCGCTCCAGGAACAGGGGGAAATCCGATGACCCCTGGACGAAGCTGAGCCCGCCGCCGTCCCCGACGGCCTCGTTCCCCTGGAAGCTTGAATCTTGAACGTTTACGGATTCGGGCGCGTCAAGACGCATGCCGCCGCCGTCGCCGCCGGCCGAGTTGTCCACGAACGAGACGCCACCGTCGCCGTAGCTGCCGCCGTAGTCCGCCAATCTGACGTCGGAGCCGGGCGCGCCGTAGAGGCCGCCGCCGTTGCCCAGGGCCTCGCTGTCGCGAATCGTGGTGTTGCCGAGCTGGAGGGTCGCGTCCGATCCCACGTGGATCGCGCCGCCGTTCCCGGTCGTGAAGCCGTCCGTGAAGGTGAGGCCGCCGATCTGCAGGGTGCCGCTCACCACGTCGAGGATGCGCGCGTCCTCGCCGCCGCTCAGGGTGACGCGCCCCTCGCCGACGATCCGCACGAACGGGTCCCCCGGATAGTCGCCGCCGTCGAACGCCAGCGTCTCGTTCAGGAGCAGCGTGACCGGCTCCTGATCGGTGCCGAAAAGGTCATCGGCGAAGGTGATCTCGACGAGACGGTTCACGTCGAGATCTCCCTCGATGAAGCGGGCGTAAAGGAGCGCCTCGCGCAGGGAGACCTCCCCGTCGGTGGCGTCCACCACGTCCTCGGTGGTGGTCACCTCCGTGGACGGTTCCTCGAACGCTTCGTTCACCTCGTAGGCGCCGATGTCCCGGCCGTCGCCGCCCTCGGCGTTCGGCACGGTCGGCTGGTCGACGACGGGCACGCCCCGTGCGTCCACGTCCGGCGTGAGATTGGTGGGGACGGCGCCGTCGATGGCCGGGTTGTCCACCGCCGCCCGGAGCGGGATCGTCGGGATCGCCCCGGTCTCGTCGAGGACGCCGGCAAGGGCCGTGTTGGGGCCGGCGAAGATCTCCCGCGTCGCCGCGAACACGCCCTCGGCGGTCACGCCCGGCGCGGCGCCGGTCAGCGCGTTCACCACCTCGAGGGTCGTGCCGGGCCGCGCGGCGATCTCGTTGTTCGCGCCCTCGGCGGCGGCCTCCACGTTCCCGAGGACGATGGTGTTCGAGACCGTGAGGGTGCCGGCGTCGAGGAAGACGCCGCCCACGCCGCCGTTCGCCACGTTGCCCGACACGGTGCTGCTCTCGAGCGTCGCCGTGCCGGCTTTGATCAGGATACCGCCGCCGTTGAGCGCGGTGTTGTCGGCGACGGTGGCGTTGACGGTCGTGAGCGTTCCGCCGGACGTGAAGATGCCGCCGCCGTCGGCGGTGGGGATGTCAAACGCGGACGAAGGAACCGCGTTGCCGATGATCGCGACGTCGGTGAACGTGCCGTCGCCGAAGAGCGCGACGCCGCCGCCGTTCGCGGCGTTACCCTCGGTGGCGTTGTCCCGCACGACGGTGTCGACGAGGTTCACCGTCGTGCCCGCCTCGCCGAGGAGGCCGCCGCCCGCGCCGTCCGCGCCGTCGGCGTCCGTGCGGCCGCCGGTAAGGGTGAGGCCGGTGAGGGTGGCGACCGTCCCGTCGCCCTCCACGCGGATCACGCGGCGCGCGTCGCCGATGTCGCCGAAGGTGTCGGGATCGCCGTCCCCGTCCGCGTCGGCGTCGATGGTGATGCCGTTGCTCGTCCCGGCGGCGTCGATGGCGAGCGTCGCGCCGATCACGAGCTCGCCGTCCGCACCGAGGGTGATGACCCCGTCGGCCTGTTCCTCCTCGTCGAGGTCGAAGGTGACGGTGCTGTCCTGGTCGGGCAGGCGCGCGTAGACGATGGCCTCGCGCAGGGAGATCTCCCCGTCGATCAGGTCGACGGTGTCCTCGAGGGTCGTGACCACCGTCGAGGGCGTCTCTGGGATCAGCTCGAAGGCGCCGAGGTCGCGCGGGGTCGCCTCGCGACCCGCCACGACGGCGGTCGCCTCGTTGCCGTTGGCGTCCGCGGCGGTGCCCGCGTCGGGCCCGACGGCGGCGCGGTCGAGGGCCGGGTTGTCGAAGACGGGCGCGAGCGGCACCACCTGGATCGGCTCGCCGTCGTCGAGGACGAGGTTGCCCTCCGCGTCGAGCGCGAACACCGTCCCGAGATCGGGCGCGACGATGTCCTCGTCGGAAACGTCGATCGATCCGAGCCCGACGATGTTGGGCCCGTTCCGGACGATGGCCTCGCCCACCGCGAGCTGGTCGGACCCGGCGGTCACGATGGAGGCGACGAGCGTCCCGACGCCGTCGACGCCGAGGGCGGGGTCGCCCGAGATCGTGTTCTCCGCGACCGTCACGTTCACGAGGGTGTTCTCGCCCTGCCCACCGTCGGCGGTGATGGCGCCGGTGACGTTCTGTGCCTGTCCGTCCACATCAACGTTCGTGCGCACCACCGTCACGTTCTCGAGGAGCGCGTTGCGCACGAACACGGAGGCGCCGGAGAAACCCGTTGCGCCGACCGCGACGTCCGTCCCGTCCACCGTCACGTTCCGCAGCACCGCCTGCTCGTCGCCTAACGCGGAGACGGCGACGGCACCGCCCGCGACCCCGTCGCCGACCGCCGCGCTGCCCAGGATGTTGACGTCCTCGATCGTCACGGGGCCGCGCGTGTTGACGGACAGCGTGCCGCCGACCACCTGGCCGGTCGACCCCGCGATCGCCCGGTTGTCGGCGATGTCCCGGCCGGTCTCGCCGCCGGTCAGGGTGAAGGCGGTTCCTGCGTCGCCGTCGACGTTCACGGCTCCGCCCACGGCCTGGATCGCGCCTTCGGCGGCGTTGCGCTCAATCGTGCCGCCCTCGATCGTCACCGACTCCGCGTTGAGGAACAGGGCGCCGCCGCCGTAGGCGCCTCCCGCCCCCGCGTTCTCTTCCGGCAACCGGTCGCTGGCGATGTTGGCCACAAGCTCCGTGCCGGTGAGGACGACCCTCGCCCCCTCGCCGCCGTAGAGGCCGCCGCCGCCGGCGATCGCCCCTTCCAGCAGCGCCTCCGCCCGGTTCCCCTCGATGCGGGTGGCGTCCACGGTGAAATCGGCGGGGCCGGATGCGTAAAGGCCGCCGCCGAAGGCTTCCTCCGCCGCCGACGCCCGGTTGGCGCGGATCGCCCCGTCGTTTCCGCCCGTGACGGACAGCGATCCGCCGGTGAGGCCGGCGCCGATGCCGCCGCCGCGCGCCGTCTCCAACCCGCTGGCCAGGTTGCCCTCGACCGGCGTGTTCTCGACGACGAAGGTGCCGGAGCCTTCCAGCGAGATGCCGCCGCCGAGAGCGTTGAAGGCGAGGGCCTCGTTGTCCGTCACGCTCGTCCCGTCGATGGTGACGTCGCCGCCGTTCGCCAGCACCGAGATGCCGCCGCCCGCGGCGAAGTCCACGGCGGCCGCCCCGTTGTCCTCGACGCGGCCGCCGGTGATCGTGAGGGCGCTCCCCTCGACGAGATCGGCGGCGAGTCCGCCGCCCGCGGCGAAGGTATCTCCAACGGCGCTGTTCTGGATCACGTCGGTGTCGACGAGGGTGAGGCTGCCCGGCTCGAGGGTGCCGGGCTCCTCGAAGAAGCGGATGCCGCCGCCGAGCCCGCCGACGCCGGAGGCCGAGTTGCCCGCCGCGTTGTCCGTGACGGTGCTGCCCTCGAGGGTGAGCGAGCCGCCGAGGCCCAGCCAGATGCCGCCGCCGTCCTCCGTGGCCGTGTTGCCGGTCACGACGACGTTCCGCGCCGTGTGCTCGCCGGTCGTCAGGAACAGCCCGCCGCCGTCGGTCGCCGCACTGTCCGCGATCACGACGTCTTCGAGGGCGATGTCCCCGAAGCTGCCGGCGAGGGCACCGCCGTTGAAGTCGGCAGGGGCGGCGCCGCGCTCGAGGGCGAGCCCGGAAAGGGTGAGGTCGACCCCGGTGGAGAAGAGGATGCGGGTGGCGTCGCTGCCGTCGAGGGTGACGCCGCCGGACAGCGTGCCGTCGGCAACCGTGCCGCCGCCGTCGATCTCGAGCGGGCCGTCGAGGTCCTCGACGCGGAGCTCGGTCGGGGTCTCGCCGTCCCCGAGGGTCCCGTCGCCGTCGGCGTTGCCGAGCACGATCTCCTCGATGCCGTCCGCGAACGTGATCCTGTCGGTCGCGCCCGCCTCGCCGAGGACGGCGGCGTAGCCGATCGCCTCGCGCAGGGAGATCACGCCGTCGAAGGAATTCACCACGTCCGCCTCGGTGGTGACGACGAGGCCCGGCGCCTCGGGCTCGATATCGAGGTCGATGGTGACGGTGGCCGTCGCGGTGAACACGCCGTCGCTCACCGTGTAGGTGAACGTCTCGGTCGCCTCGAAGGCGTCTTCGGTGACGAGGCCGGGGGCCGTCGGGTCGAAGACGTAGGAGAGGCTGCCGTCGGCGGCGACGGTGAGCGAGCCGAAGGCGAGCTCGGTCACCGCCGGCGCGTCCTCCGCCACCGCGATCTCGTCATCGTCCACGGTGATCGCGGACACGACGATAGGGTTGGGCGAGACGTCGTTGTCGAGGACGTTGCCCGCGAGCGATGCCTCGTCCGCCGGATCGAGGATCGGTGCCCGGGCGGCGAGGGGGAAGGCGTCGTCCCCCGGCTCGGGCGCCACGCGCACGACGCGCACGAACACGGACCCCTCGGTCTCGCCGCCGCGGTCGTCCGAGACGGTGTAGGAGAAGGTGGTGGCGCCGTCGAAGCCAGGGGAGGGCGTGAAGGTCACCTGCCCGCCGACGAGGCTCACGCTGCCGTTCGCCGCGTCCTCGACCGCCGTCACCGCCAGCTGGTCGCCGTCGAGGTCGAAGTCGTTGGCGAGCAGGATGGCCGAGATGTCGCGCAGCGGCGTGTTCTGTTCGGTCGAGAGGGCATCGGTCCGGGCGACCGGGGCGTTGTTCCGTCCGTCGAGGAAGACCGTCCGGTCGGCGAAGACGGCTTCC